>NZ_JBIVLI010000017.1:0-203594 GCF_044751205.1 Streptomyces sp. NPDC088732
GCCGGCCTGCCGAAGTACAACGAGTACAAGAAGGCCGACGAGAGCCACCTGCTGGAGACCACCGGCAAGAAGCTCCGCAAGCTCATGAGCTGGGTGGACGAAGAGGCGTAATGCCTCCCGCGGTTTGTACGGTCCCGGAGGCTCCTCGCCCCCGGGACCGTCCGCTTTGGCCACGTCGTACACCCTCGTGCGGGTGATCCTTCCGCGATGGCGCAGGATGCGGGGCCCGCCGCCGATACACTCCCTTAACAAGCGCGTCAGGCTCACAGCGTCGTGCGTCTTCCACGCGGCATGCCATCTCCCTTCCACCGCCTCCGGCCGTCGGGACGCGGCCGCCGGCCAGGGACTAGTGAGGACTCACGTGAGCAACCCCGTCGTACTCATCGCCGAAGAGCTCTCTCCCGCCACCGTCGAGGCCCTGGGGCCGGACTTCGAGATCCGGCACTGCAACGGCGCGGACCGAGCCGAGTTGCTGAGCGCGATCGCCGAGGCCGACGCCATCCTGATCCGCAGCGCCACGAAGGTCGACGCCGAGGCAGTCGCCGCCGCCCCCAAGCTGAAGGTCGTGGCCCGCGCGGGCGTCGGCCTGGACAACGTCGACGTCTCCGCCGCCACCAAGGCCGGTGTCATGGTCGTCAACGCGCCGACCTCCAACATCGTCACCGCCGCCGAACTCGCCTGCGGTCTGCTGATCTCCGTCGCGCGCAACATCGCCCCGGCCAACGCCGCGCTCAAGCAGGGCGAGTGGAAGCGCAACAAGTACACCGGCGTGGAGC
The DNA here is from genome assembly GCF_044751205.1 of Streptomyces sp. NPDC088732. Taxonomy (NCBI): domain Bacteria; kingdom Bacillati; phylum Actinomycetota; class Actinomycetes; order Kitasatosporales; family Streptomycetaceae; genus Streptomyces; species Streptomyces sp. NPDC088732. The sequence goes on from NZ_JBIVLI010000017.1 coordinate 777, forward strand.
TGGCCGAGAAGACCCTCGGCGTCGTCGGCCTCGGCCGTATCGGCGCGCTGGTCGCGCAGCGCATGTCGGCCTTCGGCATGAAGATCGTCGCCTACGACCCCTACATCCAGCCGGCGCGCGCCGCCCAGATGGGGGTGAAGATCCTCAGCCTCGACGAGCTGCTGGAGGTCTCCGACTTCATCACGGTGCACCTGCCCAAGACCCCCGAGACGGTCGGCCTGATCGGGGACGAGGCGCTGCGCAAGGTCAAGCCGCACGTCCGCATCGTCAACGCCGCGCGCGGCGGGATCGTGGACGAGGAGGCGCTGTTCGCGGCCCTCAAGGAGGGCCGGGTCGGCGGCGCGGGCCTGGACGTGTACGCCAAGGAGCCGTGCACGGACTCGCCGCTCTTCCAGTTCGACAACGTGGTGGCCACCCCGCACCTGGGCGCCTCGACCGACGAGGCCCAGGAGAAGGCGGGCATCGCCGTCGCCCGCTCGGTGCGCCTGGCCCTGGCCGGCGAGCTCGTACCGGACGCGGTCAACGTCCAGGGCGGCGTGATCGCCGAGGACGTCCGCCCGGGCCTGCCGCTCGCCGAGAAGCTGGGCCGCATCTTCACCGCGCTCGCCGGCGAGGTGGCGGTGCGCCTGGACGTCGAGGTGCGCGGCGAGATCACCCAGCACGACGTGAAGGTGCTGGAGCTGTCCGCCCTCAAGGGCGTCTTCGAGGACGTCGTGGACGAGACGGTCTCCTACGTCAACGCCCCGCTGTTCGCGCAGGAGCGCGGTGTCGAGGTGCGCCTGACCACCAGCAGCGAGTCCCCGGACCACCGCAACCTGGTGACCGTCCGCGGCACGCTGTCCGACGGCACCGAGGTCTCGGTCTCCGGCACGCTCGCGGGCCCGAAGCACGTGCAGAAGATCGTGGCCGTCGGCGACGACGACGTGGACCTGGTCCTCGCCGACCACATGGCCTTCCTCCGCTACACCGACCGGCCCGGTGTCGTCGGCACCATCGGCCGTGTCCTGGGCGACGCCGGGGTCAACATCGCCGGCATGCAGGTGGCCCGTGACCAGGCCGGTGGCGAGGCCCTGGTGGCGCTGACGGTCGACACCGCCGTTCCGGCGCCGGTGCTGGGCGACATCGCCGCGGAGATCGGGGCGACCTCGGCCCGAGCGGTCAATCTCGAGAACTGACAGCGGTCCGGCTCCGCTGGGAGCGGTCGTCCCGGGAGATCCGGGACGGCCGCCCCTGCGCTGTCACGAACCGCACGGCCACCGCCGCGAGGAACAGCAGCCCCAGCACCGGGTACGGGGACGCGAACGGCTGGAGCCACCACGCCAGGTGCAGGTCGAGGTCGCCGGCCTTCGGCACGAGCCACAGGCTGCGGGCGACGAACACCACGGCGGTCACCCGCAGCACCCAGCGCGGCGCGTCCGCGGCCAGCAGGATCAGCAGCGGCACGCACCACACCCAGTGGTGGGACCAGCTGATCGGCGTGATCAGCAGGGCCGTCACCGCGCAGCTGACCACACCCCACGCCTCGTGGCCCTGCCGCCCCAGCCACACCGACAGCGCCAGTCCGCCGCAGGCCACGGCGAACGCCGTGGCCGCCCAGATCATCCCCGGGTGCGGGGTGTGCAGGACACGTGCCACCAGCCCCTGCAGCGACTGGTTGTCGACGATCCAGACCTTGCCGATCCGGCTGGTGTCGAAGATGCAGCGCGTCCAGTAGTCGACGGTCGCGCCCGGCAGGGCCAGCGCGCCGAGCAGCGCCGTTCCCGCGAAGCTCGCCCCGGCCACGGCGGCCTCCTTGCGGCGGCCGGTCAGCAGCAGGTAGAGGGCGAAGATCGCCGGGGTGAGCTTGATACCGGCCGCGATGCCGATGGCCACGCCCTTGCCCCGGGCGCCGTCCGGCCGGCTGAGGTCCCACAGCACCAGCACCGCGAGCAGCAGGTTGATCTGGCCGTACAGCATGGTCTGGAACACCGGCTCCAGCCACAGCCCGACGGCCATCGCCAGCACCACCACGGTCCACCGCGTACCGCGCGACCGCGGCCGGCCGACGGTCCGGCAGGACAGGTGGGCGAGCAGGCCGAGCAGGGCCAGGTTGCCGGCCATGAAGACGAGTTTGAGCAGCGGGACCGGCAGCCAGGTCGTCGGGACGAAGAGCATCGCGGCGAAGGGCGGGTAGGTCGCCGGCAGGTTCCACTCGGTGACCGTGAAGCCGTACAGATCCGTGCCGTTCACGACGGCCGCGCCCTCGGCCCGGTAGACCTGCATGTCGGCCATCGGCACGGGCATCGACAGGCACAGCGCGGTGAAGGCGGCCAGTGACAGCGCCAGCAGCACGAGGGAGAGCACCAGTCGGCGGTCCGGTCGCGGCCGGGCGGCGGATCCCTTCGCGGGCGCGCCGGGCCGGGCCGTGCGCTCGCGGTCGAACGCCTCCGTGGAGTGAGTCACCGGTTCCCGATCCCCTTGTCCCGCCGTCGGCCGAGCCGGGCGCGGGATCCCCCCGCGTCCTGCGCGCGCTGGTCAGACCCCCCGAGGCCCCGCGCCACGTTACTTGTGCCCCCTTCGGTCGGCAACAGTCCGGTCAGTCGCCGAGGCGTGCCGCCTTGAGCGCCATGTGGAGCAGCAGGCGGTCCTCGCCGTCGTCCAGGTCGAGGCCGGTGAGCCGCTCGACGCGCGACAGCCGGTAGTAAAGGGTCTGCCGGTGGATCCGCAGTTCACCGGCGGCACGCCCGGCCTGGCCCGCGCAGTCGAGGAACACCTCCGCGGTGCGCGCGAGTTCGGCGTGCGCGGCTTCCAGCAGCGGGCGCACGGCCGGGTCGACCGCGCCGGACGGCAGTGCGGCCAGCGTCCGGTAGGGGCCGATCGCGCCCCATTCGGCGACAGGGCCGAGCCGCGGCTGCGCCCGGGCGGCCCGGGCGGCGGCCACGGCCTCGTGCCAGGCGCCGGGCAGGGCGTCCAGGCCCTGGCGCGGCGCGCTGACCCCGGCCCGTGCGTCCGGCGCGGCCTGCCGGGTGCCGTTGCCCTCCAGCAGCCGGCCGGCTGCGCTCACGGCGGGGGCCGGGACCGATGCCGACCGCAGCCGTACGAGGGCCGCGAGCCCGGGCAGCGGGACGCCCTCGATGTCGCCCGGAGGGAGTACGCACAAGGCGGCCGCGCCCGGCACCGTCCGCGGTCCCGGTGCCTCTGCGCCGTCGCCGGCTCCCTCGCCGGACCGCCACGGCAGCACGCACACCAGCGCGTGCACCTCCTCCGCGTCGGGCCCCAGGGCGGCCTGCAACTCCTCGCGGGCACCGTCCCGGCCGCGGCCCGGACGGGCGGTGAGCACGGCGGCCAGCGCGCGGCCGGCGTCGGCGCCCGCCCGGGACTCGGCGGCCAGCAGTGCGCCGATCCGGGCGGCCACGTCCATGGCCGCGGCCAGTTGTGCGGGGGTGTGCCCGGCGTTCTCCAGCAGCCACACGTAGCCGTGCACCACGCCGCCGTGCCGTGCCGGCAGGCACAGCCGGGGCCGGAAGACCCCGGCGTCGGCCGCCGCGGGGATGTGGACGGGGCCGGTGGCGCGGGCGATGCCGAACCGCTCGAACCAGGCGCGGACCTCGGCGGTGGAGCGCCGGGTCAGGATGGAACGGGTGCGGACCGGGTCCATCACCGCGTCGTCCTCGCTGTCGTGCGCGCCGAACGCGATCAGCCGGAAGTCCCGGTCCTCCAGGGTCGCGGGTGCGCCGAGGAGCGCCGACACCTCGTCGACCAGCTCCTGGTAGTCACCTCGCACGCCGTCATTCTCCCTCATACATCTGTATGAGGGACGCCGTTCCCACGCGTGACAGGTGTCGATGGTGACGGGGGTAGGCGAACCCTAGATTTCACGGACGACGCTGCCTGTCCCCTGGGCAGCCCTTGCCCCAGGAGGAGACCGTGCTGGGTCCCGTACTGCTCGCCGCCTCGCGCAGCGACCGTATGCGCCGCGTCGTCGCGGGCGCGCCGATCACCCGTCCGGTGGTCAACCGCTTCATCGCCGGCGACGAGCTGGCGCCCGCGATGGAGACCGTGCGTTCGCTGACCTCGTCCGGCCTGGAGGTCACCCTCGACCACCTGGGCGAGGACGTCACCGACAAGGCGACCGCCGTCGCGACGCGGGACGCGTACCTGCGGCTGCTGGAGGCGCTGCGCGAGGAGGGCGCCGGCACCCGCGCCGAGGTCTCCGTCAAGCTCTCCGCCTTCGGCCAGGCGCTGCCGGTCGGCGGCCACGAGATCGCCCTGGAGAACGTCCGCCCGGTCGCCGAGCTGGCGAGCGAGATCGGCACCACCGTCACGCTCGACATGGAGGACCACACCACGGTCGACTCCACGCTGGCGATCCTCGCCGAGCTGCGCGAGCGCCACCCGGGCACGGGCGCGGTGCTCCAGTCCTACCTCTTCCGCACCGAGGAGGACGCCCGCCGCCTCGCGGTCGCCGGCTCCCGGGTCCGCCTGGTCAAGGGCGCGTACAAGGAGCCCGCCTCCGTCGCGCTCCAGGACAAGGGCGAGGTCGACCGGGCCTATGTGCGCTGCCTGAAGATCCTCATGGCGGGCGAGGGCTACCCCATGGTCGGCTCCCACGACCCGCGGCTGATCGCGATCGCCCAGGATCTGGCCCACCGGGCCGGCCGCAAGCAGGGCTCGTACGAGTTCCAGATGCTCTACGGCATCCGCACCGCCGAGCAGCGGCGGCTGGCGGAGGACGGCGAGCGCATGCGCATTTACGTCCCCTACGGCGCAGACTGGTACGGGTACTTCATGCGCCGGCTCGCGGAGCGGCCGGCCAACCTGGCCTTCTTCCTGCGGTCCTTCCTCCCCTCCCGCTGAGCCCACGCCCCGATCCCCCAAGGACACAAGGAGATGTCTTTCATGGACGCCGTGACCCAGGTCCCCGCCCCGGTGAACGAGCCGGTGCACTCCTACGCCCCGGGGAGCCCGGAGCGGGCCCGCCTGGAGGCGAAGCTGAAGGAGCTGGCCGGGAACCCGGTCGAGCTGCCCATGACCATCGGCGGCGTGAAGCGCATGGGCGGCGGTGAGCGCTTCGACGTCGTGCAGCCGCACAACCGCGGCGCCCGCCTGGGCACGTACGCCAACGCCACGCAGGACGACGCCCGCGACGCGGTCGAGGCGGCCCTAGCCGCCGCTCCCGCCTGGCGTGCGATGTCCTTCGACGACCGCGCCGCGATCATCCTGCGCGCCGCGGACCTGCTGGCCGGCCCCTGGCGCGAGACGATCGCCGCCTCCACGATGCTCGGCCAGTCCAAGACCGCGCAGCAGGCCGAGATCGACAGCCCCTGCGAGCTCGTCGACTTCTGGCGCTTCAACGTGCACTTCGCCCGGCAGATCCTGGCCGAGCAGCCGATCGCCAACTCGCCCGGTGTCTGGAACCGCCTGGACCACCGCCCGCTCGAGGGCTTCGTCTACGCGATCACCCCGTTCAACTTCACCGCCATCGCCGGCAACCTGCCGACCGCGCCCGCGCTCATGGGCAACGTCGTGGTCTGGAAGCCCTCCCCGACGCAGACGCACTCCGCCGTGCTGCTGATGGCGCTGCTGGAGGAGGCCGGGCTGCCCAAGGGCGTGATCAACCTGGTCACCGGTGACGGCATCGCCGTCTCCGAGGTCGCCCTCGAGCACCCGGACCTGGCCGGCATCCACTTCACCGGTTCCACCCGGACCTTCCAGCACCTGTGGAGGACGGTCGGCACCAACATCGAGAAGTACCGCAGCTACCCGCGGATCGTCGGCGAGACCGGCGGCAAGGACTTCGTCGTCGCGCACCCGTCCGCCGACCCGGCGGTGCTGAAGACGGCGCTGACCCGCGGCGCCTTCGAGTACCAGGGCCAGAAGTGCTCGGCCACCTCCCGTGCCTACATCCCGCGCTCGCTGTGGGAGAACGGCTTCAAGGAGGAGTTCGCGGCCGAGGTCGACGGCCTCACCATGGGTGACGTCACCGACCTGTCCAACTTCATCGGCGCCGTGATCGACGACCGTGCCTTCGCCAAGAACAAGGCCGCCATCGACCGCGCCAAGGCCGACCCGTCGGTCGAGGTCGTCGCCGGCGGCAGCTACGACGACAGCGTCGGCTGGTTCGTCCGCCCGACCGTGCTGGTCTCCTCCGACCCGGAGCACGAGATCTTCCGCGAGGAGTACTTCGGCCCGGTCCTGGGCGTGCACGTCTACGAGGACGAGAACTTCGAGGCGATGCTCACCCAGATGGAATCGGTCGCCTCCTACGCGCTGACCGGTTCGGTCGTCGCCCGTGACCGCGCCGCCGTCGCCGACGTGATGGCCAAGCTGCGCTTCGCGGCCGGCAACTTCTACATCAACGACAAGTCCACCGGCGCCGTCGTCGGCCAGCAGCCCTTCGGCGGCGGCCGCGCCTCCGGCACCAACGACAAGGCGGGCGCCGCGCAGAACCTGATGCGCTGGACGTCGACCCGGTCGATCAAGGAGGCCCTGGTGCCGCCGACCGACTACCGCTACCCGCACATGGGCTGAGCTCCGGCCCCCGGTTGACCCGCAAGGGGCAGGGCCCGGCATCCCCCGATCGGGGGGTGCCGGGCCTTCGCCGTCTCAGATAGTAGGAAGTCCGAGTAATTGTGGAGACAGACGAGCCGTGCTGTCCTAGCTTTGTAGAAGCCGAACGTCTCGCTCCACCAGCGACCGGCGGTCGTGAGCCGCGCACCTCTGGCAGGTCACCCCCTGCAGCGCCGCTCCCCGCCCCGTTCTATGGCGACGCAACCCTCCTCTTCTGACCTGGGAGATGTTCACCATGGACGAGACCGCCCGCAAGAATGCCGCCGAGGCCCTGCAGCGCGCCCTCGACCGCCGCGACAACGGCGGCTCCACGGGACACGAGCAGCGATGACCGCCACCGTCCCCCACCCCTTCCGGCGCCTGCGCCGCCTCGCCTACCTGGCCGTGTGCGCGATGGTGAAGTGATCCGTCCGTACGAGCGTCCGCACGTCCCGTCCCCGGTGCCGTGAGGGTGCACGCCCGCCCGGCGGGCCCGGCCATCCGGTTGGGCGCCGTCCGGCCGGGTGGCCGGGCTGCCCACCATGCGGACAGCAAGTGTCATCCAGTGGACGGCCGAGTAAGGTGACCGGCATGTCTCGCAGCATCAGCCTCGCAGTGATCCCCGGTGACGGCATCGGCCAGGAAGTCGTGGCCGAGGGCCTCAAGGTCCTGTCCGCCGTCCTCCCGCAGGACGTGAAGCTGGAGACCAAGGAGTACCTCCTCGGCGCCAAGCGCTGGCACGAGACGGGCGAGACCCTGCCCGACGCGGAGCTGGAGCAGCTCAAGGCGCACGACGCGATCCTGCTGGGCGCGGTCGGCGACCCCTCCGTGCCCTCCGGTGTGCTGGAGCGCGGGCTGCTGCTGAAGCTGCGGTTCGCCTTCGACCACCACGTCAACCTCCGTCCCTCCAAGCTCTACCCGGGTGTCAAGGGACCGCTGGCGGGCGACCCGCGGATCGACTTCGTGGTGGTCCGCGAGGGCACCGAGGGCCCGTACGTCGGGAACGGCGGCTCCCTGCGCACCGGGACGCCGCACGAGGTGGCCACCGAGGTCAGCCTCAACACCGCGTTCGGCATCGAGCGGGTGGTCCGGGACGCCTACGCCCGCGCCCAGGCGCGTCCGCGCAAGAAGCTGACGCTGGTGCACAAGAACAACGTCCTCGTGCACGCCGGCCACCTGTGGAAGAACATCTTCGACAAGGTCGGCGAGGAGTACCCCGAGGTCACCACCGACTACCTGCACGTGGATGCGGCGACGATCTTCTTCGTCACCCAGCCCGAGCGGTTCGACGTGATCGTCACCGACAACCTCTTCGGTGACATCCTCACCGACCTCGCCGCCGCCGTGACCGGCGGTATCGGCCTCGCCGCCAGCGGGAACATCAACCCGGGCGGCGACTTCCCGTCGATGTTCGAGCCGGTGCACGGCTCCGCGCCGGACATCGCCGGCCAGGGCAAGGCCGACCCCACCGCGACGGTGCTCTCCGTCGCCCTGCTGCTCCAGCACCTCGGCTACCACGCCGAGGCCGAGCGCATCGAGAGCGCGGTCGCCGCGGACCTCGCGGAGCGCTCCGGTGCGCGCAGCACCAGTGAGATCGGCGACACGCTCGCCGCACGAGTAGCCGGCTGACCGCCGGGTCAGCCCCCTCAGTCGGCCCGGACGGTCAGCGCACTCCCACGACTGACCCAGACCTCTCGGGCCGCGCATGTATGTCCACGGCCCCACCGCTGCGATAATCGGCGGTGGGGCCGCTGTGCGAGGGGAAACTCGGATGTCCTGGCACCTTGGAGGACTGCGGGTGCGGTCCGCCATGACCAGACGCGAAGGACATCATCTATGACGATCCCCACGATCGAGCTCAAGCCCTCCTCGCACCCGCTGCCGCGGGCGCAGCGCGAGGCGATCCTCACCAACCCCGGGTTCGGCCGCCACTTCACCGACCACATGGTGACGATCCGGTGGACGGAGGGCCGGGGCTGGCACGACGCGGAGCTCGTGCCGTACGCGCCGCTGTCCATCGACCCGGCCAACATGACGCTGCACTACGCGCAGACGATCTTCGAGGGCCTGAAGGCCTACCGTCAGCCGGACGGCTCGGTCGCCACCTTCCGCCCCGAGGCGAACGCCGAGCGCTTCCAGGCCTCCGCGCGCCGCCTGGCCATGCCCGAGCTCCCCGTCGAGACCTTCATCGCCGCCTGCGACGCCCTGGTCACCCAGGACCGCGAGTGGGTGCCGAGCACCGGCGAGCAGTCGCTCTACCTGCGGCCCTTCATGTTCGCCACCGAGGTGGGGCTCGGCGTGCGGCCCGCCAACGAGTACCTGTTCATCGTCATCGCCTCCCCGGCCGGCGCCTACTTCCCCAGCGGCGTCAAGCCGGTCTCGGTCTGGCTCTCCGAGGAGTACGTGCGCGCCGCGCCCGGCGGCACCGGTGCGGCCAAGGCGGGCGGCAACTACGCCGCGTCCCTGGTCGCCCAGGCGCAGGCCATCGAGCACGGCTGCGACCAGGTCGTCTGGCTGGACGCGACGGAGCGCCGCTGGATCGAGGAGATGGGCGGCATGAACCTGTACTTCGTGTACGGGGACAGGATCGTCACCCCCGAGCTGACCGGCTCACTGCTGCCCGGCATCACCCGCGCCTCGCTCCTGCGCATCGCCGAGGACCTGGGCTACGAGGTCTCCGAGGGCCGCATCTCCGTCGACGACTGGAAGAACGGCAACGCGGACGGCTCCCTGACCGAGGTCTTCGCCTGCGGCACCGCCGCGGTCATCACGCCGGTCGGTTCCGTGAAGTCCACGCGGGCGGACTGGAGCGTCGCGGACGGGAAGTCCGGCGAGGTGACGATGAAGCTGCGCAAGGCCCTGCTGGACATCCAGACCGGACTGGCCCCCGACACGCACGGCTGGATGCACCCGCTGGGTTCCTGACCCCCGCGGGGCGCACGACGTCCGAAGCGGCCGCACGCGGTCCCGGAGCACTTTCCGGGGCCGCGTGCGGCCGCTTCGCGCTTTCCCGGCGCGGCAGCCGTGCGGGATGATTCGAACGGCGCTCAAGGCGGATGCGGTGCCAGGACGAGCAAGGGCCCGGCCAAGGCTTCCCTCATAGGGCATCGCGCTTTAGAGTGGCGTTCTAAACGGTGTCCCGGTGACCCTCGTGGGAGGTGCGGAAGCGTGCGGCTGACCCCGACGGAACGTGACCGGCTGCTGCTCTTCGGCGCGGCCGAACTGGCGCGGGCGCGCCGCGCCCGGGGGCTGCGGCTGAACGTGCCGGAAGCGACCGCGCTGATCGCCGACGCGGTGTGCGAGGCCGCGCGCGACGGCGCGCGTCTCGCGGAGGCCGTCGCGGCCGGCCGCGCCGTGCTCGGTCCGGACGACGTGCTGCCCGGCGTGGCGGACATCGTGACCGAGGTCCATGTCGAGGCCGTCTTCGACGACGGCTCGCGGCTGGCCGTGGTCGGGGACCCGATCGGCGGGGGCTCCCTGCGGGAACGGGCGCCCGGCGCGGTGCTGCCCGGTCCCGCCCTGCCCGAGCGGCCGTCCGAGGTGTTCGTGACCGTGCACAACACCGCTCCCGTCCCGGTCAGCGTCACCTCGCACTTCCACCTCTTCGAGGCCAACCCCCGGCTGGACTTCGACCGTTCGGCGGCCTACGGCATGCGGCTGAACGTGCCGGCCGGGTCCTCGGTGCGCTTCGGGCCGGGGGAGGAGCGGGAGGTGGGTCTCGTCCCGATCGGCGGCGACCGGGTCGCGATCGGCTTCGCGGGGCTCGTCGACGGGCCGCTGGACGCGCCCGGCGCGCGACAGGAGGCACTGCGGCGCGCCGCGGCGTGCGGCTATCTGGGGGCGGAGCGATGAGCATCGATCCGTACGAGTACGCCGCCGTGCACGGGCCGCGCGCCGGCGACCGGGTCCGGCTGGGCGACTCGGGCCTGGTGGTCCGCGTCGAGTCGGACTCCCAGCGCCCCGGTGACGAGTTCCTGGCCGGCTTCGGCAAGACCGCGCGGGACGGGCTGGCGCTGAAGGCCGCCGCCGTACGGGAGACCTGCGACGTGGTGATCAGCAATGTGCTGGTCATCGACACGGCGGTCGGCATCCGCAAGGTCTCCATCGGCATCCGCGAGGGCCGCATCCACGCCATCGGGCGGGCCGGCAACCCCGACACGCTCGACGGGGTGGACGTCGTGGTCGGCACGGGCACGTCCATCGTGTCCGGCGAGGGGCTGATCGCCACCGCCGGCGCCGTCGACACCCACGTCCACCTGCTGTCGCCGCGCATCATGGAGGCCTCGCTGGCCTCCGGCGTGACCACGATCATCGGCCAGGAGTTCGGGCCCGTGTGGGGGGTCGGCGTCAACTCGCCCTGGGCGCTGCGGCACGCCTTCAACGCCTTCGACGCATGGCCGGTCAACATCGGCTTCCTGGGCCGCGGTTCGTCCTCGGACCCGGCGCCGCTGGTGGAGGCGCTGGCCGAGGGCGGCGCGTGCGGCTTCAAGGTCCACGAGGACATGGGCGCCCACACCCGCGCCCTGGACACCGCGCTGCGGGTCGCCGAGGAGCACGACGTCCAGGTGGCGCTGCACAGCGACGGCCTGAACGAGTGCCTGTCGGTGGAGGACACCCTGCGGGTGCTGGAGGGCCGTACGATCCACGCTTTCCACATCGAGGGCTGCGGTGGCGGCCACGTCCCCAATGTGCTGAAGATGGCCGGGGTGCCGAACGTCATCGGCTCGTCGACCAACCCCACGCTGCCCTTCGGCCGTGACGCGGTCGCCGAGCACTACGGCATGATCGTCTCCGTCCACGACCTCAAGCCGGACCTGCCCGGCGACGCCGCGATGGCCCGCGACCGCATCCGCGCGGGGACGATGGGCGCCGAGGACGTGCTGCACGACCTGGGCGCGATCGGCATCACCTCCTCCGACGCCCAGGGCATGGGCCGCGCCGGGGAGACCGTGCGCCGCACCTTCGCCATGGCCGGGAAGATGAAGGCCGAGTCCGGCCCTCTGGAGGGCGACGGCCCGGACGACGACAACGCCCGCGTCCTGCGCTACATCGCCAAGCTGACCGTCAACCCGGCCATCGCGCACGGCCTGGCCCACGAGATCGGCTCGATCGAGGCCGGCAAGCTCGCCGACATCGTGCTGTGGCGGCCGGAGTACTTCGGGGCGAAGCCGCAGATGGTGCTCAAGTCCGGCTTCCCCGCCTACGGCGTGACCGGCGACCCGGGCGCCGCCACCGACACCTGCGAACCCCTGGTGCTCGGGCCGCTGTTCGGGGCCCACGGCGCCACCGCCGCCGACCTCTCGGTGGCCTTCGTCGCCCGGGCCGCACTCGACCTGGAGCACGACCGCATGCCCACCCGGCGCCGGCGGGTCGCCGTGCGCGGCACCCGCGGCATCGGCCCGGCCGATCTCGTCCTCAACTCCCGTACGGGACATGTGGACGTCGACACGCGCACGGGCCTGGTGACGCTCGACGGGGACCCGCTGCGCTCCGAGCCCGCGGAACAGGTGTCGCTCAGCCGTCTCTACTTCCTCTGACAAGGACCAGCACCATGCCCGCAACCCCCGCCGCCGACGGCTACGCGATGCCCGCCGAGTGGGCCCCCCACGCGCGCACCTGGATGGCGTGGCCGTCCCCCAGCACGACCTTCGACGGTGCGGAGGACCTGGCCGCCTCCCGTGCCGCGTGGGCCGCGGTGGCGAGGGCGGTCGCCCGCTTCGAGCCCGTGACGGTCGTGGCCCGCCCCGAGGACGCCGCCGGGGCACGGGAGGCGCTGGGGACCGCCGCCACGGTCGCCGAGGCGCCGCTGGACGACGCATGGATGCGCGACATCGGCCCCACCTTCCTCACCGGCGACGGCGGACTGGCCGCCGCGGACTGGACGTTCAACGGCTGGGGTGCCCAGGAATGGGCGTCCTGGGAGCACGACGCCCGGATCGGCGCCCTGGTCGCGCAGAAGGCCGCCGCCCGCCGCTACGCGACCTCCTTCGTCAACGAGGGCGGCGGGATCCACGTGGACGGCGAGGGCACCGTGCTGCTCACCGAGACCGTGCAGCTCGACCCGGGCCGCAATCCGGGCTGGAGCCGGGAGCGGGCCGAGGCGGAGCTCCACGCCTTCCTCGGCACCCGCCAGGCGATCTGGCTGCCGCGCGGCCTCACCGCCGACTACGGGCGCTTCGGCACCCGCGGGCACGTGGACATCGTCGCGGCCTTCGTCCGTCCCGGCGTCGTGGTCGTCCACGACCAGCGCGACCCGTCCCACCCCGACCACGCCGTCTCGCGGGAGGCCGCAGCCCTGCTGCGGGCCGCCACCGACGCCCGGGGGCGGCGGCTGGAGGTCGTGGAGCTGTCCGCGCCGCGGGTGCGGGAGAGCGACGGGGAGCCGGTGGACCACAGTTACGTCAACCACTACCTCTGCAACGGCGCGGTGATCCTGTGCGCCTTCGACGACCCCGCCGACGAGGTCAACAAGGCGATCTTCGAGCGGCTCTTCCCGGACCGCGAGGTCGTGCTCGTCGACGCCCGTACGATCTTCGCGCACGGTGGTGGCATCCACTGCATCACCCAGCAGCAGCCGCAGGTGTGACACGACCGCCCCCGAAGGACACAAGGTGACCGGATCCGCCCGCCCCCGGCGGCGGCTCAAGCAGCCGCGCGAGGAGGTGATGGCCGCCGCCATGGCGACGATCGCCGAACGCGGGCTGGCCGAGCTGACGATGGCGGGCCTCGGCCGCCAGGTGGGCATGAGCAGCGGCCACATCCTCTACTACTTCGGCAGCAAGGACGAGTTGCTGCTGCAGACCCTGGAGTGGAGCGAGGAGCAGCTCGCGGCCGAACGCCGCCGCGTCCTCGGCCGCACCGCGTCCCCCCGTGAGCGGCTGGACGCGGTGATCGGCCTGTATCTGCCCGACGGCCGCCGCGATCCGCGCTGGACCCTGTGGTCGGAGGTCTGGAACCGGACGACGGCCGCCGAGGACGTCCTGCGCCGCCAGCTCGCACTGGAACTGGTCTGGCACCGGGACCTGGTCGCGCTGCTCGCCGAGGGGATCTCCCGCGGCGACTTCCGGCCGGTGGATCCCGAGCGGACGACGGTGCGGCTGCGCGCGCTGCTGGACGGTTTCGGGGTGCCGCTGGTGATCGGGCTCCCGGGCATGGACCGCGAACAGGCGCTCGGGCACGTCAAGGAGTTCCTGGACGAGGCCCTGTCGCCCGCATAGTGAGACCGTGTCCCACCCGTCGGCGGGGTGTGGCAGACTGCGAGCGTGCCCTCGTTCGTCATGATTATTGGCAGCAGGCGCGCCGGTCCTCAGTGACCGCTCACCGCAGACCTCGGCGGAAGCGATCACCGTGTCCCAGACCCGCGCGCAGACCTCTCGCACCCGCGAGGGGTTTTTTCGTTTCCCGGCCCACCCGTGCCGGGCGCGGACCAGCGCGAGGGAAAATGGGGGCAAGTGGAACCCGGTTTTCCGGAACCACTCACCCGACAGGAGTTGGATCAGACCATGACGGCCGTACTGGACGACAGCTTCCACGTCTTCGACACCACGCTGCGCGACGGCGCGCAGCGCGAGGGCATCAACCTCACCGTCGCCGACAAGCTGACGATCGCCCGGCACCTGGACGACTTCGGGGTGGGATTCATCGAGGGCGGCTGGCCCGGCGCCAACCCGCGCGACACCGAGTTCTTCGCCCGGGCCGCCGGCGAGCTCGACCTGCGCCACGCGCAACTGGTCGCCTTCGGCGCCACCCGCCGCCCCGGAGGCAGCGCCGCCGAGGACCCCCAGGTCAGGGCGCTGCTGGAGTCCGGAGCGCCGGTCATCACGCTGGTCGCGAAGTCGCACGACCGCCATGTCGAGCTGGCGCTGCGCACCACGCTGGAGGAGAACCTGGAGATGGTCCGGGACACCGTCTCCCACCTGCGCTCCGAGGGCCGCAGGGTCTTCGTCGACTGCGAGCACTTCTTCGACGGCTACAAGGCCAATCCGGTCTACGCGAAGGCCGTCGTCCGCGCCGCGCACGAGGCCGGCGCCGACGTCGTCGTCCTGTGCGACACCAACGGCGGGATGCTGCCCGCGCAGGTGACCGCCGTCGTCCGCACCGTCCTCGCCGACACCGGCGCCCGCCTGGGCATCCACGCCCAGGACGACACCGGGTGCGCGGTCGCCAACAGCCTGGCCGCGGTCGACGCGGGCGCCACGCACGTGCAGTGCACCGCCAACGGCTACGGCGAGCGGGTCGGCAACGCCAACCTCTTCCCCGTCGTCGCGGCGCTGGAGCTCAAGTACGGCCGCACCGTGCTGCCCGAGGGCGCGCTCGCCGACATGACCCGGATCTCGCACGCGATCGCCGAGGTCGTCAATCTCACGCCTTCCACGCATCAGCCGTACGTCGGAGTCTCCGCGTTCGCCCACAAGGCGGGTCTGCACGCCTCCGCCATCAAGGTCGACCCCGACCTCTACCAGCACATCGACCCCGAACTCGTCGGCAACACCATGCGCATGCTGGTGTCCGACATGGCGGGCCGCGCCTCCGTCGAGCTCAAGGGCAAGGAGCTCGGCGTCGACCTCGGAGGGGACCGCGAGCTGATCGGCCGGGTCGTCGAACGCGTCAAGGAACGCGAACTCGCGGGCTACACCTACGAGGCGGCCGACGCCTCCTTCGAACTCCTGCTGCGCGAGGAGATCGAGGGCCGGCCCATCCGCTACTTCCGCGTCGAGTCCTGGCGCGCGATCGTGGAGGACCGCCCCGACGGCATCCACGCCAACGAGGCGACCGTCAAGGTCTGGGCCGACGGCCAGCGCATCGTGGGCACCGCCGAGGGCAACGGCCCCGTCAACGCCCTGGACCGGGCGCTGCGTGTCGCGCTGGAGCGCACGTACCCGCAGCTGGCGAAGCTGGAACTGGTCGACTACCGGGTCCGCATCCTGGAGGGCAAGCACGGCACCGAGTCCACGACCCGGGTGCTCATCTCCACCTCGGACGGCACGTCCGAATGGTCCACGGTCGGCGTCGGCGAGAACGTCATCGCCGCCTCCTGGCAGGCGCTGGACGACGCCTACGCGTACGGGCTGCTGCGCGCGGGGGTCGAGCCGCGCCGGGACTGACCGCGACGGCGGGTCGTAGGAGGAAGGACGACATGCGGACACGGGCCCCGGCCCGTGTCCGCATTTTCGTTGTTCTCACGCGCCATTTCCCATGGGCCGTCAGAAAGGCGTGCGGCATACCGCATCACGTATTGATTGCCACAGGCATCCACCTTTCCGGCGGCGGATGTTGAGGCGGTTGACCAATCAATCAGGCGCGTTAGCCCAAAGGTGGACAATTTACCCAGGGGTGGCTACGGTCGAAATACGGACGCCGCCGTTGCGGAGAGTACAAACCGCAGCCGTACGGTGGCGGAAGCCGGAATCCGCCGGCTGGACGGTGCCCAGCGCATCGCAGTGCAGTTCTTGCTCCCTGACTCATCACGGCACGTCTCGTGCGCCCTGGTCAGGTCGAGGCACCGTCTGTGCATTCCCGGTCTCGAAGGAAGAAGACAAGAAATGCGCGTGAAGCGAACCATCGCACTTCTGGCCAGCCCGTTCGTCGCAGCCGGGGCTCTCGCGTTCTCGCCCGCCGTGATGTCGCAGGCCTCGGCCGCACCCACGCACGCGGACGCGGCGGCGACGGCCTCGCACGGCAAGGTCGTCCCCTCGCTGACCGCCACTCAGCGCGGATTCCAGCAGGGCAACCGGGACGGGCTCTCGGATGCCCAGCAGGGTGCCCCCGGATCCTGCAACGCCTTCGGCTTCAACTTCAACCCGAGGGAGCCCGGACAGGACTACCGGACGGGCTACCGCAACGGCTACAACAACGGCTGGACGCAGATCTGCGACCTCCCGTAACGGGCGGATGCCCGGCCGGTCGGCCCGCGAAGGCCCCGCCGCACGCTCAGCGGGGCCTTCCGCGTGAGGCCCGCCGGGCCCAACTCCCGCGCATACGCGCGTAGAACGCGGGAACACTCCTCCTGCTCCACCTGCACAGCCGCCCCACAGGATGCACGGTCATCAGCAGGAGGGTTCCCCCATGAAGTTCCGCTCCGCCGTGAGCGCGCTCGTCCTCGCGCTCGGCGTGCTCTTCGCGCCCGGCGCCGGGCTCGCCGCCCCGCACGACGCGTACGCCGTCACGAAGTTGACGCACGCCCAGGCCACGGCCATGTTCCGGTCCGCCGGGATCACCTGGTCGTCGTCCGGCGGCTGCTCCAACCGCAACAATGCCACCTGCACGTCGTTCGACCAGCTGAACCAGGCCACCGCGCAGGGTGCCGTGACGCTCAGGCACGCGAGCGGCTGCGCCCTGAACATCACCGGCGGCACCGAGACCGGGCATGCGAGCGGTACGTACTCGCACTGGAACGGCTACAAGCTCGACTACGGCAAGAACAGCTGCGTCACCAACTACATCCACGGCTCGTTCGCCTACATCGGTCTGCGCGGTGACGGCGCGCCCCAGTACCAGTCGGGCTCCGGCAACATCTACGCCGACGAGGGCAACCACTGGGACGTCCTCTACTACAACTGCGGGGGCTGCTGACCCCGACGGAGCTTCGAGGAAGCGCTGTTGACCCGGCCCGGGCGGCGCAGGAGCGCCGTCCGGGCCGGTGCGGCGCTCACTCCCACGCCTGGACCTCGATGCGGTCGCCGACCGCGACGACTCCCGGCCGCAGCACGGCCGCCTTCATCGCGAAGCTCACCTTGTTCCCGTACTCCGCCTCCCGCCGGTAGTCCGCCAGGGTGCGCACCGGCTCGGGCCCGTCGGTACGCCCCGTGGCCTGGTCGACCATCGGGACCGCGCAGCGGACCGCACGGACGGAGTACCCCAGCACCGCGGTGCCGGCGGTCATGCGGCGCACCCGGTCCTCGGTGTGCGGCTCGGACCAGCCCTCGACCACGATGTTCGCGCGGAAGCGGTCGACGGGGACCGGGGCACCGCCGCGCTCGCCGATGCGCCGGTTGAGCTCGTCGAGCGAGGCCAGCGACGCGACCGAAAGGGCGTGCGCGTCCGCGAAGTTGACCTTTCCGGGGTGCTCGCCCCAGCCGTCCCGGTCGAAGCCGGGCCGCACCCGCACCAGCCGCGAGGGCTGCCCCAGGGCGTCGGAGAGCCAGCGGGCCGCCTCCTCGCCCTGGTCGACCGCCGTGCCGAGCGGCCGGTCGAACATGCTCACCTCGCGCAGCGCCCCCTCGTGCGCCACCTCCACCCGCACCTCCCCGGCGCCGGGCGCCGCCAGCGCCAGGTGCTTGCCGTCGTCGGTCACCTCGGCGCGTACCACGGCCATCCGCGGCAGTTTGCGCTGGCTGCGGAAGGTGCCGTCGGAGGCGTCCACCACCATGAACACCCGGTCGTGGGCCAGTCCGGTGGGGGTCACCTCGGCGCGGCTCACGGGCACGCCCGCGCAGCCCTTCACGGGGTAGTGGGTGAGGCTGTGCACGGTCGCGGTGGTCATCGGCGGTGTTCCTCCCGGATCGGCGGAAAGGCCATTCGACCACGTTCCGGCCGCCGGGCGCCGCCACCCGGACGGCCCACCGGCGCGCGGCCGCGTGCCCCTGCCGCCGCCGGGGCCGTGGACGCTCGGTGACCAACAGCACACGTACTGACCAGTAACGCCGAACCCCCGCGGATCATAGGGTGAGCGCCGTACGCTCCCCACCCTCGACCCCTGGGAGACCGCATGCGTTCCGCGAAGGACTTCTTCCGACCGCTGGCCGTGGGGGCCCCGGCCCCCGTACGGGAGGTACCGTTCCGGCCCTCGCGGATGATCCACTTCTTCGATCCGGGCAACGAGAAGATGGCGGCCAAGGTCCCCGCCATCGCGCCCACCGTGGACGTCCTGCTGGGCAATCTGGAGGACGCCGTCGCCGCCGACCGCAAGGAGGCCGCGCGGGCGGGCCTGGTCGCCATCGCGAAGGGGACCGAGTTCGGCGACACACAGCTGTGGACCCGGGTCAACAGCCTCGACTCGCCGTGGGCCCTGGACGACCTGATCACGCTCGTCACCGAGATCGGCGACCGGCTCGACGTCGTCATGGTGCCCAAGGTCGAGGGCGCCGAGGACATCCACTACGTCGACCGGCTGCTCGCCCAGCTGGAGGCCCGGGCCGGGGTGCGCCGCCCGATCCTCGTGCACGCCATCCTGGAGACCGCCTCGGGCGTGGCCAACGTCGAGGAGATCGCCGGGGCCAGCCCCCGGATGCAGGGCATCTCGCTCGGCCCGGCCGACCTCGCGGCGAGCCGCCGGATGAAGACCACCCGCGTCGGCGGGGGACACCCGGGGTACCTCGTGCGGGAGGACCCGAAGGACCCCGACGTGGAGCTGCCGCGGCTGACCTACCAGCAGGACCTGTGGCACTACACCATCGCCCGCATGGTCGACGCCTGCGCCGCGCACGGCATCCTGCCGTACTACGGCCCCTTCGGCGACATCAAGGACACCACGGCCTGCGAGGACCAGTTCCGCAACGCCTTCCTGCTGGGCTGCGTCGGCGCGTGGAGCCTGCACCCGGTGCAGATCGACATCGCCAAGCGGGTCTTCTCCCCGGCCCCCGCCGATGTGGCCTGGGCGCGCAGGGTCATCGACGCGATGGGCGACGGCACCGGCGCGGTGATGCTCGACGGCAAGATGCAGGACGACGCGACCGTGAAGCAGTGCAAGGTCGTCGTCGACCTGGCGGACGCGCTGGCCGCCCGGGACCCCGAACTGGCCGAGGCGTACGAGGCCGCCTGGAAGGAGCAGAGCCGATGACCGACGCGACCCTGCGGCCCCGCCGCTCCGTGCTGTACATGCCCGGCGCGAACGAGCGCGCCCTGGAGAAGGCCAAGAGCCTGCCCACCGACGCGCTCATCCTCGACCTGGAGGACTCCGTCGCCCCTGACGCCAAGGCCGAGGCCCGCAAGCGGGTCGCCGCCGCGGCCGCCTCCGGGGAGTACGGGCCGCGGGAGCTGACCATCAGGGTGAACGCGCCCGGCACTCCGTGGCACGAGGACGACCTGCGGGCCGCCGCCGAGGCAGGCCCCGACGCCGTGGTCGTCCCCAAGGTCGACTCCGCGGCCACCGTGCACGCCGTCGAGCGGGCCCTGGAGGCCGCGGGCGCCCCCGACCGCACGGCGATCTGGGCGATGGTCGAGACCCCGCGCGCCATGCTGGACGCCCGTGCCGTCGCGGCCGCCTCCGAGCGGCTCACGGTGCTGGTGATGGGCACCAACGATCTGGCGAAGGAACTGCACGCCGAGCACGTCCCCGGCCGGGCCCCGCTGCTGACCGGGCTGTCGCTGGCCCTGCTGGGCGCCCGCGAGGCGGGCAAGGCGATCCTGGACGGCGTGTACAACGACGTGCAGGACCTGGCGGGCTTCGAGGCGGAGTGCGTCCAGGGCCGGCAGTTCGGCTTCGACGGCAAGACGCTGATCCACCCGAAGCAGGTGGAGATCTGCAACAGGGTCTTCGCCCCCTCGGAGGAGGAAACCGACAAGGCCCGGCGCATCATCGAGGCTTTCGAGGCCGCCGCGGCCGAGGGCCGGGGAGTCGTCACGGTCGACGGGCGGATGATCGAGAACCTCCATGTGGATGACGCCCGGCGTGTCCTCGCCCTGGCCGCCGCGGTGACCGGACGCTGACCGTTCACTGAAGTCCGGGTGGACGACCGCTACAAAGAAAGGGCCCCGCACGTGCCGTGCGGGGCATTTCTTGTGTTGGTTCTGTCCAGATGCTCCATGAAGCGGGTCCGGACACTGTACGAAGTGGACGCCGTTTCCGAGGGCCCTGCGCTCGTATGGTCGATGTCATGAGCGTTTTGGACGAGGTGCCGACCCAGCCTGCCGAGGCCGAGGAGGGCGACGAAGCCGCCCAGCCGGCGAACGACGCGCGCGGGCGCGTCGCGGAACTGCACGCGATCCGCGAGCAGGTCCGGCTCGGCCCCAGCGAGAAGGCCACCCAGGCCCAGAAGGCCAAGGGCAAGCTGACCGCCCGCGAGCGGATCGACCTGCTGCTCGACGAGGGGACCTTCAGCGAGGTCGAGCCGCTGCGCCGGCACCGCGCCTCCGGTTTCGGCCTGGAGGCGAAGAAGCCGTACACCGACGGCGTCATCACCGGCTGGGGCACCGTCCACGGCCGCACCGTCTTCGTGTACGCGCACGACTTCCGGATCTTCGGCGGCGCGCTGGGCGAGGCCCACGCCTCCAAGATCCACAAGATCATGGACATGGCCATCGCGGCCGGCGCCCCGCTGGTCTCGCTGAACGACGGCGCCGGCGCCCGCATCCAGGAAGGCGTCTCCGCGCTCGCCGGCTACGGCGGCATCTTCCAGCGCAACACCCGCGCCTCCGGTGTCATCCCGCAGATCTCGGTGATGCTCGGCCCGTGCGCCGGCGGCGCCGCGTACTCCCCGGCGCTCACCGACTTCGTCTTCATGGTCCGTGAGACCTCGCAGATGTTCATCACGGGCCCGGACGTCGTCCAGGCCGTCACCGGCGAGAAGATCACGCAGAACGGGCTCGGCGGCGCCGACGTCCACTCCGAGATCTCCGGTGTCTCGCACTTCGCGTACGACGACGAGCAGACCTGCCTGGAAGAGGTCCGCTACCTGCTGTCGATGCTGCCGCAGAACAACCGCGAGAACCCGCCGTCGGCCCCCACCAGCGACCCGGCCGACCGGCGCGGCGACGTCCTGCTGGACATCGTCCCGGCCGACGGCAACCGCTCCTACGACATGCACCAGGTGATCGAGGAGATCGTCGACGAGGGCGAGTACCTGGAGATCCACGAGCGCTGGGCGACCAACATCATCGTCGCCCTGGCCCGCCTCGACGGCCAGGTGGTCGGCATCATCGCCAACCAGCCCGCCTCCCTGGCGGGTGTGCTCGACATCGAGGCCAGCGAGAAGTCGGCCCGGTTCGTGCAGATGTGCGACGCCTTCAACATCCCGCTCATCACTCTTCTGGACGTCCCCGGCTTCCTCCCGGGCGTCGACCAGGAGCACGGTGGCATCATCCGGCACGGCGCCAAGCTGCTGTACGCGTACTGCAACGCCACCGTGCCGCGGATCTCGCTGATCCTGCGCAAGGCGTACGGAGGTGCCTACATCGTCATGGACAGCCAGTCGATCGGTGCCGACCTGACCTACGCCTGGCCCACCAACGAGATCGCCGTGATGGGCGCCGAGGGTGCCGCCAACGTCATCTTCCGGCGGCAGATCGCCGACGCCGACGACCCCGAGGCCATGCGCGCCCGCATGGTCAAGGAGTACAAGTCCGAGCTGATGCACCCGTACTACGCGGCCGAGCGCGGCCTCGTGGACGACGTGATCGACCCCGCCGAGACCCGCGAGGTCCTCATCCGCTCGCTCGCCATGCTGCGCACCAAGCACGCCGACCTGCCGTCCCGCAAGCACGGCAACCCGCCCCAGTAAGGGAGACCGACCCCGTGAGCACTCCTGCCGACAGCTCCGCCGCGGCGCTCGTTCGCGTCGAGCGCGGCCACGCCAGCGACGAGGAACTGGCCGCCCTGACGGCCGTCCTCCTCGCCCGCGCCGCGGCCCAGGGCCAGGACACGACCGCCTTCGTCAAGCCCCGCTCCACGGCCGGCTGGCGCCGCCTGGAGCGGCAGTCCGGCTTCAGCGCGCCGCACAGCTGGCGCAGCTGACCCTCCGGTCCCGTTCGCAACGGTGGCGCGGTACCCCTCCGGGGGTGCCGCGCCACCGTCGTGTCGAGGTTCAGGACGGCGTGCGGGAGGTGCCGAGCGCGGCGACGCCCGCCGTGCCGGCCACGAACAGCGTGCCGTCGCCACAGAGCGCGAGCGCTTCCGCGCGGTACGGGGGCACCACCGCCCGCCGGGTGCCCGCCGGGAGGTCCCACAGGTGCACCTCGCCGTCGGACCAGGCGACGGCCGCCACGGACCCCGAGGGGGTCTCGGCGGCCGCGAGCGACGTCACGACGGCCTCGCGGCGGTCGACGGGCTCCGGCATCGGGTCGCCGCCCGTCTCCCACAGGCGCAGGGTGCCGTCCGCCCCACCGCTCAGGCACAGGGCGAGACCGACGGCGCCGACGAGGGCCGCCGCCGTGACGGGCGCGGGATGCAGCCTGCGGGTGACCGGGCCGCGGTCGTGGGCCGTGGCGTCCCACACGTACACACGGCCGTCGGCGTCCCCCACGGCGACACGGCTGCCGTGGGCGGCGACCGCCGTGGGCGGCGTCCTCGCGGCGTTGTGGACGTCGGCCACCCGGGACAGGGCGTTGGACATCGCACCCGCGGTCTGCAGGGCCTCGTCCGCGTCGAGGAGCAGCAGACCGCCGCCCGCGGCCGGCGCGATGCCCACCGGACGCAGGGCGGCGTCGAGCGGGAGGCGGGAGAGGACCGCGCCGGTCGCCGGGTCCAGCACGGTCAGCCGGCCCACCGGGTCGGCCACGAGCAGCCCGCCCCCGCCGGGTGCCAGGGCCGTCGCCGGCCCGGTGGTGGCTCACCGTGCCGTCCAGGAGTGCAGGCGGGCCAGGGGTTCGAGGTACCCGGCCAGTTTCGGGTCCTCGGCCAGCGCGGCCGTGTGGAGGACGGCGGCGTGTTCGGGCCCGGTGAGGCCGAGCGCCGTCAGCGCGGGGGCCGCCCGCCGCCACACCGCCCGCAGCCCGCGGGGCGCCGGGGTCCGGGGGAGGGTCTCGATGAACTGCTCCGCGGCCTGGGTGAGTTCGCCGCCCTTGCCCTTGACCCGGGCGTGGCGGTCGTTGGCGCGCCGGATCCGCTCGCTGCCGCGGGACCGCATGTCCTGGCCGTGGCTGTCGACCTGGGTGTCGAAGTCGGCGTACGCGCTCTCGTCGTGCCGGATCCGACCGCCGCCGCCCCCGCTCCCGGACGTGCCGCCAGTGCCGCCGCCGGCGGAGGCCAGCACAAAGCCGCCGTCCTTGCCCCCGGTGAGCTGGTGACGGGAGTCCTGGACGCCCTGCTCGAAGCCGCCCTTGCCACGTCGGCGGCACGGCCGAGGTCGACGCCGTGCTGGATGCCGAGCGCGTTGGCGCCGAGCTGGATGGCCAGGTCGCCGGCCATGTTGCCGAGGGCCGCGTACACCGGCCCGGTCGCCAGCCCGATCACTTGGTCCTGGGCCTGCTGGGCGGCCTCCTTGAACAGGCGTTTGACGATGAGCCGGGTCGCCTGGGTGGCCCCGGCGGCGCCGAGTTCGGACAGGCCGAGCGTGAACGGCGCGGCGGCCTGGGCGGCGATCACCTCGGCGGCCAGGATGCCGAGCTGGACCACGGCGGCGATCTTGGCGCCCTCGACGACGAGGGCCACCCCGTCGAGCGCGGTGGCGCCCAGCCGTCCGGCGTCCGCCAGATTGCCCAGATGGGAACCGACCTTGTTCCAGTGGGAGTTGAAGGCGTCGACCGCGGGGCCCTCGGTCGCCCCGAGCAGGCCCGCGACCGCGTCGTGCAGGCCGCCTCCGCCGTGGTCCACGTCGTCGGCGAACTCCCTCAGGGCCGTGGCCATTTCGCGGTAGTCGTCCTCGTCGACGTTCGGCCACATGATGCCGATCAGGTCGAGGAGCCACGCCAGTTCGTCCGGCAGCACGACACCCATGGGCCACCCCCGCCGACTCGGGCGCGCCGAAGCGCCTCTTCCGTTCCACTTCTGTCAAACGCCGTGCGGGGCCTGGCAGTTGCACGACAAACATGGCAGAAACGCGAAGGCCCCGCACTCGCCGTGCGGGGCCTTTCGCGTCGTGCGGACCGCCGTTACCGCAGCCGCGCCATCAGCGCGTGCTCCACCAGCGTGATGAGCGCGCTCTTCGCCTCGCCGCGGTGGCGGGCGTCGGTGGTGATGATGGGGGCCTCGGGGCCGATCTGCAGCGCCTCCCGGACCTCCTCCGGGTTGTACGGCTGGTGTCCGTCGAAGCCGTTGAGGGCGATGACGAAGGGCAGCCCGCTGTTCTCGAAGTAGTCCACGGCCGGGAAGCAATCGGCCAGCCGGCGGGTGTCCACCAGGACGACCGCGCCGATGGCGCCGCGCACCAGGTCGTCCCACATGAACCAGAAGCGGTCCTGACCCGGCGTACCGAACAGGTACAGGATCAGGTCCTCGTCCAGCGTGATACGGCCGAAGTCCATGGCCACGGTGGTCGTGGTCTTGTCCGGCGCGTGGGTCAGGTCGTCGATGCCCGCCGAGGCGGAGGTCATCACGGCTTCGGTACGCAGCGGGTTGATCTCCGATACGGCACCGACGAACGTGGTCTTGCCCACGCCGAAGCCGCCCGCCACCACGATCTTCGCCGAGGTGGTTGAGCGAGCTGGACCGCTAGAGCTTGCGAAGTCCACTGAGCACCCTTTCGAGCAGTGTCACGTCTGGCTGTCCGCCCGAGGCATCGTCGCCACCGGGCTGGTGAATGGCGACGAGACCGGCCTCCGCCAGGTCGGCGACGAGGATTCGGGCGACGCCGAGGGGGATGGAGAGAAGCGCGGAGATTTCCGCGACCGACTTGATCTCCCGGCAGAGGATGCAGATCCGCTGGTGCTCCGGCAACTGCCCCCGCAGCTGTGACGCGTCCGCGGTCGTGCTGACCAGTGCCTCGAGGGCGAGCTGGTAGCGCGGCCGGGTGCGGCCACCGGTCATCGCGTACGGGCGGACCAGCCCGGACGGGGAGGTGCGTCCGGCCGGGGCCGTGCGCGGTGACGGTGCCTGCGGGGGTTCGTACGGCTGGATCCTCGGCTGCCGATGCGACGGCCTGCCGCCCGGTTCCTGGGTCCCACCGCCGAAGGCGGGGGGTGGCTCCGGGGTGGGCGCCGAGGGGAAGTTGAACCGCTTGAGGGGCGGCTGCTGTTGGTGATTGCCGTACTGATCTCCGCCTGGGGGCGTTGCCACGGTTCCTCCTCCAGCTGGGTAGCGCGTCCGAGAACCCTACGGGTCCCCGGACGCGCTCGCATGCCTGTCCGTTAGTTGAGCAGGCTGCCCTGCAGTTCCGCGCGCAGATCGGGGGTGAGCACATTGCCCGCCCGGTCCACCAGCAGGGCCATCTCGTAGCCCACGAGGCCGATGTCGCACTCGGGGTGCGCGAGCACGGCCAGCGAGGATCCGTCGGAGACGGACATGATGAAGAGGAAGCCGCGCTCCATCTCCACGACGGTCTGGTTCACATGGCCGCCCTCGAAGATCCGCGAGGCACCCGCGGTCAGCGAGGTCAGCCCCGAGGCCACGGCGGCCAGCTGGTCCGCGCGGTCCCGCGGGAACCCTTCGGACATCGCCAGCAGCAGGCCGTCGGCAGAGACCACAACCGTATGGGAGACCCCTGGGGTCTGGTCCACGAAACTGGTGATCAACCAGTTCAGGTTCTGTGCCGCCTGGCTCATCGGACTCAACTAACGCTCCTGGTGCTTGGGGCCGAAGCCCTGGCCGTTCGTGTCAGTTCCCGCAGTACGCCCCTGCTGGACACCGCGCCGCAGATTGCTCAGTCGGCCGCGGACGTCCTCGGGTGCTCGGGAGACCATGGGGCCGCCCTGCGGAGTCTGCTGTGCGGTGCCCGGGACCAGGTTGGCCTTGGGGACCCGCCGGGGCAGGCCGGAGGGGGTGACCCCGCCGGCCTTGGGCTTGCGGGCCTGTTCGGCCCGCTGCCAGTTCTCGTCGTTCGTGGAACGCCATTCGGAGGACTCCACCGAGGTGTCCGGCGTCCCGGCCGGCGTCGCGGGGGCCGGCTGCGTGGGGAAGCCGGTCGTCGGCTGGGGCTCCGACTGGGCCGGCACCGACGGTCCGGACTGCTGCCGCCCGCGGTCGCGGCGCGGCAGGCCCGCGTCCGTCACGGTCGTGTGCAGCGGGCCTGAGGACGGTCCCGGCCCGTCGAAGCCTACGCGGTCCGGGGCCTCGAAGGGGGCGCCAGTGGCGGAATCGGCCGCGGGCGCCTCGGGGTAGGCCGTGGCCTGGGGCATCTCCTGCTGCGGCGCGGGCTGCTGGGCGCTCCAGCCGTCCTGCGCGTAGCCGTTCTGCTGCTGCCAGCCGTCCTGGCCGTAGCCGGCCTGGGCGGCGTCGTACTCGGGCGCCGGGGCCGGGAAGCCGCCGTCGGTGTACGCGGGCTCCTGGAAGGGCGCGGCCTGCGTGTCGTAGCCGTGCTGCTCCGCGAAGCCCTGCTGCGCCGGGAGGGGCTGCTCGGGGAATCCCTGGGCGTCGAACCCGTTCTGCGGGAAGGCCTCCTGGGCGAAGGCGTCCTGCGGGAAGGCGTCCTGCGGGAAGGATTCCGCGGCGGCCGGGGACTCGAAGCCGTCGAAGGCCTCCTGCTGCCCGCCGGCCTCGTCGCGGAACAGCGGGCGCTCGCCGCGGTCGTTGGCCGCGGCCTCCAGCTGGGCACGGCGCTCGCCGCGCTTCAGGGAGCGGCCGACCGGGTCCAGCGCACGGGCGTCGCCCGGTGCCTCCGCGCGGTCGTAGCGGGAGTCGTCGAAGCCGAGCTCGGCGGCGGTCGGCCCGTACGCGGCGAAGGACTCGGTCTCGGCCTCCGGCATCATCCGGGACACCGTGAAGTCGTCGTCCAGCGGTATCTCCTCGCCGCCGCCACCGTGGGTGATGGGCTCGGGGAGCATGACCAGCGACGTGGTGCCCGCCTGCTCGCCCGAGGGGCGCAGCTGCACGCGGATGCCGTGCCGGTCGGCGAGGCGGCCGACCACGAACAGGCCCATGCGCTTGGAGATCGAGGCGTCGACCGTGGGCGGGTCGGCCAGCTTGTGGTTGATGTCCGCGAAGTCCTCGGCCGTGAGGCCGATGCCCTTGTCGTGGATCTCGACCATCACACGGCCGTCGGGCAGCCGGGTCGCGGTGACGCGGACCCTGGTCTGCGGCGACGAGAACGTCGTGGCGTTCTCCAGCAGCTCGGCCAGCAGGTGCACGAGGTCGGTCACGGCGGTGCCGTGGATGTCCGTCTCCGGGATGCCGACCAGCTCGATGCGCTCGTACGCCTCCACTTCGGAGGCCGCGGCGCGCAGCACGTCGACCAGCGGGACCGGCTGGTTCCACCGGCGGCCCGGCTCCTCGCCGGCGAGGACCAGGAGGTTCTCGCCGTTGCGGCGCATACGGGTCGCGAGGTGGTCGAGCTTGAAGAGGCTGGACAGCTGGTCCGGGTCGCCCTCGTTGTTCTCCAGGTCCGTGATCAGCGTCAGCTGGCGCTGGATGAGGCCCTGGTTGCGGCGGGAGAGGTTGGTGAAGATCGCGTTGACGTTGCCGCGGAGCAGTGCCTGCTCGGCGGCGAGCCGCACGGCCTCGCGGTGGATCTGGTCGAAGGCGCGGGCGACCTCGCCGATCTCGTCGTTGGAGTTGATCGGGATCGGCTCGACGCGAGTGTCGATCTTGCCGGGGTCGGTCCGGGACAGCTGGTCGACCAGCGCCGGCAGGCGCTGCTCGGCGACATCGAAGGCCGAGGTGCGCAGCCGCCGCATGCTGTTGCTCATCGAACGGGCCATCATCGCGGCGACGATGAAGGCGATGATCAGGGCCACCAGCACGATGGCGGAGTTGACGATCGCCTCGATGCGGGCGCTGTCGGCGATGTCGCTGGAGTCCTTCAGCGCCTGGTCCGCCAGGTGCTTCTCGACGTTCTGGTACGCCTCGAAGCCGAGTGTGGTGGCGCCGAACCAGCTCTGCTCCGTGATGCCCTTCGTCTTGAGGCTCGCCGGGTCCTCACCGGAGGCGATCAGCTTGATCATCGACAGCAGGTCCGGCGGGGTGACGAAGGGCTGGCCGGCGTCCTTGGCCGCCTGCGCGGCCTGGGTGACCTGCTCCTTGCCCTTCTGCTGTGCCGCGGCCTGCTCGTCCTGGAGGCGCTGGTAGTCGGCCGCGGTGCCGCCGCCCTTGTACTCCGCCTCGGCGACCTGCTGGAGGTAGGCGTACGAGGCGAAGGAGGTGAGCTGGGTCTTCAGTTCCTCGGGGGCCAGCTTGGAGCGGTCCTCGACCAGGAGGTGGGTGCCGATGGAGCGGGTCAGCGACTCGGCGGCCTTGGCCAGCTCGATGGCGTACAGCGTGCGTCCGTAGGAGGCGACGCTGCTGGTGCCAAAACCGAGTTCGTTCGCCAGCTCCATCAACGGGTGCTGGATCTCGACGTACTTCTCCTCGGTCTGCACGCCGGGCAGCTGCCGGGTGAAGGCGGTCTCGCGCAGCTTGGCCAGGACCTTCTCGCCCTCGCGGATGTTGGCCACACGGCGTTGGAGGCGCTCGTCCGCGGGCAGCTCGCGCACCGTGGCGTCGAAGGCGGAGGCGGCCGCGTCGGTGGCGGCACGCGCCGCGACCACGGTCTTGTCCTCCTTGTCGCCCTGGAGCAGGGGAACCACGCTGACGTCGCGCTCGTTCAACACGGCATTGGCGTAGTCCACCGCGGCCCGGACGGCGCGCGCGGTCCGCACCGCGTCGTCGGCGTCCTGCCAGGTCTGTACGGCCGTCTGCACCCGGAAGCCGCCGAAGACCAGGGCGACGAGCACCGGGATGAGGAGGATGACGTTCAGGCGGGTGGCCACCCGCCAGTTGCGCATGGCAAAACGGCTGCCCGACGCGGCGACCGGCTCCGTGATCTCAGGAGCGGTCGCGGTCTGCGCCGCGCCGTGTCGCGCGGGCGGGGTGAAATTGCCACGCGGGTGGTCCGCGGGACCCGGCTCTGCGCGCCTCGTGTTCCTCACTCGACCAACAACCTCTCGGCGACGACGCCGGCGGCGTCGTTCCTACTCTCGGGTTTCGATGAATTCCAGCACGTCATGGGGGTGCTCCACAAACCTCCGGCGGCGATGCCGAACCCATGATCACGCGCTTGTTAAAAGGGGCATAAGCATAAAGCGGTGGCATTTCAGCAGGGCGATGTATGCGCAGTGAAGCCGGTCGGGCGCGGGCGGTGTTCGAGATGTTCCGATTCGCGGTCGAAACGTTATGAACAGAAGGACCGGCCATGTCAAAAGACACAGCCGGTCCGTACCCGAAGTGGCAAGCTGGAGTGCTTACTTGAGGCGAGCGAGCAATGCGTGTTCGACGAGCGTGATGAGCGCGCTCTTCGCCTCCGCGCGGTGCCGCGCGTCGGTGGTGATGATCGGCGCCTCGGGGCCGATCTGAAGTGCCTCGCGCACCTCGTCGGGCGTGTACGGCTGGTGGCCGTCGAACCCGTTGAGGGCGATGACGAAGGGCAGACCGCTGTTCTCGAAGTAGTCCACGGCCGGGAAGCAGTCCGCCAGCCGGCGGGTGTCGACCAGCACGACCGCGCCGATGGCGCCGCGCACGAGGTCGTCCCACATGAACCAGAAGCGGTCCTGACCCGGCGTACCGAACAGGTACAGGATCAGGTCGTCGTCGAGCGTGATACGGCCGAAGTCCATCGCCACGGTCGTGGTCGTCTTGTCGGCCACGTGGGTCAGGTCGTCGACACCCGCGGACGCGGAGGTCATCACGGCCTCCGTGCGGAGCGGGTTGATCTCCGAGACCGCTCCGACGAACGTGGTCTTGCCCACGCCGAAGCCACCGGCCACCACGATCTTCGCCGAGGTGGTGGCACGGGCCGCGGGCGGCGCACCGTACGCCGCCTGCTGCCCCGGCCTAGAGCTTGCGAAGTCCACTGAGCACCCTTTCGAGCAGTGTCACATCAGGCTGTCCGCCGGCCTCGCCGCTGCTCGGCTGGTGGATGGCGACCATCCCGGCCTCAGCCAGGTCGGCCACCAGGATCCGGGCCACCCCCAGCGGAATCGCCAGCAGTGCGGAGATCTCGGCGACCGACTTGATCTCCAGGCACAGGTGGCAGATGCGCTGGTGTTCGGGGAGCATCCCCTGGTAGGCACCCGGCTCGGCAGTGGTGCTCACCAGCGCCTCGATGGCGAGCTGGTAGCGAGGCCGGGTGCGACCACCGGTCATGGCGTACGGCCGCACCAGCGGCTGGTCGCCTTCGCCCCCGTACGGCGCATGGTGGGGCGCGCCGTACGGGCCGGGCGAGGCAGGCGGCGGTGTCATGAAGGTCCTCCGGATAAGAGCGGACGCGGTTCTCTTGTCATGGGGCGGTTGTCGGCCGGGCTCACACGAGCTCAGCCCATCAGACTGCCTTGGAGTTCAGCGCGCAGGTCGGGGGTCAGGACGGCGCCCGCTCGGTCGACGAGCAGCGCCATCTCGTAGCCGACGAGGCCGATGTCGCACTCGGGGTGCGCGAGAACGCACAGCGAGGATCCGTCCGAGATCGTCATCAGGAGGAGGAAGCCGCGCTCCATCTCCACCACCGTCTGATTGACGTTGCCGCCCTCGAAGATGCGGGACGCACCCGCGGTCAGCGAGGTCAGACCGGAGGCCACGGCCGCCAGCTGATCGGCGCGGTCCCGGGGGAAACCCTCGGACATCGCCAGCAGCAGGCCGTCGGCGGAGACCACCACCGTGTGGGACACCCCGGGGGTGTTGTCCACGAAGTTGGTGATCAACCAGTTCAGATTCTGTGCCGCCTGGCTCATCTGGCTCAACTAACGCTCCTGCTGGTGAGTGGTGCCAAAGCCGCGGCCGTCGGTCGTGCCCGTACCGGCCTGGCGGCCTTGCTGAATACCGCGCCGGAGGTTGGTCAGGCGTCCGCGCACGTCGTCGGGGGCCCGGGAAACCTGCGGACCACCCTGGGGGGCTTGCTGGGTCGTACCGGAACCGGGCACGAGGTTCGCGCGCGGCACCCGGCGGGGGAGGCCGGAGGGGGTGACCCCGCCGGCGGAGGGCTCACGGACCTGGCCGGCCCGCTGCCACACCTCGTCGTTGGGCGAGCTGCGCCAGGCGGCGGGCTCACGACGGGGCGGCGGCGGGACCTGCTGGGCCTGGGACTGCTCGGCGCGGACCCGCTGCGGCGGTTGCTGGGGCTGCTGCGGGTGCTGCTGCCGCGGCGGCTGCTGCGGGCGCTGCGGCGGACGGGTCGGGGCACCGCCGGAGAGCGGACCGCTGCCGTTCTGCTGCGGGGCCACCGGGCCCTGCTCGACGTGCACTTGCTGCATGCGCTCGGCACGGCCGGTGCGGAACCAGTCCGACTCGAGGGAGTCGAAGATCGGGCTGGACTCGTCCGGACGGACCGGGGCCGGCGGCAGGGCCATCGGCTCGGACGCGGCCGGCAGCGGGTGCCGCGGCTCGGCGGGCCGCTGCTGACCGGCGGCCGGACCGCGCTGCCGCTGGGCCTGCGGGGCCGGAGGCATGGGCGCCTGCGGCATCGGGGCCTGGGGCATCTGCGCCTGGGGCATCTGGGCCTGCGGACGCTGGAAGACGTCGCTGCGGGTGAAGGTGCCCGTCTGCTGCGGCTGCTGGTGGTTCTGGTCCTGCTGGTACTGCGGCTGCTGGTACTGCTCCTGCTGGTACTGCTGGTGGTTCTGGTCCTGCTGGTACTGCGGCTGCTGGGCTTCCTGCCCGTACTGCTGCGGCTGCTCCTGCTGGTACTGCTGGTGGTTCTGGTCCTGCTGGTACTGCGCCGGTTGCTGGGGCTGCTGCCGGCCGAAGGCGGAACTCATGCTGCCGCGCTGCGGAGCCGTGTGAGGGATCGTGTTGAAGTCAGGGCGCTCGAACTGCGCCGTGCTCTCCAGGTCCTCGTGGCCGCGCGGCATGTCCGCCGCCGGGCCGCCGGGAGCGGCGCCCACCGGCTGCGGTGCGGTCGGGAACTGCGGGGCCTGCGGCTGCTGCGTGGGCTGCGGCGGAGTGGCCTGTCGCTGCGGACGGCCCTGGCCGCCCTGGCCCTGCTGCTCGTTCGCCCAGCTCGGGTTGGAACGCTGCGGGGCCGCGGGAGCACCGGGGCGCCCGCCCTGCGGGGCCTGACCCGGGCCGCCGGGGCCCGAGTTGAGCGCCGGGCGCTGGGCGGAACCGGGCACCTGGCCGCGCTGCGGCGCGCGGCCGACACCGGCGGCCGCCGCACCGGCGCCCACCGGCGCGCCCGGACCGCCCGCACCGGGACCGCCCGGCTGCTGGCCGCGGTTGCCGGCGGCACCGGGCTGCGGCTTGGCGCCGCCCTGGGTGACGTCGACCGGGAGCATGACGAGCGCGGTGGTGCCGCCCGAGTCGGACGGACGCAGCTGGATGCGGATGCCGTGTCGCAGGGACAGGCGGCCGACCACGAACAGACCCATGCGGCGGGAGACGGAGACGTCCACCGTCGGCGGGTTGGCGAGCCGCTCGTTGATGTCGGCGAGGTCCTCCGGCGAGAGGCCGATGCCGGTGTCGTGGATCTCGATCAGCACGCGCCCGTCGGGCAGCGCGTGACCGGTGACCCGGACCTTGGTCTGCGGGGAGGAGAACGAGGTCGCGTTCTCCAGCAGCTCTGCGAGCAGGTGGACGAGGTCGTTGACGACGCGGCCGGTGACTTCCACGCCCGGCACCGAGGTGAGCTCGATGCGCTCGTACTGCTCCACCTCGGAGGCCGCGGCGCGCAGGACGTCGACCAGCGGGACCGGGCGGGTCCACCGGCGGCCGGGCTCCTCGCCCGCGAGGACGAGGAGGTTTTCGCCGTTCCGGCGCATACGGGTCGCGAGGTGGTCGAGCTTGAAGAGGCTGGACAGCTGGTCCGGGTCGGCCTCGCGGGACTCCAGTTCGGAGATCAGGCTCAGCTGACGCTGGATCAGGCCCTGGCTGCGGCGCGAGAGGTTGGTGAACATCGCGTTGACGTTCCCTCGCAGCAGCGCCTGCTCGGCGGCGAGACGGACCGCCTCGCGGTGGACCTCGTCGAACGCGCGGGCCACCTGGCCGATTTCGTCGCGGGTGTGGATGCCGATCGACTCGACCGAGGTGTCCACGTCCTGCGGGTCGGACTCGGAGAGCTGCTTGACCAGCTCGGGCAGCCGCTTCTGGGCGACTTCCTGAGCGGTGTCCTGCAGGCGGCGCAGCGAGCGGACCATGGAGCGGGCGACGACGAAGGCGCCGACGACCGAGATGCCGAGCACGAGGAGGATCAGCGCACCGCTGATGATCGCCTCTTGCTGGGCCGCGTTGCGCAGCGTCAGGGCCTGCTGCTGCATCTCCTCGAGGAGGTGCTGCTCGATGGCCTTCATCGTGTCGAGCTTGGTCTTCGCGGCGTCGTCCCAGTCGAGGTAGGAGCCGTCGAAGTTCTGGATGCCCTCTTCGGACGCCGCGATACGGGCGGCCTGCTCGTCGTGCTGGGTGATCGCGTTGTTGCCGTGCTCGAGGCCCGTGAGGAGGTCCTCGGACTTCTGCCGGCCGTAGATCTGGCGGAACTGCTCCAGCGAGGTGCGCTCGGAACGGAGCGCGCCGCCCATGAAGCGGAAGTCGTTGGAACTGAGCTTCTTGCCGTCGGCGAGCGCGGCACTGACCACGGCGCGCTGGATGGACTCGTACTCCTTGGCGGCGGAGAACGCCGCCAGCGCGCGGGTACTGGAGATCATCTCGGTGTTGCCGGTCGCCTCGGCCATCTCCTGGGAGAGGTCGATCAGCGACTGGATCAGGCCGTCGTACTCACTGACCGTCGAGGAGACGAAGCCGGGCTGGTCGTAGGCGCGCTCGCGGATCGCCTGCAGGGTGCCGAGCTGACGGTGGATCGCCTGGAGCGAGGCGTTGACACCCGTGAGGTCGGGGTCGATGCCTTCCTCGGCCTGGCTGAAGGCCTGGCGGGCCAGCTTGGTGTTCTGCTGGGCGGCGACGATGTCGTCGTCGTTCTCGTCGCGGGGAGTGCTGGACAGCGGACCCGCGGAGACGTCCCGCTCGTTCTGGAGCGCGGCGGCGAGCTTGGTCGCCTGTTCCGTGAGGTCGGTCAGGGACGTCATCGCGTCCAGCTGCTTCACGTTCTCCAGCGAGCTCTGGATGCGCAGGGCACCCAGAGTGGTCGCGGCGACCACCGGTAGCGCGAGCAGCGACACCAGACGTGTGCTGATGCGCCAGTTCCGCATGGCTATTCGGGAGCCGTGTTTGGGGCCTGAGCGCACACCGCTCTCCGGCGTGGCGCCGCTCTCCGCGCCCGCGGTTCCGACGTCTGCGGTGTCCTCCCGGCGGGCGGGGCCGGTATCGGCCCCACCGCGCTGTTCCGGGTCGCCCGCAGCGCCGCCATCCCTCTTGAAACGTCCCTGCACTAGCGTCGCAACCTCTGGACCAGGCGTCCCCCGCGCGGGCGGCAGGACGGTGTCGAGTTTGTGGAGTCCCGCCCTCCCCGGCAGGTACCCGTTAGCCGCCGCCGCTCGGCGATCGCACGCTCCCCCTTGCGCGCCGGCATCTGTTGATACGGCGGTCCGGGGAATTCCAGCACAGTGCCGGACCTCCAACAAGGCCCGTCAGGTATCGAGTGGAATACGTGACTCAGCGCACCGGACGTGTCACGCGGTGTCCGGCCGCATTCGGGCGGGCGTGGTCAATTCGGGCGCCTCCAGGGGCTCATGGGCTTCTGCCTGCACGAGTCGGCTGCCGGCCGCCGGGTGCAAATGGCGTGGATCATCCGTGATGTCGGGTTCACGGACATCGGGCCGCCGTCCGATTCGCCCTTCTTGTCGATCACTTGGTGAGTAAAATCACAGGGGTGTGCCCGTGTCGGTCACCCGGAATGGGGAATGCCCGCCAGATAGGTTGACGTTTGACACGACCGTGTACTACGTCAACCCGCGCCCTGTCGGGCGCCCGGACTCCACGAGGTTCTGACCGCCCCATGAAGACGACCATGATCATGCGACCCATAGCCAATCCGCGTCGCACCACCCTCGCGCACCTCACGGACGCCGAGGACACGCGGACCGCCGAGGTCGCACCGGCCGTCGAGGGCGAGGTCCCTGTCGTCATCCTGCCGCGGCAGACCGCCAACCCGCGCCGCACCGTCCTGAAGGACCTCAAGGAGCAGCCCGCGGGCTGAGGCCCCGGCTCGCCGGACGGGAGGGCGCGGCACCCCCGGGATAACCTGGAGCGTCAGTCTCCGGCCAGTGAGGTGAGCTGCTTCCCGTGCGCATCGCCAGGTTCTCCATCGACGGCAATGTCGCCTTCGGCGTCGTCGAGGGCGACGAGTCCGTCCCGGACGGACTCGTTCTCGACATCATCAAGGGCATCCCGTTCGCCGAGTACGAGCGCTCCGGCACCAAGGTGCCGCTGAGCAAGGTGCGGCTGCTGCCGCCCGTACTGCCCAGCAAGGTCGTCGGCATCGGCCGCAACTACGCCGAGCACGCCGCGGAACTGGGCAACGAGGTACCCGAGGTGCCGGTCGCCTTCTTCAAGCCGTCCACCTCGGTGATCGGCCCCGGCGACCCGATCGCCTACCCCTCCTTCTCGCAGGAGGTGCACTACGAGGCCGAGCTCGCCGTGGTGATCGGCCGGCTCTGCCGCGAGGTGCCCCGCGAACGGGTCCAGGACGTGATCCTCGGCTACACCTGCGCCAACGACGTCACCGCGCGCGACGCCCAGAAGGCCGAGAAGCAGTGGGCCCGCGCCAAGGGCTTCGACTCCTCGTGCCCCATCGGCCCCTGGATCGAGACGGGGCTCGACCTCGCGGCCGCCGGCGACCTCGCCGTGACCGCGACCGTCAACGGCGAACTGCGCCAGGCGGGTCGCACCAGCCAGATGATCCGCTCCGTCGAGGACCTGATCGTCCACATCTCCGAGGCGATGACCCTGCTCCCCGGCGACGTCGTCCTCACCGGCACCCCTGCCGGGGTAGGACCGCTCCATGTCGGCGACGAGGTCGCCGTCACCATCGAAGGCATCGGCACTCTCACCAACAAGGTGATCAAGCGTGACTAGCGCAGCACCCGTACGCGTACGTTTCTGCCCGTCGCCGACCGGCAACCCCCACGTGGGCCTGGTCCGCACCGCCCTGTTCAACTGGGCGTTCGCCCGCCACCACCAGGGCAGCCTGGTCTTCCGCATCGAGGACACCGACGCCGCCCGCGACTCCGAGGAGTCGTACGAGCAGCTGCTGCAGGCCATGCGCTGGCTCGGCTTCGACTGGGACGAGGGCCCCGAGGTCGGCGGCCCGCACGCGCCGTACCGCCAGTCGCAGCGCATGGACATCTACCGGGACGTGGCCGCCAGGCTGCTGGAGTCGGGCCATGCCTACAAGTGCTACTGCACCACCGAGGAGCTCGACGAGCGCCGCGACGCCGCCCGCGCCGCAGGCCGCCCCTCCGGCTACGACGGCCACTGCCGCGCCCTGTCCGCCGAGCAGATCGACGCGTACGAGCGCGAGGGCCGCGAGCCGATCGTCCGCTTCCGGATGCCCGACGAGCCGATCACCTTCACCGACCTGGTGCGCGGCGAGCTGACCTTCACCCCGGAGAACGTGCCCGACTACGGCATCGTCCGGGCCAACGGCGCCCCGCTCTACACGCTGGTCAACCCGGTCGACGACGCGCTGATGGAGATCACCCATGTGCTGCGCGGCGAGGACCTGCTGTCCTCCACCCCGCGGCAGATCGCGCTCTACAGGGCGCTGGCCGAACTGGGTGTCGGCAACGGCACGACCCCGCAGTTCGGCCACCTGCCGTACGTCATGGGCGAGGGCAACAAGAAGCTCTCCAAGCGCGACCCGCAGTCCTCCCTCAACCTCTACCGGGAGCGCGGCTTCCTCCCCGAGGGGCTGCTCAACTACCTCTCCCTGCTCGGCTGGTCGCTCTCCGCCGACCGCGACGTCTTCAGCATCGAGGAGATGGTGGCCGCCTTCGACATCGACGCCGTCAACGCCAACCCGGCGCGCTTCGACCTGAAGAAGGCCGAGGCGATCAACGCCGACCACATCCGCCTGATGGACGTGAAGACGTTCACCGAGGCCTGCGGTCCGTGGCTGCGGGCCCCGCACGCCCCCTGGGCGCCCGAGGCGTTCGACCAGGCGGCCTTCGAGGCGATCGCGCCGCACGCCCAGACGCGGCTGACCGTGCTCTCGGAGATCACCGAGAACGTCGACTTCCTCTTCCTCGGCGCGCCGGTGGAGGACGAGGCGTCCTGGGACAAGGCGATGAAGGACCCGGCGGCCGCCACCGCGCTGCTCAGCACCGCCCGGGAGAACCTCGCCGCCGCCGACTGGAACGCCGAGGCCCTGAAGGCCGCCGTCCTCGCCGCGGGCGAGACCCACGGCCTCAAGCTCGGCAAGGCCCAGGCACCGGTCCGGGTCGCCGTCACCGGCCGTACCGTCGGCCTGCCGCTCTTCGAGTCGCTCGAAGTGCTCGGCCGCGACCGCACCCTGGCCCGCGTCGACGCCGCGCTGGCGAAGCTCGCCGGCTGACGGAAGCCGCCCGCGACCGCCCCGGGTTCCCCGCGGACCCGGGGCGGCGCGCTTCCGGAGCACCGATGCGACGCAGGCCCAAGCCCCCGCCCTCCCCGCTGCCCCAGCGCCACGGGGTCGACGCGGTGCGCCTGCGGCTGCCGGAGGCCGGCCCCTGGACGTCGGTGCGCGAGCACCTTGTCGAGCGGCTGACGGCGCTGCCCGCGGGGCACGTCGAGGCGATGCTGGCGGCGGGGGAGATCCACACGGCCGACGGGCCGCTGGCCCCCGACGCGCCCTACCGGCCGGGTGCCTTCCTCTGGTTCCACCGGGAGTTCGCGCCGGAGGCCCCCGTCCCCTTCCCCGTCGAGGTGCTGCACCGGGACGACGCGCTGCTCGTCGTGGACAAGCCGCACTTCCTCGCCACCACCCCGCGCGGCAGCCACGTCACCGAGACCGCCCTCACACGCCTGCGCCACGACCTCGGCCTGCCCGCGCTCAGCCCGGCCCACCGGCTCGACCGGCTGACCGCCGGAGTGGTCATGTTCGTGATCCGCCCCGAACTGCGCGGCGCCTACCAGACCGTCTTCCGCGACCGCCGGGTGCGCAAGGAGTACGAGGCCGTGGCCGGGTACGACCCGGCGCTGGAGCTGCCGCGCACCGTGGAGAGCCGGATCGAGAAGGAGCGCGGGGTCATCGCCGCCCGGGAGGTCCCCGGACCGCCCAACGCCCGCAGCCGCGTGGAACTCCTGTCCCGCCACGGTTCCCTGGCCCGCTACCGGCTGCACCCGGAGACCGGCCGCACCCATCAGCTGCGCGTGCACATGAACAGCCTCGGCCTGCCCCTTCTCGGCGACCCCGTCTACCCCCGCGTCCTGCCCGAGCCCGCCCCCGGCGACTTCGGCCGGCCCCTCCAGTTGCTCGCCCGGCTGCTGGAGTTCGACGACCCGGTCACCGGCGAGCGGCGCCGCTTCGTCAGCCGCCGGACGCTGTCCCCGCCGCCGGAACCCGCGCCGCCGGCCGCGGAAGCGCACGGATAGAGTCCGGGCATGCCGATCCGTGCCGTGCTGTGGGACATCGACGACACGATCTTCGACTACTCGGCGGCCGAGCGTGCCGGGGTCCTGACCCATCTGCGGAACGAGGGACTGCTCTCCGCCTTCGAGGACGAGTACGGCGAGGACGGCGAGAACACAGCTGTCGCGCGCTGGCACGCGGTGATGAACCTGCACTACGAGCGCTTCCTCGCGGGCGAGATCACCTGGGCGGAGCAGCGCAGGGAGCGCGTTCGCGCCTTCCTGGGACCGGATGTGCCCGACGCGGCGGCCGACTCCTGGTTCGCGGCCTACTACGTCCACTTCGAGGCCGCCTGGGCGGTCTTCCCCGACGTCGTCCCCGCCCTCGACGCGCTCACGCCCGGCTACCGGCACGGGCTGCTCTCCAACTCCGCCACCGCCCACCAGGAACGCAAGCTCGCCCGGCTCGGCCTGCGGAATCGCTTCGAGTGCCTGCTCTGCTCGCAGGAACTGGGGTTCGCCAAGCCGGCGCCGGAGGCCTTCCTGGCCGCGTGCGAGGCGCTGGGCCTGCCGCCCGCCGAGGTGGCGTACGTGGGGGACAAGGCGGACACCGACGCGCGCGGGGCGAACGCCGCAGGTCTTCACGGTGTGTGGCTGGACCGAACGGGTAGCGTCACCGCCCCCGACCTGCGGCGGATCACCGGACTGGCACAGCTGCCGGCCCTCCTGGCGGCGGATACCCGTTTTGGAGCCCCGTCTTCGATCGGGTAATGTTCTTCCTGCGCCGCCGGGCGGGCCGAAAAACCGGTCCGGAGCGCACGCCAGACAACACCCCCTACGGGGGGTTGTGTTTTGGTGGGGTATGGTGTAATTGGCAGCACGACTGATTCTGGTTCAGTTAGTCTAGGTTCGAGTCCTGGTACCCCAGCGCAGTTCTTTTGCAGAGCCCCCGTTGTGTAGCGGCCTAGCACGCTGCCCTCTCAAGGCAGTAGCGCCGGTTCGAATCCGGTCGGGGGTACGGATCTCTCTCGCAGGGATCGCTAGGGCCCCCGTTGTGTAGCGGCCTAGCACGCCGCCCTCTCAAGGCGGTAGCGCCGGTTCGAATCCGGTCGGGGGTACTTGACACACCATGGGGTATGGTGTAATTGGCAGCACGAGTGATTCTGGTTCATTTAGTCTAGGTTCGAGTCCTGGTACCCCAGCGTATTTCTGACTTGCCCCCGTTGTGTAGCGGCCTAGCACGCCGCCCTCTCAAGGCGGTAGCGCCGGTTCGAATCCGGTCGGGGGTACATCGGGAAGAGGCCCCCCGCTTCGGCGGGGGGCCTCTTTCGTTCCTCCGTTCTCCACGAGGGCCTCGCGCCCGGTCGCGTCACTCAACTCCGAAGCGCCGCAAGGACTCCTCGGCCTCGGCGAGCCGGCGCAGGCTCAGCAGCACGGGCTCGTAGAGCACGGTCAGCGTCACGGCGGCCGCGGCCTGTTCGAGCGGGGTGTCGTAGAGCTCGACCAGATCCAGGTCGTGGACGGCCTGTTGGGCGGCCAGGCGCGCGTAGGGCTCCAAGTGCCGTGCCCCGCTGGGGTATCCCAGCCGCGTGAGCACGGCGACCGCCGCGACGAGCATCCGGTAGGCGGGGGAGGGGCCGTGGTCCTCGTTCCCGTACGTCCAGCCGAGCCCGGACATCAGCAGGTCCACCTCCCCGCGGGCGACGACGGTGGCCGGGTCGTCCTCGTCGGGCTCCGGGCCGTGCGGCAGCGCGAAGGTCGCTGCGCCCAGCCGCGAGTGCTGGTTCAGCGATTCGTCGTCCATCGCGGCGAGCACCTCGCGGGCGGTGGCCACGGGCACCTTGCCGACCTGGATCAGGGCCCGCACGAAGCGGAGCCGGCGCAGGTGCTCCTCGCCGTACTCGGCCTGGGTGGCCGTGACACGGCGGCCCGGTGGCAGCAGGCCCTCGCGCAGGTAGTACTTGATCGTCGGCGTCGGCACACCGCTGCGCTCGCTCAGTTCCGCCAGTCGCATGTCCTCTTGCGCCCTTCGCTGGATAGTGGCAGTATCCAATCATGGATAGCGTCACTATCCAATGACTGCCGTGCCATGGCATGCCGTGCCATGCCATGCCATGCCATGCCTGGGCACGGGGCACGGCCGACGGGTGCCCGGCATCCGTCGTGGGCGAAGGGGGAGAGCCATGTCCGTTCAACTGGTCCCGGGCCGCAACACCGCGGCCGCCGAGGGCGAGATCGTCGTCTTCCACATCGGGATGCGGATCAACCGCTGGTGGGCGCTGCGCAGCTGGCTGCCGGCCTTCATGGCCATGCCGCGCATGCTGCGGGAGCTGTCGCGGGACCAGGACAGCGGGTTCCTCGGCTACCAACTGCTGATGGGCTTGCCGCGGCTGGTGTGCGTCGTGCAGTACTGGGCGAGCAAGGAGCAGCTCATCGCCTACGCCTCGCAGCCCGACAGGCAGCACCGGCCCGCGTGGGCGGAGTTCAACCGGCGGGCCCGGGCCGGCAAGGGGCGGGTGGGCATATGGCACGAGACCTACTCCGCGCCGGCCGGTTCCTACGAGTCGGTGTACGTCGACATGCCCGCCTTCGGGCTCGGTGCCGCGACCGGCGTCGTCCCGGTGGGCCGTCGTGGCGAGACGGCGGCCGAGCGGCTGCGGTCCGCCAAGGGGTAGCGGCCGCTGTGGCCGAACCGCGGCGGAGGTTCAGCCGGAACGGCGCAGCGCCTCGGACAGCCGGCCCGCGGCGTCCACGACGGCCTGTGCGTGCATACGGCCGGGGTGCCGGGTCAGCCGCTCGATGGGGCCGGAGACGGACACGGCCGCCACGACGCGGTTGGACGGTCCGCGCACCGGCGCGGAGACGGAGGCCACACCCGGTTCGCGTTCTCCGATCGACTGCGCCCAGCCCCTGCGGCGCACGCCGGACAGCGCGGTGGCGGTGAACCGGGCTCCCTGCAGCCCGCGGTGCAGCCG
The DNA here is from genome assembly GCF_044751205.1 of Streptomyces sp. NPDC088732. Classification (NCBI taxonomy): domain Bacteria; kingdom Bacillati; phylum Actinomycetota; class Actinomycetes; order Kitasatosporales; family Streptomycetaceae; genus Streptomyces; species Streptomyces sp. NPDC088732. The sequence goes on from NZ_JBIVLI010000017.1 coordinate 42,423, forward strand.
CTCCGGCTCCTCCCAGGCCATCAGGATCTGGGCGGCGGAACCCGCCTTCATCGGCAGGGTCGAGCCGACGGGCACGGTGTCCCGGAGTCCGGACAGCCGCTCTGCGGCGGCGACGCAGATGCGCATGTCGCCCTGGCGCCGGTAGAGCTGCGCGCTCTCGCCGGTCACGTCCCGTAGGTGAGTGAGCACGGGGCCGGCGGTCGCCAGCAGGCGGTCCTCGCCCGCCGCGGCGGCCAGTTCGGAGAGCCGGGGGCCCAGGATGAAGCGTCCCTGCATGTCGCGGGCGACCATGCGGTGGTGCTCCAGTGCGACAGCGAGACGGTGCGCGGTGGGGCGGGCGAGACCCGTGGTGCCCACGAGACCGGCCAGGGTGGCCGGACCGGACTCCAGTGCGCTGAGCACCAGAGCCGCCTTGTCGAGAACGCCGACGCCACTACTGTTGTCCATGAAACGATACTCCCGTCTCACTCTGTGAAACGCAAGTTCAATTTTCCCGTGAACGCGGCACGCTGGATGAACAGGCCCGGAGCCCCCGTCCGCCGCAATCGGACGGAGGCGCCCGGCAACGACGAACAGGCCGGCAACGCGGCCGGTCGGAGGGAATGCGATGGCCAGGACACTCGCGGAAAAGGTCTGGGAGGATCACGTCGTGCGGCGCGCCGAAGGCGAGCCCGACCTCCTCTTCATCGACCTGCATCTGCTCCACGAGGTCACCAGCCCGCAGGCTTTCGACGGTCTGCGGATGAACGGCCGCCCGGTGCGCCGGCTGGACCTCACCATCGCGACCGAGGACCACAACACCCCGACCCTCGACATCGACAAGCCGATCGCCGACCCGGTCTCGCGCACGCAGCTGGAGACGCTGCGCAAGAACTGCGCCGAGTTCGGGGTGCGGCTGCACCCGCTGGGCGACGTCGAGCAGGGCGTGGTGCACGTGGTCGGCCCGCAGCTGGGCCTGACGCAGCCGGGCATGACCGTGGTCTGCGGCGACAGCCACACCTCCACCCACGGCGCCTTCGGCGCGCTGGCGTTCGGCATCGGCACCAGCCAGGTCGAGCACGTGCTGGCCACCCAGACGCTGCCGCTGGCCCCCTTCAGGACCATGGCGATCACCGTCGACGGCGAACTGCCCGAGGGCGTCACGGCCAAGGACCTGATCCTGGCGATCATCGCCAAGATCGGTACGGGCGGCGGCCAGGGCTATGTCATCGAGTACCGCGGCTCCGCCATCGAGAAGCTCTCGATGGAGGCCCGGATGACCATCTGCAACATGTCGATCGAGGCGGGCGCCAGGGCCGGCATGATCGCCCCGGACCGGACCACCTTCGACTACCTGCAGGGCCGTGCGCACGCCCCGCAGGGCGAGGACTGGGACGCCGCGGTCGCCTACTGGGAGACCCTGCGGACCGACGAGGACGCCGTCTTCGACCACGAGGTCGTCATCGACGCCGCCTCGCTGTCCCCGTTCGTCACCTGGGGCACCAACCCCGGCCAGGGCGCCCCGCTGAGCGCCTCCGTACCGGACCCGGCGTCCTTCGCCGACCCCAGTGACCGGCTGGCGGCCGAGAAGGCGCTGGAGTACATGGGCCTGGAGGCCGGCACGCCGCTGCGGCAGGTCGCGGTCGACACCGTCTTCGTCGGCTCCTGCACCAACGGCCGCATCGAGGACCTGCGCTCGGCCGCGTCGGTCGTCAAGGGCCGCAAGGTGGCCGACGGTGTGCGGATGCTGGTCGTCCCCGGTTCGGTCCGGGTCGCGCTGCAGGCCGTCGAGGAGGGCCTGGACCAGGTCTTCAAGGAGGCCGGCGCCGAATGGCGGCACGCGGGTTGCTCGATGTGCCTGGGTATGAATCCCGACCAACTGGCGCCCGGTGAGCGTTCCGCGTCCACCTCCAACCGCAACTTCGAGGGCCGGCAGGGCAAGGGCGGCCGCACCCACCTGGTGTCCCCCCAGGTCGCCGCCGCCACCGCGGTCAACGGCCACCTCTCGTCCCCCGCCGATCTGCCCGGCGTCGCCGTCCTGGAGGCCTGAGAACCATGGAAGCGTTCACCACGTACACCGGCCGGGCGGTCCCGCTGCGCCGGAGCAACACCGATACCGACCAGATCATCCCGGCCCACTGGCTGAAGAAGGTCACCCGCAACGGCTTCGAGGACGGCCTGTTCGAGGCCTGGCGCAAGGACCCCGAGTTCGTCCTCAACCGGCCCGAGCGCCAGGGCGCCGGCGTGTTGGTCGCCGGCCCCGACTTCGGCACCGGCTCCTCCCGCGAGCACGCGGTCTGGGCACTGCAGAACTACGGCTTCAAGGCCGTGATCTCCTCCCGTTTCGCCGACATCTTCCGCGGCAACTCGCTGAAGAACGGCCTGCTCACCGTGATCCTGCCGCAGGAGACGGTCGAGCGGCTGTGGGAGTTCACCGAGGCCGACCCGACCGCCGAGATCACCGTGGACCTCCAGACCCGCGAGGTCCGCGCCGAGGGCATCACCGCGCCCTTCGAGTTGGACGACAATGCCCGCTGGCGGCTGCTCAACGGCCTGGACGACATCAGCCTCACCCTGCAGAACGAGGCCGACATCGCCGCCTACGAGGTCGGGCGCCCGTCCTACAAGCCGCGCACCCTCCAGGTCTGACCCGGTCCGAGCCCCTTCCCCGCCCCGCGCCGCGCGTCCTCGCGGCCGGTTCCCCGCCTCCCCGCAGCGCCCCCCGCCCCCACCGGGCGGGGGGCGCTGCGGCGTGTTCGGCTCCACACCTCGTGACAACTCACCGCAGATGACACAATCGGCACATGGAACACGATGGCCAACTCGAGCTGTACGCGTTCCTCGCTGCCAGGTTGAAGCAGGCCCACACCCGTGTGGCGGGTCTGCAAGTGCCGGATGAAGTCCGGGTGCAGTTGACCCGGAGACTTCTCGTCATCACCGCCGCCTCGAAGCACGATCTCGCAGGTGCGGCAAGGCGTCTGGAGGATCTGATGAAGGACCTCGACGAAGGCCGATTCCCCGATCAAGAGCCTTCCTGAGCCCGGAGTTCGTTGCGGCACAAGGGTGATTCGCCCGTTTCGTATTTGATTTGCGGTATATATCCGCCTAGCGTGCGAAAAAGGCCCGAACTCATCGCCGGGCAAGTTTCCGAAGGGGAAGACGTGAACAAGGCGCAGCTCGTTGAAGCGATTGCCGACAAGCTCGGCGGCCGTCAGCAGGCCGCTGAGGCGGTCGACGCGGTCCTGGATGCCATCGTCCGCGCGACCGTCAACGGCGACCGGGTCTCGGTGACAGGCTTCGGTTCGTTCGAGAGGGTGGAGCGTCCCGCCCGCTACGCCCGCAACCCGCAGACCGGGGAGCGGGTCCGGGTCAAGAAGACCTCCGTGCCGCGCTTCCGCGCCGGCCAGGGCTTCAAGGACCTGGTGAGCGGGACGAAGAAGCTCCCCAAGGCCGGCGAGGTCTCCGTCAAGAAGGCGCCCAAGGGCAGCCTGACCGGCGGCGTCACCGCCAAGGCCACCACGAAGAAGGCCGCCGCCAAGAAGACCACGGCGAAGAAGGCGGTCACCACCAAGGCCGCCGCGAAGAAGACCACGGCCGCCAAGACCACCGCCAAGAAGACCACGGCGGCCAAGGCCACGGCCAAGAAGGCTACGGCGAAGAAGACCACCGCCAAGAAGGCCACGGCCAAGAAGACGGCGCCGGCCAAGAAGGCCCCCGCCAAGTCGGCGGCCCGCAAGACGGCCACCAAGCGCGCCGCCAAGCGGTAGAGCGGCACCGACCCGACACAGCGACGGGCCGGGCACCCCCTCGGGGGCGCCCGGCCCGCTGCGTTGTCCCGCTGCCTCAGGCCCCCGGGTCGGGGAAGGTCTGCAGCGTCACGAAGACCACCCGGCGCGCCTCGCCGCTGCCTTCGGTGCGGATGCGCACCCGCTGACCGGGCCGCAGCAGCCGCAGGCCCCCGGCGTCGAACGCGGCCGCGTCGAAGGGCAGCGGCGTCCCGTCGTCCAGCAGCACGCTGCCGGCGCGGGTCTCGGGGTCGTAGGTGTACGCGGTCGCCTGCATGAAGGGCAGCCTATCCGGCCGCCCGGCGGCGGGTCCCGGCCCGGCCCGTGCCTGTTCAGCCCGTCGCGGCCACCGGCCCGGTCCGCAGCAGTTCGCGGGTGCGCGGTCCGACGCCCAGGACCAGGGCCGCCCTCAGGTCCTCGCCCGTATCCACGTCCTGGCGCACGGAGTCCACGCCCGGCAGCGTGATCTCACGCGCGCCGGACGCCCGGTGACGGGCCCGGGAGGCGCCGCCGAAGGCCGGGTCCAAGGGCGTTCCGGACGTGGCCGCGAGCAGCGTGGTACCGATTCCGGCCGCGTCGGCCAGAAATGCCCGTCCAGGACGCCGGGTGGCCGCGTCGAGCACCATCTCCAGCTCCGGGGCCCGCAAGGCCGGGAGATCGGCGTTGAGGGCCGCCACGGCGGCTTCCGGACGCAGCCGGCGGACCTGGCCCGCGCCGTACGCCAGCGCGGCGTTGAGCCCCGCGGCCGGGGAGTCCGCGACCACCCGCGCCCCGAGCGCCGTCAGCGCGGCCCCGGCCAGCGGATCGTCCGTGACGACCGTCACGTCCAGCACCGCTGAGCAGGCCAGCACCGCGGCCACCGTGTCCTGGGCGAAGGCCAGTGCCAGCCCGGGCCGCACGGGCCCGGCGGCCGTCGCGAGGCGGCTCTTGGCCACGGCCAAGGGCTTCAGCGGAACGACGAGTGACCATTGCGACGAGTTCACTGCTACCGACACCGAACTATTGTGCTCGGGGTTTCCCGAGGCCACCGCCACCGCCGCTCCACCCTGGCGTTACGGTGGCTTACCGGCGACACTTGTGCGGCCGCACCGGCCGTACGCCGGTGCGCCGTCACACAGCACGGCCGCGATCCGGTGATCCCGGGTCGGCGGCGGAACGAGGAGGAGTTCTGGTGTCCCGCCGCAGGATCGGCTTCTGGTACCGGCTCGCAGCAGTCATCGCGAAACCACCGCTCGTCGTCCTCTTCAAGAGGGACTGGCAGGGAATGGAGCACATTCCGGCCGACGGCGGATTCATCACGGCGGTCAACCACAACTCGTACCTCGACCCGCTGTCGTACGCGCATTTCCAGTACAACACCGGGCGGGTCCCGCGCTTCCTGGCGAAGGCGCCGCTGTTCAAGCCCGCGTTCGTCGGGGCGATCCTGCGCGGCACCGGCCAGATCCCCGTGTACCGGGAGAGCACCGACGCCGCCAACGCCTTCCGCTCCGCGGTGGACGCCATCAACTCCGGCGAGTGCGTCGCCTTCTACCCCGAGGGCACGCTGACCCGCGACCCCGAGATGTGGCCGATGGTGGGCAAGACCGGCGTCGCCCGTGTCGCGCTGATGACCAAGGCGCCCGTCATCCCCGTCGCGCAGTGGGGCGCCAACGAGGCCGTCCCCCCGTACGCCAAGGAGAACAAGGTCCGCCTCTTCCCGCGCAAGACGCTCAGGGTGCTGGCCGGCCCGCCGGTGGACCTGTCCGACTACTACGGGCAGGAGCTCACCGCCGAGGTGCTCAAGGAGGCCACGGACGTCATCATGGCCTCGATCAGCGAGCTGCTCGGAGAACTGCGCGGCGCGACCCCGCCGTCCGAGCGCTTCGACCCGCGCAAGCAGAGGGGAGCCGGCAAGTGACGACGCGCTGCGCGGTCTACGGCACCGGCTCCTGGGGCACCGCCTTCGCGATGGTCCTCGCCGACGCCGGGGCCCGGGTGACCATGTGGGGGCGCAGCCCCGAGGTGGTCCAGGCCGTCAACAGCACCCACGCCAACCCGGGCTACCTCCCCGGGGTCGAACTGCCCGCGGCGATCACCGCGACCACCGACCCCGCCGAGGCCGCGGAGGACGCCGAGTTCGTCGTCCTCGCCGTACCGTCGCAGACGCTGCGCGGCAACCTGGCCGCGTGGGCGCCGCTGCTGCCGTCGGACGCGGTGCTGGTCAGCCTGATGAAGGGCGTCGAACTCGGCACCGCCAAGCGGATGAGCGAGGTCATCGCGGAGGTCGCCGAGGCCGGCCCGGAACGCGTCGCCGTGCTGTCCGGTCCCAACCTGGCCAAGGAGATCGCCGCCCGGCAGCCCGCCGCGTCGGTCGTCGCCTGCCGCGACGAGACCGTGGCCAAGCGGCTCCAGGCCGCCAGCCACACCACGTACTTCCGCCCGTACACCAACACCGACGTGGTCGGCTGCGAACTGGGCGGCGCCGTCAAGAACGTCATCGGTCTCGCCGTCGGCATCGCCGACGGCATGGGGCTGGGGGACAACACCAAGGGTTCGCTGATCACCCGCGGTCTGGCGGAGACCACCCGGCTGGGCATCGCGCTGGGCGCGGACCCGCTGACCTTCTCGGGTCTCGCGGGCCTCGGCGACCTGGTCGCCACCTGCTCCTCCCCGCTGTCCCGCAACCACGTCTTCGGCATCAACCTCGGCAGGGGCATGACGGTGCAGGAGACCATCGCGGTCACCCGGCAGACCGCCGAGGGCGTCAAGTCCTGCGAGTCGGTGCTCGACCTGGCACGCCGGCACGGTGTCGACATGCCCATCACCGAGACCGTGGTCGACATCGTCCACAACGGCAAGCAGCCGGTCGTCGCGGTCAAGGAGCTGATGTCGCGGTCCGCCAAGTCGGAACGCTGACGTCCGGAACGGTAAGGTCAACGCGACATGAGCATTCAGCCTTCTTCACGCAAGCCGCGCGTCGCGGTCGTCTTCGGCGGACGCAGCTCCGAGCACGCGATTTCGGTTCTCACCGCGGGCGCCGTGCTGAGCGCCATCGACCGCGACAAGTACGACGTGCTGCCGATCGGCATCACCGGCGACGGCCGTTGGGCGCTGACCACCGACGACCCCTCCCGGATGGCGATCGCCGACCGCGCGCTGCCCAGCGTCGAGCAGCTCGCCGAGTCCGCCGAGGGCTCGGTGGTCCTGCCGGTCGACCCGGCCAGCCGCGAGGTCGTCTACAGCGAACCCGGCTCGGTGCCCAAGGCGCTCGGCGACGTCGACGTCGTCTTCCCCGTGCTGCACGGCCCGTACGGCGAGGACGGCACCCTCCAGGGACTGCTGGAACTCTCCGGTGTGCCCTACGTCGGCTCCGGTGTGCTGGCCTCGGCGGTCGGCATGGACAAGGAGTACATGAAGCGCGTCTTCAGCTCCTTCGGCCTGCCGGTCGGTCCGTACGTCGTGATCCGGCCGCGCGAGTGGGACGGCGATCCGGCCGCGGCCCGCAAGAAGGTCGTGGACTTCGCCGCCGACCACGGCTGGCCGGTCTTCGTGAAGCCGGCCCGCGCCGGCTCCTCCATGGGCATCAGCAAGGTCGACGACCTCGCGGGCCTGGACGAGGCGATCGAGGAGGCACGCCGCCACGACCCCAAGGTGCTCGTGGAGTCGCTGCTGCGGGGCCGCGAGATCGAATGCGGTGTCCTGGAGTTCGAGGACGGCCCGCGCGCCTCGGTCCCGGCCGAGATCCCGCCGGTCACCGCGCACGAGTTCTACGACTTCGAGGCGAAGTACATCGACTCCGCCGAGGGCCTGGTGCCCGCGCCGCTCACCGGCGAGCAGACCGCCGAGGTCCAGCGCCTCGCCGTGGCCGCGTTCGAGGCCGCCTCGTGCGAGGGCCTGGTCCGCGCGGACTTCTTCCTGCTGGACAGCGGCGAGTTCGTGATCAACGAGATCAACACCATGCCGGGCTTCACGCCGATCTCGATGTACCCGCGCATGTGGCGGGAGAGCGGGGTCGACTACCCGGAACTCGTGGACCGGCTCGTCCAGGCCGCGCTGCGCCGCCCCACCGGGCTGCGCTGACCCCCGCGGTCCGGGGACGTCAGAGCTCGGACGGGATGGACTTCTCGACAGCGTTCCCGAGGTCGGCCAGCGGGTTGACCTCGGGTGCGTACGTCGCCGGCACGCTCACCTCGACGAACGTCGCGCGGTCGGTGGTCGTGAAGCGGTAGCCGTCGCCGGTCCGCTCCATGAGCCAGCTCACTCCGTTGACGTCCACCGCGTCGGCGCCCGGGTTGTACGTCGTGCTGCCCGGCGTCAGTGTCTCGGGCCGGGGCACACCGCAGCGCAGTACCACCGTAGGATCCCCCCAGCCGGCGGTGAGGGTGGAGACGGGCGACAACGTCCGCGCGGAGAGCCCGTCCACCCGGCGCGGCAAGGCGTCGTGGAGGCGGCCGCACAGTGTGGCGGCCTCGGCTGAGGGCGACGGGACGGCGATCCCGCTCGTGGGCGTTCCGTCGGCGGACACGTAGACCGCCGCCGCGGAGAGGCACGCGACGGCGGACACGGAGACAAGTGCGACCCGGCGGCGATACATCACCCGCCGAGCGTACAGGGGGTGATCAGAGGTGCACGACCGGGCAGGTGAGTGTGCGGGTGATGCCTTCCACCTGCTGCACTCTGGCCACCACGAGGCGGCCGAGGTCGTCGACCGTGTCCGCCTGGGCCCGCACGATGACGTCGTACGGCCCGGTGACGTCCTCGGCCTGGATCACCCCGGAAATCTTGGAGATCACCTCCGCTACCGCCGAGGCCTTCCCGACCTCGGTCTGAATCAGAATGTACGCCTGTACCACGGAACCTCCAGGGCGGCTTACGAGGATCATGTGGGAGGGAACGTCACGGTACCGCGTCGCCGCACGCCGCGGGGAGACCCGCGCGGTACCGGACGCCCGAAAGCCGCCACGGAAGCGATGACAGAACAGGATCAGGACCGGCCAGGTGAAGGGGACAGTGGGATGAAGGGCACCGTGGGCGAGCTGGGGGAGTTCGGGCTCATCAGGGAGTTGACCTCGCGGCTCACCTCCAGTCCCGCCGTACGGCTCGGGCCGGGAGACGACGCCGCCGTCGTCACCGCGCCCGACGGGCGCGTCGTGGCCACCACCGACGCGCTCCTGGAGGGGCGGCACTTCCGCCGGGACTGGTCCACCGCGTACGACGTCGGCCGCAAGGCCGCCGCGCAGAACCTCGCCGACATCGCCGCAATGGGCGCCGTGCCGACCGCCGTGCTGCTCGCCCTGGTCGTCCCCGCGGACCTGCCGGTCACCTGGCCGCTGGAGCTGATGGACGGCATCCGCGACGAGTGCCAGGTCGCGGGCGCGGCCGTGGTCGGCGGCGATGTGGTGCGCGGCGACACGATCATGGTGTCCATCACCGCGCTGGGCGACCTGCGCCACCGCGAACCCGTCACCCGCTCCGGCGCCCGGCCCGGCGACATCGTGGCCGTCACGGGCTGGCTCGGCTGGTCCGCGGCCGGACTGGCCGTGCTCGCCCGCGGTTTCCGCTCCCCCCGCGCCTTCGTCGAGGCCCACCGCAGGCCCGAACCGCCGTACCACGCGGGGCCGGCCGCCGCCGAGCTCGGCGCGACCGCGATGACCGACGTGAGCGACGGACTCGTCGCCGACCTCGGGCACATCGCCGCGGCCAGCGGCGTCACCATCGACCTCGCGTCGGCCGACGTCGACGTCCCCGCGCAGATGGCCGACATCGGGCAGGCCGTCGGCGTCGACCCGCTGCACTGGGTGCTCACCGGCGGCGAGGACCACGCCCTGGTCGCCGCCTTCCCACCGGACACCAAGCTCCCCGCCCGCTGGCGGGTGATCGGGCGCGTGGTGAAGGCCACCACCTCGCCGCAGGTCACCGTCGACGGCGCGCCCTGGGACGCGGCGGGCGGCTGGGACCACTTCGGCGACGCGTGAGGGCGACGACTAGATTCGCCGTATGAAGATCCCACCGCGTGTGCTCACCGTCGCCGGCTCCGACTCCGGCGGCGGCGCGGGCATCCAGGCCGACCTCAAGACGATGCTGGCCCTCGGGACGCACGGCATGAGCGTGGTCACGGCCGTCACGGCGCAGAACTCGCTCGGTGTGCAGGGCGCCTGGGAGCTCCCGGTGGACGCGGTGCGCGCCCAGTTCCGCAGCGTCGTCGACGACATCGGCGTGGAGGCGGTCAAGACCGGCATGCTCTCCTCGCCCGCCCTGGTCGAGACCGTCGCCGAACTCCTGGCCCCGCTCGGCGTTCCCGTGGTCGTCGACCCGGTCGGCGTCTCCAAGCACGGCGATCCGCTGCTGGCCGCCGACGCCGTCGACGTCGTCCGCACCGAGCTGCTGCCCCTGGCCACCGTCGCCACCCCGAACCTGGACGAAGTGCGGCAGCTCACCGGCGTCGTGGTGGACGGCGAGCCCGGCATGCGCGAGGCCGCCGCCGCCGTCCTCGCCCTCGGGCCGCGCTGGGCGCTGATCAAGGGCGGCCACCTCGACGGCGACGCCGTCGACCTGCTCACCGACGGCACCCAGGAGCACTGGCTGCGCGCCCCCCGCCATGACAACCGTCACACCCACGGCACCGGATGCACCCTCGCCGCGGCCGTCGCCTCCCACGTCGCCCTGGGCCTGGACGTCCCCGACGCGGTCGGTGCCGCCAAGGAGTACGTCACCGGCGCCATCGCCGCCGGCTTCCCCCTGGGCGCGGGCATCGGCCCCGTCGACCACGCCTGGCGTCAGCGCGGCTGAACCCGGGCAGAGCAGAAAGCCGGTCCACCGCGAGGTGGACCGGCTCTGGGTAGCCGCAAGGCTGCGCTACGACGTCGAATGCGTCAGCGCGCGACCTTGCCGGCCTTGATGCACGAGGTGCAGACGTTGAGGCGCTTCGGCGTCCGCCCGACCACAGCACGCACCGTCTGGATGTTGGGGTTCCAACGACGGCGAGTACGGCGGTGCGAGTGCGAAATGTTGTTGCCGAAGCCCGGCCCCTTGCCGCAGACGTCGCAGTTGGCAGCCACGGGTCACTCCAAAGACTTCAGATGCACTAACGGATAGATCCCACCGGCGTCGGACGTCCGTTCAAAAGGATTTGAAGGAAAACCGGTGGTACCGAGGGACGGCCCGGGACAGCCCCGGGCAACCGGAGCAGCATACTACGTCCGCTCCTGTCCCTCGAAACTACCATGGTCAGCGGGACGGCCCGGTCCCCCGCCGGGTCCCGCGCCTCAGTACGCTGCGTGCGGAACCCTGCCTCATCCCCAGGTCCCTGGCCGCCCCCCGCAGGAGGAACACGTGCCGCCGACGCTCGACGCCCCCGCGGTGCGCGCATGGTGCAGGCTCGCCCTCCAGGCCCTCGGCCGGGCGCGCGAGGAGATCGACGCGATCAACGTCTATCCCGTCGCCGACGGGGACACCGGCACCAACATGTACCTCACCGTCGAATCCGCCGCGCAGGCCGTCGACGCGGTCTTCGACGGGCACGCCGCCTCCGGCACCGAGCCCGACCTGCCCTCGTGCCTGCAGTCCATGGCGCACGGCGCCCTCATCGGGGCCCGCGGCAACTCCGGCACCATCCTCGCCCAACTGCTGCGCGGCATGACCGAGGTACTGGCCTCCGGCTCGGGGGACCTGCGGCCCGCGCTGCGCCGCGCCGCGGAATCCGCGTACCAGGCGGTCGCGCACCCCGTCGAGGGCACCATGCTCACCGTGGCGACCGCCGCGGCCGAAGCCGCCGCCGCGACGGCCGACGCGGCCGCCGACGCCTGGGCGGTGGCCCGGGCCGCGTACGAGGGCGCGCGCCGCGCGCTCGCGGCGACCCCGGCCCAACTGGACGTCCTCGGGAACGCGGGCGTGGTCGACGCCGGCGGCCGCGGACTGGTGGCCGTCCTGGGAGCCCTCGCCGACGCGGTCTCCGGCCAGGCCCCGATGGGCCCGCTCGTCGACGCCCTCCCCAAGGGCCCCGCCCTCCCCTTCGGCTGCGCGCCCGGTGGCGACGCCGGCGACCCGCACGTCGTGCCCGGCGGACCCGGCTTCGAGGTGGTCTACCTCCTGGACGCCCCCGACACCGCCGTCGGCGGCCTGCGCCGCCGGCTCGACGTGCTCGGCGACTCCCTGGTGGTCGTCGGCGGTGACGGCCTGTGGAACGTCCATGTCCACGTCGACGACGTCGGCGCCGCCATCGAGGCCGGGATCGAGGCCGGACGGCCGCACCGCATCAAGGTCACCCACTTCGGCGACCAGGCCCGCGCCCACGAGCGCGGCGGCAGCCGCGGACAGCGCGGCGAACCCGCCCTGCGCGCCGTCGTCGCCGTCGTGCGCGGCGACGGCCTCGCCGCGCTGTGCGCCGAGGCCGGCGCCGTGGTCATCGCCGTCCGGCCCGGGGAACCGCCCGCCAGCGGCGAGATCGCCGAGGCCGTGCGCCGCGCCTACGCCCGCGAGGTCGTGCTCCTCCCCAACGACGTCGAACTGCGCCACGCGGCCGGGGCCGCGGCCGAACAGGCCCGCACGGAGGGGATCCGGGTCGCCCTCATCCCCACGCGGTCCGCGGTCCAGGGCATCGCCGCCCTCGCCGTCCACGAGCCCACCCGGCGGTTCGACGAGGACGTCGTCGCGATGACCTCCGCGGCCGGCGCCACGCGCTACGCCGAACTCGCCGTCGCGGAGACGCAGTCCTGGACCATGGCGGGCGTCTGCCAGGCCGGGGACGTCCTCGGCCTCATCGACGGCGACGTCGCCGTCATCGGCGGCAACCTCGTCGAGACCGGGATCACGGTGCTCGACCGGATGCTGGCGGCGGGCGGGGAGATGGTCACCCTGGTGCTCGGCGCGGGCGCGCCGGCGGATCTGGCGGGGCGGCTGGAGGCGCATGTCCGGGACAGTCACCTTGCGGTGGACACGGTGGTGTATGCCGGGGGGCAGGAGCGGTGCCCGCTCCTGATCGGCGTCGAGTAGCTTTTTCCCCCGCCCTCCCGCCCGTGTGCTCCATGAAGTCAGGGCGCCCCGACGCGCGTTGTGCGGGGGCCGGGTCCGGGGCCTCCGGGGCTGCCATTCTGGACAGCACATTTAGGTGCCTCAGGCGCTTTCCGCTGCGCACTCCGGGTCATGCACCCAAATATGCTCCAGTGTCCAGAACGCCACCCCTACGACCCCGCCCCCTCCGTCTCGTCCGGCGCCTGATCCCCGGTGGGTGGTCTGAAGCGGCACCGTGCTCGGGCACCCGTAGACGCCGCGCCAACGGCATGCTCCGCCGTCACCGCCAACAGACACCCCACCGGCCGTCAGTCGCCCCAACCGGCCCGGGAGGGGGTGTGGCGGGGTGCGCCCGGAAGCGACGAGCGGTGACGGCGTGGTCGATGCCGAACGATGTGGGGGTAACCCGCGAGCGCTGAGGACGTACCCCGGCGCGGCGCCGACCCCACGGCACACGGGCGGGGCCCGTACTTATCGTGCCGGGCACTCGGGTGGGAGGGCGGGGGAAAAACCCAGGCACAGCGAAGCGCAGGCGCGCTGACGGCGCCGCGATGTCGGACGCGTGCGCAAAGATGGACGCGATGTCTGCTCCCTTTGACGAACCGCTCACCAAATCCGTCGGCGGCCGCACCGCGAAGGTCTTCGCCGACCACCTCGACCTGCACACCGTCGGCGACCTGCTGCACCACTACCCGCGCCGCTACGCCGAGCGCGGTGAGCTGACGCGCCTGTCGGACCTGCCCCTCGACGAGCACGTGACGGTCGTCGCGCGCGTGGCGAAGGCGACGAAGAAGACCTACGGCCCGGGCAAGGCCCGCCTGGAGGTGGTCGTCACCGACGGCGGCGGCTCGCTGACGCTGGTGTTCTTCGGCAGGGGGGTGTTCAAGCCGGAGCAGGACCTCCTCCCGGGCCGGCGCGGCATGTTCGCGGGCAAGGTGTCGGTGTTCAACCGGGCGCTGCAGTTGGCGCACCCGGAGTACCAGTTGCTGGACGCCGAGGAGGGCAAGGAGGCCGTGGACGCCTTCGCGGGCCGGCTGATGCCGATCTATCCGGCGTGCAAGCAGGTCAACTCGTGGACGATCGCGAAGACCGTGGACACGGTGCTGACCTCGCTGGGGGCGACGCGGTGGGCCGGGGCGGGGGAGCCGCTGCCCGCGGCGTTGCGCGAGTCGCGCGGGCTCGTGGCGCTGCCGGAGGCGCTGGAGAAGATCCACCGGCCGCGGACGAAGGCGGACATCGCCGTCGCCAAGGACCGCCTGAAGTGGGACGAGGCGTTCGTGCTGCAGGTGGCGCTCGCCCGGCGCCGGGCCGCGGAGTCGGCGCTGCCGGCCGTGCCGCGGGTGCCGGCGGCGGACGGGCTGCTGAAGGCGTTCGACGCGCGGCTGCCGTTCACGCTCACCGAGGGCCAGGAGGCCGTGTCGGCGGAGATCTTCGCGGATCTGGCGACGGACCACCCGATGCACCGCCTGCTGCAGGGCGAGGTCGGCTCCGGCAAGACGATGGTGGCGCTGCGCGCGATGCTCGGGGTCGTGGACGCGGGCGGTCAGGCCGCGATGCTGGCGCCGACGGAGGTGCTGGCCCAGCAGCACCACCGGTCGATCACGGAGATGATGGGCGACCTCGCCGAGGCCGGTCTGCTGGGCGGTTCCGAGGTCGGCACGAAGGTGGTGCTGCTGACGGGCTCCATGGGGGCCGCCGCGCGCCGTCAGGCGCTGCTGGACCTGGTGACGGGCGAGGCCGGCGTCGTCGTGGGCACGCACGCGCTGATCGAGGACAAGGTGCAGTTCCACGACCTCGGCCTGGTCGTGGTCGACGAGCAGCACCGCTTCGGGGTCGAGCAGCGCGACGCGCTGCGGGGCAAGGCGAAGCAGCCGCCGCATCTGCTGGTGATGACGGCGACACCGATCCCGCGCACGGTCGCGATGACGGTCTTCGGCGACCTGGAGACCTCCGTGCTGGACCAGTTGCCGGCCGGCCGTTCGCCGATCGCGACGCATGTCGTGCCGGCCAAGGACAAGCCGCACTTCCTGTCGCGCGCCTGGGACCGGGTCCGCGAGGAGGTCGAGAACGGGCACCAGGGGTACGTGGTGTGCCCGCGCATCGGCGACGAGGAGCCCGATCCGAAGAAGAAGTCCGCGGAGGACGAGGCGGAGCGGCGGCCGCCGCTGGCGGTGCTGGAGATCGCCGAGCAGCTGGTGAAGGGGCCGCTGGCGGGCCTGCGGGTCGAGGTCCTGCACGGCAGGATGCACCCGGACGCCAAGGACGACGTGATGCGCCGCTTCGCCGCGGGGGAGGTCGACGTCCTCGTCGCGACCACGGTGATCGAGGTCGGCGTCAACGTTCCCAACGCGACCGCCATGGTGATCATGGACGCCGACCGGTTCGGCGTCTCGCAGCTGCACCAGTTGCGCGGCCGGGTCGGCCGGGGCTCGGCGCCGGGGCTGTGCCTGCTGGTGAGCGAGATGCCGGAGGCGAGCCCCGCCCGGGCCCGGCTGGACGCCGTGGCCGGGACGCTGGACGGGTTCGAGCTGTCCCGGATCGACCTGGAGCAGCGCCGGGAGGGCGACGTGCTCGGGCAGGCGCAGTCCGGGACCCGGTCCTCGCTGCGGATGCTCACCGTCATCGACGACGAGGACGTGATCGAGGCCGCCCGCGAGGAGGCCGTCGCGCTGGTCGCAGAGGACCCGGAACTGGCCGGGCAGCCCGATCTGCGCAGTGCCCTGGAGAGCCTGGTCGACGCGGACCGTGAGCAGTACCTCGACAAGGGCTGACGGCCCGTCAGTGTCAGACCCCCCTGGGAGAATGGACACAGTCCGCGCCGATCCGCTCGGGAATCGGCGTAGTTGGACCTTTGGGGGCTGATTTCATGTCGTTCCGTCATCTCAACGAACTGCCGCTCGGTGAGAAGGTCTTCCGGATCGAGCTCTCCAGCGACGACGACAGCACCGTGACCTTGTCCCTGGCCGGCTGGTCCGAGGACGACCCGGACACCCTCCTCGCCTCCGGCACGCTCGCCCTGCCGCTCGCCGACGTCCCGTCCCTGCGCATCGCCCTCAACCGCGCGCTGCGCGCGCTCGCCCTCGTGGCCGACGTGTCCGAGCCCATCCCGGACCGCGACGTGCTGCGGGAGCTGTTCCCGGGGCACGGCGCGCCCTGGGTGCCGCAGCACGAGGAGGAGCTGGTCCGCCGGTTCCACGACGGCGATTCCGTCGCCCGGATAGCCGCCCGTTTCGGCCGCACCCCCGACTCCCTGCGGACGAAGCTGCGCGAACTCGGCCACGACCCGCGCCGCCCCGAGTACTGCCCGCCCGACGGCTGCCTGTCCTGGTCGCGCTACGCCTCGCCCGCGCTGGTGGGTTCGCCCGCGCCGGAGGCCGGGGGCGAGCAGGGCCAGGACTGACCTACGTATCGTGGGGGAGCGGTGCCGCAGGGTGCCGCTCCGCCCGCCCACGAGACGAATGAGCCGCAGATGACCCGCGTGATCGCAGGAGCCGCCGGTGGCCGCCGCCTGGCCGTACCGCCGGGCACCGGCACCCGCCCCACCTCGGACCGGGCCAAGGAGGGGCTGTTCTCCACCTGGGAGTCGCTGCGCGGCACCCTGGCGGGCGCGCGGGTGATCGACCTGTACGGCGGCTCGGGCGCCGTCGGCCTGGAGGCGCTGTCCCGCGGGGCCGAGCACGTCCTGCTCGTCGAGGCCGACCCGCGGGCCGCCCGCGTCATCCGGGACAACGTGCGCACCCTCGGCATGCCCGGGGCCGAGGTCCGGGCCGGCAAGGCGGAGAAGGTGATCGCCGGACCGGCCCCGCGGGAACCGTACGACGTGGTCTTCCTGGACCCGCCGTACGCCGTCACCGACGACGAGCTGCGAGAGATCCTGCTCACACTCCGTACGCAGGGGTGGCTCGCCGGCGACGCGGTCGCCACCGTGGAACGGAGCACCCGAGGCGGGGAATTCCGCTGGCCCCAGGGCTTCGAAGGGCTGCGGGCCCGCCGCTACGGCGAAGGGACCCTTTGGTACGGTCGCGCCGCCGACGTCACTGACGCGTCATGAACCAACCGCAGAGCCCTCAGAGCGAGGAGTCACCGTTGCGCCGCGCAGTCTGTCCGGGGTCCTTCGACCCCGTCACCAATGGACACCTCGACATCATCGCCCGTGCCTCCCGCCTCTATGACGAGGTCTACGTGGCCGTGATGATCAACAAGTCCAAGAAGGGGCTGTTCTCGATCGAGGAGCGCATCGCCCTCATCGAGGAGGTCGCCGCCGACTACGGAAACGTCCGCGTCGAGGCTTTCCACGGCCTGCTCGTCGACTTCTGCAAGCAGCGCGACATCCCCGCCATCGTCAAGGGGCTGCGCGCGGTCAGCGATTTCGACTACGAGCTGCAGATGGCCCAGATGAACAACGGGCTGTCCGGAGTGGAGACGCTCTTCGTCCCCACCAACCCCACCTACAGCTTCCTGTCCTCCAGTCTCGTCAAGGAGGTGGCGCAATGGGGCGGTGACGTCGCCCACTTGCTGCCCCCCGTCGTGCTGGAGGCCCTCAAGAAGAAGCTCGCGCAGCAGTAGAGTCTGTGACGTGGACGTCCAGATGAAGCTCGATGAGATCGTGGCCGCCGTCGAGGCCGCCCGGTCCATGCCGATGTCGGCCTCCTGCGTGGTCAACCGTGCCGAGCTGCTCGCCATGCTCGAAGACGTGCGGGCCGCGCTGCCGGACTCGCTCTCCCAGGCCCAGCAGCTGCTGGGCGGCCGGGAGCAGATGGTCGAGGAGGCCCGCGCCGAGGCCGGCCGGATCCTCGAGGCCGCGCACGCCGAACGCGGTTCGCTGATCTCCGACACCGAGATCGCCCGGCGGTCCCAGCAGGAGGCCGAGCGCATCGTCGGCGAGGCGCAGCGCGAGGCCACCGAGATCCGGGCCGAGGCCGACGACTACGTGGACAGCAAGCTGGCCAACTTCGAGGTCGTCCTCACCAAGACCATCGGCTCGGTCGACCGCGGCCGCGAGAAGCTGCTCGGCCACGGCCACGGCCCCGCGCTGGACGAGAACGGCTACCCGTACGAGGACGACGACGCGCCCGAGCGCAGCGCCGACCCCGAGACGCTGCGCCGCAGCGCCGACGAGTACGTGGACGCCAAGCTGGGTGCCTTCGAGGCGGTGCTGAGCAAGACCCTGGAGGCCGTCGGCCGCGGCCGCCTGAAGCTCACCGGGCACCGCCCGATCGACGAACTGGGCGCCCACCTGGCCCACGACGCCGGCGACGCCGAGGCCCACGACCCCGGCCAGTCGGACGCCGACTACCTGGCAGGCCTGGCCGCCCCCGCGGCTCCCGGCGACTACCGGTACGACGTGAACGCGGCCCAGCAGCCGGCCTACGGCTACCAGCAGCAGCCGGACCCGTACCAGCAGCAGCCGCAGCCCGACCCGTACCAGCAGCAGCACGCCCAGTACGCCGACCCGTACGCGGCCCAGCCGCAGCAGCAGGCGTACTACGACCCGAACTACGGCTGGCAGCAGCCGCAGGGGGGCTACGAGCAGCAGCAGCAGTACATCCCGCAGCAGCAGCACCACCAGCCCCAGGGCGCGGCGCTGGACGAGACCAGCTTCTTCGACACCAGCATGATCGACCTGAACCGGCTGCGGGAGCTGGAGCAGGAGCGCGGTTTGGGCTGAGCCCGGGGGACGGGTATCCTGATCCCTCAGCCGTGTGATCCCCGGCGTTTTGGCGTGCCCACCGTCTTCCCGGACGAACGGGCACCGAACCGATGAAAGCAGGAGTTCTGAACACCCGCCTCGACCACCGCAACCCGCTCGTGTTCGACACGCACGAGCTGGGCCGTCGTCCTGGTGCGATGAAGAAGATCTCCCGCACGGTTCCGGCGCCCAAGGATCTCGGCATCGAGGTCATCGGCGTCCGCGAGGGCGCGGAGATCACGCTGGACCTCCGCCTGGAGTCGGTGATGGAAGGGGTGCTCGTCACGGGCACCGCCCACGCGCCGCTCTCGGGGGAGTGCGTAAGGTGTCTGGAACCGGTCGAGCGCGAGCTCGACACGGAATTCCAGGAGCTGTACTCCTACCCCGACGCCGACACCCGGACCGGTGGGCACCACGGTGCCGCCGACGCCGGTGACGACGCGGAGGAGGAGGACACTCACCTCCTCGAGGGCGACCTGTTCGACCTCGAGCCCGTGCTGCGGGACGCGGTGGTTCTCGAACTGCCGCTGCAGCCGGTGTGCCAGGACGACTGTCCCGGCCTGTGCTCCGAGTGCGGGGCACGGCTGGCGGACGACCCGGACCACCGTCACGAGGCCGCCGACATCCGTTGGGCGGCCCTGCAGAACATTCAGCTGAGCGGTGCCGACGAGGGCGCCGACGAGAACCAGGAGAAGTAGCCGTGGCTGTTCCGAAGCGGAAGATGTCGCGCAGCAACACGCGCCACCGCCGTTCGCAGTGGAAGGCTGCGCCCGTGAGCCTGGTGGCGTGCGAGCGCTGCCACGAGCCGAAGCAGCAGCACATCGCGTGCCCGAGCTGCGGCACCTACAACCGTCGTCAGGTCCTCGAGGTCTGATCGGCGGGTGAGGGGCCTCATGTCGGACGGAACAACGTCGACAGACGCCGGTAAGGCAGCCTCGTCCCCCGCGGTTCTGGAAGGGCGGCTCGGGTACACACTCGAACCCGCCCTTCTGGTACGTGCGCTGACCCACCGCTCGTACGCGTACGAGAACGGCGGTCTGCCCACCAACGAGCGGCTGGAGTTCCTCGGGGACTCCGTGCTCGGCCTGGTGGTCACCGACACCCTCTACCGCGGCCACCCGGATCTCCCGGAGGGCACGCTCGCCAAGTTGCGGGCCGCGGTGGTCAACTCGCGCGCGCTCGCCGATGTGGGCCGCGGCCTGGACCTGGGCAGCTTCATCCGCCTGGGCCGGGGCGAGGAGGGCACGGGCGGCAGGGACAAGGCATCGATTCTGGCGGACACGCTGGAGGCGGTGATCGGGGCGGTCTACCTGGACCAGGGCCTGGACGCCGCGTCCGAGCTGGTCCACCGGCTCTTCGATCCACTGATCGAGAAGTCGTCCAACCTCGGTGCGGGCCTGGACTGGAAGACCAGTCTCCAGGAACTGACCGCGGGCGAGGGTCTGGGCGTCCCGGAGTACGTGGTCACCGAGACCGGACCCGACCACGAGAAGACCTTCACGGCTGCCGCCCGCGTCGGTGGTGTCGCGTACGGCACCGGCACCGGCCGCAGCAAGAAGGAAGCCGAGCAGCAGGCCGCCGAGGCCGCGTGGCGTGCGATCCGCGCCAAGCGGGACGGCGACACGGCTGCCGTGAGCTGAACACCGTCGGGTCCTCCCGGCCGGCCCCAGGCCGTCCGGGAGGACCCTTCCGGTTTTTTCCGGACGCCCCGGTTCGCCGGACCCGCCGAGAGGAGTGCACGCCGTGCCCGAGCTGCCCGAGGTCGAGGTGGTGCGGCGCGGTCTGGAGCGCTGGGTCAGCGGCCGCACCGTCGCCGACGCGGAGGTCCTGCACCCGCGCGCCGTCCGCCGCCACCTCGCCGGGGCCGAGGACTTCGCGGACCGGCTGAAGGGCGTGACGTTCGGCCCGGCGCGGCGCCGCGGCAAGTACCTCTGGCTGCCGCTGGAGGACTCCCCGCTCACCCTCCTCGGCCACCTCGGCATGAGCGGCCAGCTGCTCGTCCAGCCGCAGGACGCGCCGGCCGAGACGCACCTGCGCATCCGGGTGGGCTTCGACGACGCCCTCGGCACCGAGCTGCGCTTCGTCGACCAGCGCACCTTCGGCGGCCTGTCGCTGCACGAAGCGGTCCCCGGCGACCCGGAAGGACTGCCCGGGCCCCTGTCGCACATCGCCCGCGACCCACTCGACCCCGCCTTCGACGACGCCGCCTTCCACACGGCGCTGCGCCGCCGCCGCACCACGATCAAGCGCGCGCTACTGGACCAGTCCCTGATCAGCGGCGTCGGCAACATCTACGCCGACGAATCGCTCTGGCGCACGAAGCTGCACTACGAGCGCCCCACCGCCACCCTCACCCGGCCGCTGACCGACGAACTGCTCACCCACATCCGCGAGGTGATGAGCGACGCCCTGGCGGCGGGCGGCACGAGTTTCGACAGCCTCTACGTCAACGTCAACGGGGAGTCCGGCTACTTCGACCGCTCCCTGGACGCGTACGGCCGCGAGGACGAGCCCTGCCGCCGCTGCGGCACACCGATCCGCCGCCGTCCGTGGATGAACCGTTCGAGCTACTTCTGCCCCCGCTGCCAGCGCCCCCCGCGCCCCGCGGCTACCCGCCCGTAGCCGCCCCGCGCCGCGGGCACCCGCGGGTGGCGGTCACCCGTCATCGCCGGGCTTTCCTGGGACTCGAGCCGCCCCGGGGCGACGGTTCTCGGCGTCGGCTCCGGTGTCGTCTGGCGGCAGGGCCCAGCCGAGCCCTTCCTGGTCCAGGGTGGCCACGATCCGCTGACGCCCGGCCGGGCCTGCCGTCTTCCAGGTGGACCGGATCTCGATGACAGCGCGCTGTGTCAGGAACGCGGCCGCGGCCGGTCGTCATCCGGACGCTTGCCGCATGTGCCGACGGTTACGAGTGAGCACGCACACGCCTGGCCGCCGTCGATCGCACGTCCGGCTGCAAGCCTGCGACCGGCACCGGCCCGGGCCGTCCCGCCAGTGGCTTTCTCAGGAGGTCGGTACCGGTGCCGGAGTGGCTCACAGTCAGGTGGTGGGCGCGGAGGTGAGCATCCGGTGGCTGAAAGCCGCGCGACGCCACCGACAGCGACCCCTCAGCCGCCGCTCTTGCGTCGGAACGACCGCTGGCTCGCAGCCGGGCCGTGCGCGCCGCGGGCCTTCGACGCGTCGGTGTTCGCAGCGAGGGCCGTTGCTTCCGCCTGCATGCCGCGCTTGCGCGCCAGGGCCTCCCGAAACTTGGCCTTCAGGTCGTACTGGCCGTCCTCGTCAGGGGCCAGGGCAGGGCGCTCGGGCTCAGCCGGCTCCGAACCTTCTTGCGATGGAGACGCGTCAGCCATGGTGACCTCCTGGACTCGGGCAGTGGGAAGCACAGCTTGTCATGCGGGGCACCGCGCGCGGTGCCCGCGGCAGGCGTCGATAGTTGCCGGTGGCACAGGCTGTCACGCGTGCCCGTCCGCCGGGGGCCGTGGGCCGGAGTGCCGGCCCGGATCCGTGCGTCGGGTGCCGGTGCCCGAGTGGGCGCGAGGACGGGAATGCACGCGCTGCGGCACTTCGACGCGTCCGTGCTCCTGGACGCGGGGGAGAGCGGCAAGGCCGTCAGCGAGTACCTCGGTCATTCCGGCCCCGGCTTCACGCTCCACGAGCGACACACGCACGCGGGCCGCCGTGGATCGCGTATGCGGCTACATGCCCACGACTGACGACGGCCCGGAGACGGCCCGAGCCGTCTGAGGCCTATCTGACCTGCGGCCGCCTCAGTAGCCGAAGTCCTGGGTCCACCAGGGGCCGCCGTCGCCGAAGACCGCGCCGACGCCGAGGGTCTTGAAGTCGCAGTTGAGGATGTTGGCGCGGTGGCCTTCGCTGTTCATCCAGGCGGTCATGACCTCCTCCGCCGTGGCCTGGCCGCGGGCTATGTTCTCGCCGCCGAGGTCCTTCACGCCGGCCTGCGCGGCGCGGTCCCAGGGGTCGTCGCCGTCGGGGTCGGTGTGGTCGAAGAAGGCGCGGGCGGCCATGTCGGCGCTGAAGTCCGAGGCGAGGGCGTCCAGCTGCTGGTCGTCGGTGACCGGCTGGCAGCCCGCGGTCGCGCGCTCCTGGTTCACCAGGGCGAGGACGGCGGCCTCGGCGGCGCTCTCGGAGCCGCTCTCCACGGGCGGGGCGGTGGCCACCGGCGGCGTGGTCGGCACGAGCGACGCGGGCGCCGAGGTCTGCGGGGCCGCGGGGGCGGAGGTCTGCGGAGCCGCCGGGGTGGCGGGCCTGGAGGGCGTCGGCGGCGCGGGCGTCGCGCTGGTCGCCGGCGCGGAGGGCGGCGTCGATCTCGGCGGCGTCGCCCGAGCGTCGCCGCGGCTGGCCGGCTGGGAGGGGCGGTCCGCGGGGACGGTGCCCAGGTCCTGCGGGCTGCTGGAGTTCGGCAGCCCGGCGGCCTGGATCTGGCCCGGCCCGTTGTCGTGGTACGAGATGCCGCCCGAGCCGTCGGGCGACGGCAGGAGGCCGCTGGAGACGCCGATCGCTCCCACCGCCAGTGCCGCGGAAGAGGCCAGCAGGCCGGTGCGCACGGGGTTGCTCTTGCGTCGCCGGGCGTTGCTGCGGTGGCCGCGGGGGCGCGGCGCCTCTGCGACTGGCGCCGGCTCAAAGGCATTACGGCTGTGGCGGCCCATCCGGTGCAGTCCTTCACATCGACGAACGTGTTCACCCGTTCGGGTGAGCCCTGTTGCGGCGTGACTGTACCGAAACATTGGCGGGGCAGGTGTGAACCCTGAGCAACTGGCGGGTTAGCGTGCTGCCGTGAACGAGACCGTCCGCCTCACCGCATGGGTCCGCGGCCGTGTTCACCAGGTGGGTTTCCGCTGGTGGACGCGGGCCAGCGCGCTGGAGATCGGCAACCTCGCCGGCTATGTGAGCAATCTCTCTGACGGCAGGGTCCAGGTCGTGGCCGAGGGTGACCGTAAGCTGTGCGACCGACTTCTGCACTCGCTCCGCGAGGGCGACACGCCCGGACGCGTCGACGGCGTCACCGAGATCTGGGGAGAGCCGCGCGGCGGCTACGAGGGCTTCGCGATCCGCTGAGAGCCCGGGTTCGCACCCCGCCCGTTCCGCAGGCGTCCTCGCAGGTGGGAACGAACATCGAAGATCAATAGAAGATCAATGGCAATCGCACTTGGCAAGAGCGCCAAGGAGGTTGCCATTTCGCGCACCGCGTGGAAGGCTGCCGACATCGGGGATTCGGTGATCTTCCGGAAGTATTGTCCGGGCCCTTTCCTCCACCCCACGCGGGACGCCTCCGGTGCCGGTACGCACCGTGAATTCCCAGGCGCACCCGACGGCCGGGCTGTGATCGTGTTGACCGTCAAACTATTTGGTGAGACGCTGGAAGCCCCGCGCACCGCGGCTGTATGCATGGCGAAGGGCAGTCTCGGCGCACACAGCGCGGGTGTCTCCTGACCCCTCACTCACGACCCACACCGCACAACGGTCGGTCACTCAGCGTGGAGGACCATCCATCATGGCAAAGGCGCTTCTCGGTTACGTCGGCGGTCCCGACCCGCGGCTTCTCTCCGAGATGCGAAGGCTGCAGCAGCGCGTCCAGGACCTGGAAACCGAACTCGTACGGATTCAGGCCGAGAACGATGCGCTTGCCAACGCTTCGCGCGAGCTCGTCGACGTACCTCACCCGGAGCCTGTTCTCGCTTGATCCGGCCTTTCGGCCGATCAGTGGAAACGACCCCGTTTGGGAATGTGCAAGGGACGCCCCGGCGTCCCTTCGTCGTTTTGCCTTCCCCCTCACCCTCCCATGATCTCCGCCCTCACGTTCCATGTGCCCCCGGCATTCCTCGGTGAAACCGGGACCGGCAGGTAGAGTCCCACGGCGTGCACCTCAAGAGCCTGACCCTGCGCGGGTTCAAGTCATTCGCCTCGGCGACGACCCTGCGGTTCGAACCCGGAATCACGTGTGTCGTCGGACCGAACGGTTCCGGCAAGTCCAATGTCGTGGACGCGCTGTCCTGGGTCATGGGCGAGCAGGGCGCGAAGTCACTGCGCGGCGGCAAGATGGAGGACGTGATCTTCGCCGGCACGACCGGCCGCCCGCCGCTCGGCCGTGCCGAGGTGTCGCTGACCATCGACAACAGCGACGGCGCCCTGCCGATCGACTACGCCGAGGTCACCATCACGCGGATCATGTTCCGCAACGGCGGCAGTGAATACCAGATCAACGGCGACACGTGCCGGCTGCTCGACATCCAGGAACTCCTCTCGGACTCCGGTATCGGCCGCGAAATGCACGTGATCGTCGGCCAGGGGCAGCTGGATTCCGTGCTGCACGCCGATCCGATGGGCCGCCGCGCCTTCATCGAGGAGGCCGCCGGAGTTCTGAAGCACCGTAAGCGCAAGGAAAAGGCGCTGCGCAAACTCGACTCGATGCAGGCCAACCTCGCCCGAGTGCAGGACCTCACCGGTGAGCTGCGCCGCCAGCTGAAGCCGCTGGGGCGGCAGGCGCAGGTGGCCCGGCGGGCGGCGGTCATCCAGGCCGACCTGCGCGACGCCCGGCTGCGCCTGCTGGCCGACGACCTCGTCACCCTGCGGGAGGCGCTGCGCACCGAGGTCGCCGACGAGGCCGCCCTCAAGGAGCGTCGCGACACTGTCGAGTCGGACTTGGCCGCCGCGATCCAGCGCGAGAGCCGGCTGGAGGAGCAGGTGCGGGCGCTGGCCCCGCGGCTGGCCGATGCCCAGGCCACCTGGTACGGGCTGTCGCAGCTGGCCGAGCGGGTCCGCGGCACCATCGGCCTGGCCGAGCAGCGCGTGCGCCACGCCACGGCGCAGCAGCCGGAGGAGCGGCGCGGCCGCGACCCGGAGGACATGGAGCGTGAGGCCGCCCGGATCCGCGAGCAGGAGGCCGAGCTCAGCGAGGCGTTGGAGGCCGCGCAGCGCGCCTTGGACGACACGGTCCACCACCGCTCCGAACTCGAACGCCGGCTCGCCGAGGAGGACAAGGCCCTCAAGGCCGCCGCCCGGGCGATCGCCGACCGCCGTGAGGGGCTGGCCCGGCTCCAGGGCCAGGTCAACGCCGCCCGCTCCAAGGCCGGCTCCGCCGAGGCCGAGATCGGCCGGCTGGCGGCCGCGCGCGACGAGGCCCGCGAGCGCGCGGAGTCCGCGCAGGAGGAGTACGAGGAACTGCGCGCCCGGGTCGAGGACCTGGACGCGGACGACACCGAGCTGGACGAACGCCTGGACGCCGCGAAGGCCGAGCAGGCCGCCGCGGACGAGGCCCACTCCGCCGCCCGTGAGGCCGCGACCGCCGCGGAACGGCAACGGGCCGCCCTGGCGGCCCGTCACGACGCCCTGGCCATGGGGCTGCGCCGCAAGGACGGCACCGGCGCGCTGCTCGCTGCGGGCGACCGGTTGACCGGTCTGCTCGGACCGGCGGCCGAACTGCTCACCGTGGCCCCCGGGCACGAGGTCGCGGTGGCCGCCGCGCTGGGCGCCGCCGCCGACGCCGTCGCGGTCTCCGGGCCTTCGGCCGCGGCGGAGGCGCTGCGCCTGCTGCGCAAGGACGACGCCGGACGGGCGGCGCTGCTGGTGGCGGGCGACACCGCGCTCCCCGGGGGCGCCGCCCTTCCCCCGGGCTGCCGTTCGGCGGCCTCGCTGGTCGCGGGGCCCGACGGGCTGCTGCCCGCGGTGCGCCGGCTGCTGCGGGACGTCGTTGTCGTGGACACCCTCTCCGACGCCGAGACGCTGGTGTCCGGCCATCCCGCGCTGACCGCCGTCACCGCGGAAGGCGATGTGCTGGGCGCCCACTTCGCGCACGGCGGTTCGGCCGGCGCGCCCAGTCTGCTGGAGGTCCAGGCCGCCGTGGACGAGGCGGCGGCGGAGCTGGAGTCGCTCGCCGTGCGCTGCGCGGAGCTCGCCGAGGCGCAGGGGCTCGCCAAGGAGCGCCGGGCCGCGGCCGCCCGTCAGGTCGACGAGCTCACGCAGCGGCGCCGGGCGGCCGAGAAGGAGAAGTCGGCCGTCGCCCAGCAGTTGGGCCGGCTGGCCGGCCAGGCCCGGGCCGCGGGCGGTGAGGCGGAACGTTCGGCCGCGGCGGTGGGACGTGCCGAGGAGTCGATGGCCGCGGCCATAGAGGAGTTCGAGGAGCTGTCGTTCCGTCTCAGCGAGGCGGAGGCCGCGCCCGCGGAGGAGGAGCCCGACACCTCCGTCCGTGACCGGCTCGCCGCCGACGGCGCCAATGCGCGGCAGACGGAGATGGAGGCGCGGCTCCAGGTGCGGACGCACGAGGAGCGCGTCAAGGGTCTCGCCGGCCGTGCCGACGGCCTGGACCGGGCCGCCCGCGCCGAGCGGGAGGCGCGGGCCCGCGCGGAGCGGCGCAAGGCGCGTCTGGCGTACGAGGCGCAGGTCGCGTCCGCCGTGCTCAAGGGTGCGCACGGCCTGCTCGCGTACGTACAGGTGTCGCTCTCCCGCGCCGAGGCTGAGCGCGCGGCGGCCGAGCGGGCCAAGGCGGAGCGCGAGGCGGAGCTGGACACCGAGCGCCGCCAGGGGCGGGAGCTGAAGTCCGAACTGGACCGGCTGACCGATTCCGTGCACAAGGGCGAGGTGCTGGGCGCCGAGAAGCGGATGCGCATCGAGCAGATGGAGGCCAAGGCGCTGGAGGAGCACGGCGTCGAACCGGCCGGGCTCATCGCCGAGTACGGCCCCGACCAGCTCGTGCCGCCGTCACCGCCCGCCGAGGGCGAGGAGCTGCCGGAGGACCCCGAGCACCCCCGCAACAAGCCCCGCGCCTACCACCGGGGCGAGCAGGAGAAGCGCCTGAAGGCGGCGGAGCGCGCGTACCAGCAACTGGGCAAGGTCAACCCGCTGGCGCTGGAGGAGTTCGCGGCGCTGGAGGAGCGGCACAAGTTCCTGTCCGAGCAGTTGGAGGACCTCCGCAAGACGCGCGCCGACCTGCTCCAGGTCGTCAAGGAGGTCGACGAGCGGGTCGAGCAGGTCTTCACCTCCGCGTACCACGACACGGCGCGCGAGTTCGAGGGCGTCTTCTCGCGGCTCTTCCCCGGCGGTGACGGCCGGCTGATCCTCACCGATCCGGAGAACATGCTGACCACGGGTGTGGACGTGGAGGCGCGGCCGCCGGGCAAGAAGGTCAAGCGGCTGTCGCTGCTGTCCGGCGGCGAGCGCTCGCTGACCGCCGTCGCGCTCCTTGTGTCGATCTTCAAGGCGCGCCCCAGCCCGTTCTACGTGATGGACGAGGTCGAGGCGGCCCTGGACGACACCAACCTGCAGCGGCTGATCCGCATCATGCGCGAGCTCCAGGAGAGCTCGCAGCTGATCGTGATCACGCACCAGAAGCGCACCATGGAGGTGGCGGACGCGCTGTACGGCGTCTCCATGCAGGGCGACGGCGTCTCGAAGGTGATCAGCCAGCGGCTGAACGGGTGAGCCGATCAGGCGGCCGTTTGGGTTCAAGATGCGAACAATCGAAGGGTGAGCGGGTGGGTCTCCCTTCCCTTCTGGGGTCAAAGTATGCATTTTGACTTTGAAGCTTGAATGATTAGGGTCTGCTGGGTCTGTAGCGTTTGCTCTGGGTTCGCTCAGGTTTCGCTTAGTGTTCGAGTGGCGGTCACTTGGGGAGTCCCGGCACTCGTAGCTTCTGCCCCCCACCTGTGGGCTCATCGCCGAGTCCGGGAGATTCACCAGTGACCACCACCACACACAAGGCCGGCACGGCAGGCCATGCCGATCTCGGCCACGTCATCTTCATCACCGCGGCCGCCGCCATGGGCGGCTTCCTCTTCGGCTACGACAGTTCCGTCATCAACGGCGCCGTCGAGGGCATCCGCGGGAAGTACGACATCGGCTCCGCCGCACTCGCCCAGGTCGTCGCCATCGCGCTCATCGGGTGCGCCATCGGCGCCGCCACCGCGGGCCGGATCGCCGACCGCATCGGCCGCATCCGGGTGATGCGGATCGCCGCGGGGCTCTTCACCGTCAGCGCCGTCGGGTCCGCGCTGCCCTTCGCCCTGTGGGACCTGGCCCTCTGGCGGGTCATCGGCGGCTTCGCCATCGGCATGGCGTCGGTCATCGGCCCCGCCTACATCGCGGAGGTCGCCCCCGCCGCCTACCGCGGACGGCTCGGCTCGTTCCAGCAGGCCGCGATCGTCGTCGGCATCGCCGTGTCCCAGCTTGTCAACTGGGGCATCCTCCAGGCCGCCGGCGGCGACCAGCGCGGCCACCTGCTGGGCGTCGAGGCCTGGCAGCTGATGCTCGGCGTCATGGTCGTGCCCGCCGTGCTGTACGGCGTGCTGTCCTTCGCCATCCCCGAGTCGCCGCGGTTCCTGATCTCCGCCGGCCGTCTCACGGACGCCAAGGAGGTGCTGCGCGACATCGAGGGCGAGGGCGTCGACACCGACGCGCGTGTCGCCGAGATCCGCTCCCACATGAGGAGCGAGCACCGGTCCACGTTCAAGGACCTGCTGGGCGGGCGCTTCGGCTTCGCCCCGATCGTGTGGATCGGCATCGGGCTGTCGGTGTTCCAGCAGCTCGTCGGCATCAACGTGATCTTCTACTACTCCGCGACGCTGTGGCAGTCCGTCGGCATCGACCCGAGCAGCTCGTTCCTGTACTCGTTCACCACGTCGATCATCAACATCATCGGCACCGTGATCGCGATGGTCTTCGTCGACCGCATCGGCCGCAAGCCGCTGGCGCTCATCGGCTCCGTGGGCATGGCGGTCTCCTTGGGCCTGGTCGCCTGGGCCTTCTCCCACAAGACCGGCAGCGGTGGCGACATCACGCTGCCGGGCGCCGAGGGCGCCGTGGCGCTGATCGGCGCGCACGCCTTCGTGCTGTTCTTCGCCCTGTCGTGGGGTGTCGTGGTGTGGGTCTTCCTCGGCGAGATGTTCCCGAACCGCATCCGGGCCGCGGCCCTCGGCGTCGCCGCGTCGGCGCAGTGGATCGCCAACTGGGTGATCACCGCGAGCTTCCCGAGCCTGGCCGACTGGAATCTGTCGCTGACGTACGTGATCTACACGGCCTTCGCGCTGCTGTCGATCCCCTTCGTGCTCAAATTCGTGCCCGAGACGAAGGGCAAGACCCTGGAGGAGATGGGCTAGCCCCGCCGCCCGTACTTCCGCGGTGGCGCCGCCCCCGGTCCGGTCGGGACCGGGGACGGCACCGCGTGCTCACTGATCGGCCGTCAGTTGAGCGGACTTGGGAACCCGTGCCCGGGTGGCTCCCTGGGGAGGGCGCCGCGTGACCGATACTGGACGGGTTATGGAAACCGTCATTCTTGCCGTAGTCATCGCCCTGGTCGTGATCCTCGCGGCCGGCGGGCTGGTGGTGGGCAGCCGCCGCAGGAAGCAGCTGCCCCCCGCCCCGCCCACCGAGACCCCGACGATCACCGCCCCGCCCGCCGAACCTCATGTCGGCGACGAGGCCGAGGAACCGCGGGACGAACCCCGCCGGACCATCGAAGAGGTCGAGCTCCCCGACGCGGAAGGGGCCGCGGGCCCGGGCGTCGTCGTCGAGGAGCGCCCCGCCGCCGTCGAGATCGAGCTGCCGGAGCCGACCGCGGGCCGCCTGGTGCGCCTGCGCTCGCGGCTCTCCCGCTCGCAGACCGCGCTCGGCAAGGGGCTGCTCACCCTGCTCTCCCGTGAGCACCTGGACGAGGACACGTGGGAGGAGGTCGAGGACACCCTGCTCACCGCGGACGTCGGTGTCGCCCCCACCCAGGAACTGGTCGAGCGGCTGCGCACGCGGGTACGGGTGATCGGCACCCGGACCCCCGCGGAGCTGCGCACGCTGCTGCGCGAGGAGTTGCTGACCCTCGTCGGCACGGACTTCGACCGCACCCTGCACACCGAGGGCAAGCCCAACGCGGACGGGGCGGACCAGCCGGCCGTGCTGATGGTCGTCGGTGTCAACGGCACCGGCAAGACCACCACCACCGGCAAGCTCGCCCGTGTGCTCGTCGCCGACGGCCGCAGCGTCGTCCTCGGGGCCGCCGACACCTTCCGTGCCGCCGCCGCCGACCAGCTGCAGACCTGGGGCGAGCGGGTCGGTGCCCGTACGGTGCGCGGGCCCGAGGGCGGCGATCCCGCGTCGGTCGCCTTCGACGCGGTCAAGGAGGGCATCGCCGAGAGCGCGGACGTCGTGCTCATCGACACCGCCGGCCGGCTGCACACCAAGACCGGCCTCATGGACGAACTGGGCAAGGTCAAGCGCGTCGTGGAGAAGCACGGCCCGGTGGACGAGGTCCTGCTCGTGCTCGACGCCACCACCGGCCAGAACGGCCTGGTGCAGGCCCGCGTCTTCGCCGAGGTCGTGGACATCACCGGCATCGTGCTGACCAAGCTCGACGGCACCGCCAAGGGCGGCATCGTCGTGGCGGTCCAGCGTGAGCTCGGCGTACCCGTCAAGCTCATCGGCCTGGGCGAGGGCGCGGACGACCTCGCCCCCTTCGAGCCCGAGGCGTTCGTGGACGCGCTGATCGGTTCCTGACCCCGGCCGGCACGCCCTTAAGTGCATGAGTAAGGGGCGCGCTCCCTGGGGCGCGCCCCTTACTCATGCGGAGGCGGGACCTGGTGCGGCGGTCCGCTCAGGCGTACGCGCGGTCGCGGTGGCAGACGTACGCCAGGGTGCCGAGGAGCAGGCGCGCCTCGGGGGGCTGCTGGGCGGCGTCCAGGGCCGGCGGCCGCAGCCACCGGACGGGGCCCAGGCCGCCGAGGTCGGAGGGCGGCGCGGTGATGTCGTCGCCGAGGCCGAGGCAGCGCAGGTCGAGGTCCGCGTCGTCCCAGCCCATGCGGTAGAGCAGGTGCGGCAGCTCCGCGGCGGCGCCCGGCGCGACGAAGAACTGCGCCCGGCCGTCCGGGGTGGCGACGACCGGCCCGAGGCGCAGTCCCATGCGTTCCAGACGCACCAGGGCGCGCACGCCGGATCGTTCCGCCACTTCGATCACGTCGAAGGTGCGCCCCACGGGCAGCATGAGCGCCGCGCCCGGCACCTGCTCCCATGCGGCCACGGCCTGCTCCAGCGTCGCCCCGGCCGGCACCTCGCCGGCGAAGTCCAGCCGGTGCGCCCCCGGTGCCTTGCAGCCCGGGTCCCCGCAGGAGCACTGGCCGCCCCCGCGTGTGGCGCGCGCACCCGGCGCCACCGCCCAGCCGCACAACCCCGTGTACTCCGCCACGGTGGTGCACGCCGAGGCGTGCGTGCGGCGGCGCGCGCCGGAGCGGATGTTTCGCATCTCGCGCATGCTGCCGATCGTGAAGCCCATGACACCCCCAACGGGTCGCAGTTGCCGATGGTTACGCCCGTGCCTGGTCGGCATGTGTCAAGTGAAGCGCGCCGCGTGCGGACGTAGTTCATTCGAAGGGGTGGCGAATGGTGGCGTTTCCGCAAGGGGGTCGCCGGATGGGTGATCGTAGGATTACTTTCGGTTGGGAAGCCCCGGGGAGTATGCGGGCCGGCGGGTATGCCGGAGGCAAGGCTCGTAGCACACTGAGCACTTGGGGGCCGAACCAGGCAACGGGTCCAAGCCTCCGAGGTGTTGGGCGACGGAATGGGGGCATGACCGTGGGCGGCACACAGGACAAGCAGCCCAACGCGCAGTTGACCTCATGGTTTGTGCGCAGCGGCTGGTCCAAGGGCGAACTCGCGCGTCAAGTGAACCGCAGGGCGCGGCAGATGGGCGCGCTGCACGTCAGCACGGACACCTCCCGGGTACGCCGCTGGCTCGACGGCGAGCAGCCCCGCGAGCCCATTCCGCGCATCCTCTCCGAGCTGTTCTCCGAGCGCTTCGGCTGCGTCGTGCCGGTGGAGGACCTGGGGCTGCACCCCGCCCACCAGCCGCCCGCCGCCACCGGGGTCGACCTGCCGTGGGCCGGCCCGCAGACCGTCCAGCTGATCAACGAGTTCTCGCGCAGCGACCTCATGCTGGGCCGCCGCGGATTCCTCGGCACCTCCCTGATGCTCTCCGCCGGCCCGTCCCTCGTGGAACCGATGCAGCGCTGGCTGGTGCCCGTGCCCCCGCAGGGCGGCGTCGGCCACCAGTCACCGCTCCGCGAGACCGGCGACCGCCGGCCGAAGCTCTCCGGCCCCGAGCTGGAGCTGCTGGAGGCCACCACGGTGATGTTCCGCCAGTGGGACAACCAGTGCGGTGGCGGCCTGCGCCGCAAGGCCGTCGTCGGCCAGCTGCACGAGGTCACCGACCTGCTGCAGGAACCGCACCCGCAGGCCGTCGCCCGCCGGCTCTACCGCGTCACCGCGGAACTGGCGGCGCTCGCCGGCTGGATGTCGTACGACGTGGGTCTGCACCCCACCGCCCAGAAGTACCTGGTCCTCGCGCTGCACTCGGCCAAGGAGGCCGACGACCAGCCGCTGGGCGCGTTCATCCTGTCGAGCATGAGCCGCCAGATGATCCACCTGGACCGGCCGGAGGACGCCCTGGAGCTCATCCATCTGGCGCAGTACGGCAGCCGCGGCACCGCGACCGCCACCACCCAGGCGATGCTGCACGCGGTGGAGGCCCGCGCCTACGCCACGATGGGCCAGGTCAACAAGTGCCACCGGGCCGTGCGGATGGCCGAGGACTCCTTCTCCGACTCCTGCCCCACCGAGGACCCCGACTGGATCAGCTTCTTCAACGAGGCAGAGCTCAACGCCGAGAACGCCCACTCCTACCGCGACCTGGCCTATGTGGCCGGCCGCAGCCCCGCGTACGCCTCACTCGCGCGCCCGGTGATGCAGAAGGCCGTCGACCTCTTCGCCGACGACAACGTCCATCAGCGCGCCTATGCCCTCAACCTGATCGGCATGGCCACGGTGCACCTCCTGGAGAAGGAACCCGAGCAGGCGGCACGCCTCACCGTGCAGGCCATCGACGTGGCCCGGCACGTGCGCTCCGAACGGGTCAACACCCGCATCCGCAAGACCGCCGACTCCGCACTGCGCCACTACGGCCATGTGGCCGAGGTCGCCCAGCTCACCGAACGGCTCGCCACCGCCCTCCCCGAGGCCGCGGAAACGGCCTGATCCCGCCACCGCCCCAGCACTCCGGCCGCGGCCGGCCATCCCGACAGCCCGACTCGGCTCCCCCATGCCAGGTCAACCGGGTGGCCGTCCGCGGCCGGTCCCGTATACAGCGCGTCGGCCCCGCCAATGGTCACGGAGCAGTCACGGCGGCTTACGCTGAGGCTGCGGTTCATCGTGACGTAACACAGCCGACTTCTTCGTCACGGCCTCGAAACACCGGGTGGCGCCCACGGAAACCCGCCTGGGACAACCTCATGGCGAAAACCGGCCCACAAGCCCCCTTCCCGCACGGGCCGTCCGGATGACGAGGAGACGCCGATGGCAGCAGGCATCTTGACGCTTGCCGCAGACACGCCCAAGTTGGACAGCGGCAGCACGGCGTTCATGCTGCTGAGCGCCGCACTCGTGCTCGTGATGACCCCCGGCCTCGCCTTCTTCTACGGCGGCATGGTGCGGGTCAAGAGCGTGCTGAACATGCTGATGATGAGCTTCATCGCCATCGGCATCGTCACCGTGCTCTGGACGCTCTACGGCTTCACCCTCGCCTTCGACTCCGGCAACGCCTTCGTCGGCGGCCTCGACTGGGCCGGCATGCGCAACATCGGGATCTCCCAGCTCTGGGACGGCTACACCATCCCGGTCTACGTCTTCGCCGTCTTCCAGCTGATGTTCGCGATCATCACCCCCGCCCTGATCAGCGGGGCGCTCGCGGACCGGGTGAAGTTCGTCGCCTGGTCGCTGTTCGTCGCGCTCTGGGTCACGGTCGTGTACTTCCCGGTCGCCCACATGGTCTGGGCCTCCGACGGCTTCCTCTTCACCCACGGCGTGATCGACTTCGCCGGTGGTACGGCGGTGCACATCAACGCCGGTGCGGCGGCGCTCGGCGTGATCCTCGTGATCCGCAAGCGCGTGGGCTTCAAGAAGGACCCGTTCCGGCCGCACAACCTGCCGCTGGTCATGCTCGGCGCCGGTCTGCTGTGGTTCGGCTGGTTCGGCTTCAACGCCGGCTCCTGGCTCGCCTCGGACGGCGTCGCGGCCGTGGCCTTCACCAACACGCAGGTCGCCACCGCCGCCGCCATGCTGGGCTGGCTCGCCTACGAGCGGATCAAGCACGGCTCCTTCACCACCCTGGGTGCGGCCTCCGGCGCCGTCTCCGGCCTGGTCGCCATCACCCCGGCCTGCGGCTCGGTCAGCCCGCTCGGCGCCATCGCCGTCGGTGTCATCGCGGGTGTGGCCTGCGCCGCCGCGGTCGGCCTGAAGTACAAGTTCGGCTTCGACGACTCCCTGGACGTCATCGGCGTCCACATGGTCGGCGGCATCATCGGCTCCCTGCTCATCGGCTTCCTGGCCACCGGCGGTGTCGGCCAGACCGCCAAGGGCGTCTTCTACGGCGGCGGCTTCGACCAGCTGTGGAAGCAGTTCCTCGGTGTCGGCGTGGTCCTCGCCTACTCCCTGGTCGCGTCGGCCATCCTTGCCAAGCTCATCGACCTGGTGATCGGATTCACGGTGAGCGAGGACACGGAGGTCGCGGGCATCGACCAGGCCGAGCACGCGGAGACCGGCTACGACTTCGCGGGTGTGGCCGGCGCCGTCCGCTCCGTTCTCTCCTCCCTGGACAGCAGCAGTGGCACCGAGGCCGGCGCCTCTTCGAAGAAGGTGGATGCGTGAAGCTCATCACGGCAGTTGTGAAGCCGCACCGGCTGGACGAGATCAAGGAGGCCCTCCAGGCCTTCGGCGTGCAGGGCCTGACCGTCACCGAGGCGAGCGGCTACGGCCGGCAGCGGGGTCACACCGAGGTCTACCGGGGTGCCGAGTACACCGTCGACCTCGTCCCGAAGGTCCGCATCGAGGTGCTGGTCGAGGACAGCGACGCCGACCAGCTGATCGACGTCATCGTCAAGGCGGCCCGCACCGGCAAGATCGGTGACGGCAAGGTCTGGAGCCTGCCGGTCGACACGGCGGTGCGGGTCCGCACCGGCGAGCGCGGGCCGGACGCACTCTGAGACAGCGCGGGGCGCGGCCGGGATCCGGCCGCGCCCCTTTCGCACGGCGACGGGAGACAGTGTGACGGAGAGCGTCGAGGCCAAGGCCGGCGACAACACCCCGGAGGGCTATGCCGCCGCCCGGCTGGCGCTGCTGAACGGCGACGGACCCTCGGGGCCGGCGCGCCGCAAGGCACTGGCCGGCATCACCGACCGCTGGCTGGCCGCACTCGCCCACGGCGCGGCCGCCCGGGCCGGCGCCGGCACCTGGGCCCTGGTCGCCGTCGGCGGCTACGGCCGGGCCGAGCTCTCCCCCCGCAGCGACCTCGACCTGCTGCTCCTGCACGACGGTTCCGGGAAGGCCGCCACCGTCGCGTCCCTCGCGGACGGTGTCTGGTACCCCGTGTGGGACCTGGGCGTCGCCCTCGACCACTCGGTACGGACCCCCGCCGAGGCCCGCAGGACCGCGGGCGAGGACCTCAAGGTCCAGCTCGGCCTGCTCGACGCCCGCCACATCGCGGGCGACGCCGCTCTGACCGCGTCCCTGCGCTCCGCCGTCCTCGCCGACTGGCGCAACCAGGCCCCCAAGCGGCTGCCCGCGCTCCACGAACTCTGCCTGGAGCGCGCCGAGCGCCAGGGCGAGCTGTCCTACCTCCTCGAACCCGATCTCAAGGAGGCCCGCGGCGGCCTGCGCGACGCCACCGCACTGCGCGCCGTGGCCGCCTCCTGGCTGGCCGACGCGCCCCGCGAGGGCCTGGAGGACGCCCGGACCCGGCTGCTCGACGCCCGCGACGCCCTCCACATCGTCACCGGCCGCGCCACCGACCGCCTCGCGCTGCAGGAGCAGGACCAGGTCGCCGACGCGCTCGGCCTGCTCGACGCCGACACCCTGCTGCGCCAGGTGTACGAGTCGGCCCGCACCGTCTCCTACGCCTCCGACGTCACCTGGCGCGAGGTCGGCCGGGTCCTGCGCGCGCGGCAGACCCGGCCCCGGCGGCGCGGCCTGCTCGGCCTCGGCCGCCCCGAGCAGAGCGCGGCAACGGCCGAGCGCACTCCGCTCGCCGAGGGCGTCGTGGAGCACGAGGGCGAGGCCGTTCTCGCCCGTACGGTCCGGCCGGAGCGCGATCCGGCGCTGCCGCTGCGCGCCGCGGCGGCCGCCGCGCAGAACGGACTGCCGCTGTCCCTGCACGCGGTCCGCCGGCTCGCCGTCGCGCAGGCCGCCCGCCCGCTGCCGGTGCCGTGGCCCGCCGAGGCCCGCGAGCAGCTGGTGACGCTGCTGGGGGCGGGGGAGTCCACCGTCCCGGTGTGGGAGGCGCTGGAGGCCGAGGGCATGGTCACCCGGCTGATCCCGGACTGGGAGCGGGTGCGCTGCCGACCGCAGCGCAATGCCGTGCACATCTGGACCGTCGACCGGCACCTCGTCGAGTGCGCCGTGCGCGCCTCCCGGCTGACCCGCCGGGTCGGCCGCCCCGACCTGCTGCTCATCGCGGCCCTGCTGCACGACATCGGCAAGGGCTGGCCCGGCGACCACTCCGAGGCGGGCGAGATCATCGCACGCGACGCCGCGGCCCGCTTCGGCTTCGGCCGCGCCGACGTCGCGACGCTGGCCCTGCTGGTCCGCCACCACCTGCTGCTGATCGAGACCGCGACCCGCCGCGACCTGGACGACCCGGTCACCGTCGAGGCCGTCGCCGAGGCCGTGCGCGACACCGAGACCCTGGAGCTGCTGCACGCGCTCACCGAGGCGGACGCGCTGGCCACCGGCCCCGCGGCCTGGAGCGCCTGGCGCGCCTCCCTGGTCGCCGACCTGGTCAAGCGGGTCGCCGCCGTACTGGCGAGCGGTGAGGTGCCGGAGCCCGCGGCCCCCGAGACCACCGCCGAGGAGGAGCGCCTCGCGGTCGAGGCCGCCCGTACCCGCGGCCCGGTGATCGCGCTGCACGCCCACACCGAGCCCGGCCCGGAGGCCGCCTCGCGGGACACGGCGGACGACGAGCCGGAGCCGGTCGGCGTCGAGCTGCTGCTGGCCGTGCCGGACCGTCCCGGTCTGCTGGCGGCCGCCGCCGGCGTCCTCGCCCTGCACCGGCTCACCGTCCGCGCCGCCGACCTGCGTGCGGTCGACCCCATCGGCGAGGGCCCGGTCACCCTGCTGCGCTGGCGCGTTGCCGCCGAGTACGGCTCCCTGCCCGAGGCTGCGAGGCTCCGCAACGACTTTGCCCGGGCCTTCGGGGGCTCGCTGGACATCGGGACCCGGCTCGCCGAGCGCGAGTCGGCCTACCCCCGGCGGCGCGGCGTGACCCCGCCCCCGCCGCGGGTCACCGTCGCGCCCGGCACCTCCAAGGCGGCGACCGTCATCGAGGTCCGCGCCCATGACGCCCCGGGGCTGCTGCACCGGATCGGCAGCGCCCTGGAGACGGCGGGCGTCAATGTGCGCTCAGCCCGGATCAGCACGCTCGGCGCCAACGCGGTGGACGCTTTCTACGTCACCGACGGCAACGGCGATCCGCTTCCCGACGTACGCGCGGCCGAGCTCGCCGAGCAGGTGGAGCGGGCGCTGCGCTGACGCCATGGAGACCTTTCAGGGGCCGGGCGGATACCCTGGAGGGCGATCCACCTCCCGCCCCCGACCTGAGGATCCGCGACCGACGTGTTCGACACCCTTTCCGACCGCCTCGCAGCGACATTCAAGAACCTCCGGGGCAAGGGCCGCCTCTCCGAGGCCGACATCGACGCCACGGCGCGCGAAATCCGTATCGCGCTGCTGGAGGCGGACGTCGCCCTGCCGGTGGTCCGCGCGTTCATCAAGCAGGTCAAGGAGAGGGCCGCGGGGGCCGAGGTCTCGCAGGCGCTGAACCCGGCCCAGCAGGTCATCAAGATCGTCGACGAGGAGCTGGTCGGCATCCTCGGCGGCGAGACCCGCCGTCTGCGGTTCGCCAAGCAGCCGCCGACCGTGATCATGCTCGCGGGTCTGCAGGGTGCCGGTAAGACCACGCTGGCCGGAAAGCTCGGCCGCTGGCTGAAGACGCAGGGCCACGCCCCGCTGCTCGTTGCGGCCGACCTCCAGCGCCCCAACGCCGTCAACCAGCTCCAGGTCGTCGGTGAGCGGGCCGGTGTCTCCGTCTTCGCCCCGCAGCCGGGCAACGGCGTGGGCGACCCGGTGCAGGTGGCCAAGGACTCCGTCGAGCACGCCCGGGCCAAGCAGTACGACGTCGTCGTCGTCGACACCGCCGGCCGCCTCGGCATCGACGCCGAGATGATGCAGCAGGCCGCGGACATCCGCGACGCCGTGCAGCCCGACGAGATCCTCTTCGTCGTCGACGCCATGATCGGCCAGGACGCGGTCAACACCGCGGAGGCCTTCCGTGACGGCGTCGGCTTCGACGGCGTGGTGCTGTCCAAGCTCGACGGCGACGCGCGCGGTGGTGCCGCGCTCTCCATCGCGCACGTCACCGGCCGCCAGATCATGTTCGCCTCCAACGGCGAGAAGCTGGACGACTTCGACGCCTTCCACCCCGACCGGATGGCCTCGCGCATCCTCGGCATGGGTGACGTCCTGAGCCTGATCGAGAAGGCCGAGCAGACCTTCAGCCAGGCCGAGGCCCAGAAGATGGCCGAGAAGCTGGCCAAGGGTCCCAAGGAGTTCACGCTCGACGACTTCCTCCAGCAGATGGAGCAGGTCCGCAAGATGGGCTCGATCTCCAAGCTGCTCGGCATGCTGCCGGGCATGGCCCAGATCAAGGACCAGATCAACAATCTCGACGAGCGCGATGTGGACCGCACCGCCGCGATCATCAAGTCGATGACCCCGGGCGAGCGCCAGGACCCGATGATCATCAACGGTTCCCGCAGGGCCCGTATCGCCCGCGGTTCCGGTGTGGACGTCAGCGCGGTGAAGGGCCTGGTCGAGCGGTTCTTCGAGGCGCGCAAGATGATGTCCCGGATGGCCCAGGGCGGTATCCCGGGGATGCCCGGCATGCCGGGCATGGGCGGCGGCCGCCAGAAGAAGCAGCAGAAGAAGGCCAAGGGCAAGCGCCAGAGCGGCAACCCGCTGAAGCGCGCGGAGGAGGCCAAGGCCGAGGCCGCCCGCCGCGAGCAGCAGGCGGGCAATGCCTTCGGCGTCCCGCAGGACCAGGGCAACCAGTTCGAACTGCCCGACGAGTTCAAGAAGTTCATGGGCTGAGCCCGTCGCCCCGTGCCGTGCCGCGGACGCCCCCGGGAGGGGGGTGCCCGCGGCGCACGGGCATGATGGACGCATGCGCGTTCACATCCGCCTGCCGGAATTCGCCGACGCCCCCGCGTACCGCGAGGCCGTCCTCCGCTCGGCCGAACACGTGGGCCAGTGGAATCCCGTCGAACCGGACGGGCTGCCGGAGCTGCTGCGCCGCCAGGGGCCGGGCCTGCGGACCTTCCTCATCGTCGACGAGGAGACCGGCCTGATCGCGGGGAAGTGCAACGTGGCCAACATCGTCATGGGCCGGTTCCGCAACGCCTCGCTGGGCTACGACAGCTACGTGCCCTTCGTCGGCACGGGCCGGATGACCGAGGGCCTGCGCCTGGTGGTGGAACGCTGCTTCACCGCGGAGCCGCGCGGGCTGGGCCTGCACCGGCTGGAGATCAACGTCCAGCCGGAGAACGAGCGGTCGGTCGCCATGGCCAAGCGGCTCGGCTTCCGGCACGAGGGTTTCTCGCCCCGGATGCTCTACCTGAACGACGCCTGGCGGGACCACGAGCGCTTCGCGCTGACCGCCGAGGAGTGGCCCGGGGCCTGACCCGGAACTTGAGGGGCGCGCGCGGGCCGCTGTCCGTATGGTGCCAATATGGCCAATTCGGTACCGCCCCGGAAGAACCCGGGCGACCCCTGGCGGGCGGAGGGGGCTCCGCCGTCACCGCCCACCAGGCGACGGCGCAGGCTCGGCGGCTGGGGCGGCATGATCCTGGCCGCGGTCGTCGTCTTCGTCATCACCGACCTGGTGCTGTCGCTGGTCGCCGGCGCACGCCCGATCACGATCTCGTACTCCGAGTTCGGCCGGCAGCTCGCCGCGAACAACATCTCGAAGATCTACTCCAAGGGCGATGCCATCGAGGGCCAGCTCAGGGAGTCCGCCCCCGCGCCCAAGAGCTCGGGGGAGAAGACCTACACCCAGTTCAAGACGCAGCGCCCGGTCTTCGCCAAGGACGACCTGTGGGGCGCGCTGACCAAGAACAAGGTCACCGTCACCGCGCAGCCCGTCGTCCAGCAGCGCGGCATCCTGTACAACATCGCGCTGTCCCTGGCGCCGGTGCTGCTGCTGGTCCTGCTGTGGCTCTTCGTCGCGCGCCGCATGAGCCGGCTGGCCGGCGGGGGAGGCCTCGGCGGGCTCGGCGGCTTCGGACGCAAGACGCCCGTGCCGATCCGCCCCGACCAGGGCCGGCGCACCACCTTCGAGGACGTCGCCGGCATCGACGAGGTCGAGGCCGAACTCAACGAGGTCGTGGACTTCCTCAAGCGGCCCGACGCCTACCGGGCCCTCGGGGCGCGCATGCCGCGCGGCGTCCTGCTCGCGGGACCGCCCGGTACCGGAAAGACGCTCCTGGCACGGGCCGTCGCGGGCGAGGCCGATGTGCCGTTCTTCTCCGCCTCGGCGTCGGAGTTCATCGAGATGATCGTCGGCGTCGGCGCCGGCCGGGTGCGCGAGCTGTTCGCCGAGGCCCGCAAGGTCGCCCCCGCGATCATCTTCATCGACGAGATCGACACCATCGGCCGCGCCCGCGGCGCCGCCGGCGGACTCGGCGGCCACGACGAGCGCGAGCAGACCCTGAACCAGATCCTCACCGAGATGGACGGCTTCTCCGGCTCCGAGGGCGTCGTCGTCATCGCCGCCACCAACCGCCCGGACGTCCTCGACCCCGCCCTCACCCGGCCCGGCCGCTTCGACCGCACGGTGCACGTCAGCCCGCCCGACCGCGCCGGCCGCGAGGCGATCCTCCGCATCCACCTCCGGGACGTCCCGCTGCAGGACGACATCGACCTCACCCGGATCGCCCGCGCGACCCCCGGCATGACGGGCGCGGAACTCGCCAACCTCGCCAATGAGGCCGCTCTGCTCGCCGTCAAGCGAGGGAAGAAGGCCGTCGGGCAGCGTGAGTTGTCCGACGCCCTGGAGAAGGTGCAGCTCGGCGCCGAGCGTCCGCTCGTGCTCTCCCCCGAGGAACGGCGCCGCACCGCGTACCACGAGTCGGGCCACGCCCTGCTCGGCATGCTGCAGCCGGGCGCCGACCCGGTACGCAAGATCACCATCGTGCCGCGCGGCCGCGCCCTGGGCGTCACCCTGTCCACGCCCGACGCCGACCGCTACGCCTACAGCGAGGAGTACCTGCGCGGCCGCATCATCGGCGCGCTCGGCGGCATGGCCGCCGAGCACGTCGTCTTCGGGGTGATCACCACCGGCGCCGAGAACGACCTGGAGCAGGTCACCAACCTCGTGCGCGGCATGGTCGGCCGATGGGGGATGAGCGACCGGGTCGGGCCGCTGTCGGCGATCCCGTCCGACGCCCAGCAGCCGTACGGGCTGTCCGCCGCGCCCTCCACCCTCGACGTGGTCGACGCGGAGATGCGCCGCATCGTCGACGAGTGCTACGGCACCGCCTGCCGCCTCCTCGACCAGCACCGCGGGCAACTGGACTCGCTGGCGGAGCGGCTGCTGGAGGCGGAGACGCTGGAGGAGGGCGAGGCGTACGCGGCCGCGGGCATCCCCCGGCTGGAGAAGCCGACCGGGAACCTCGACTAGGTGATCGACACCAAGGTTTCGGGCCCCTGAAGTGAACCGGGCCCGGAGCGGGTCAGACCCGTGCCACCAGGTAGCGGAAGACGTTCTCCATCCGCACGGTGCCGTCCGCACGCCGGTACGGGTGCAGTGCCTCCCGCAGTTCCTTGCGCACCTGGTCCCCGTCCGTGGCGGCGGCCGCCGCGTCGAAGAGCCCGGTGGAGACCAGGCCGCGGACCGCGCTGTCCATGTCGGGGTAGCCGAACGGGCAGGAGACCCGTCCCGACCCGTCCGGGCGCAGCCCCGCCCCGCGGGCCATGTCCTCCAGGTCGTCGCGGCCGCTGAGGCGGGTCTCCACCGCGGCGCCGCGCGGCTCGGCCAGGCGTGCGGCGACCCGCAGCACCCGTCCGGTCGCGCACCGCTCGGGCGGACCCCAGCCGGCCAGGACGACGGGGCTGCCGCGCTCGGCGAGGGCGGCCGCCGCGCGCAGCGCCGGCACCAGGTCCGACGGCGGCGCCGCCGGGTCGAACGCGGTGATCACCGTGAACGGCCGCGCTCCGGGCACGGCCGCCGCCTCCGGTCCGCCGGGCACCAGCCGTACCCGGCCGGAGGAGGGCGCGGGGACGCCCCATTGCGGGGCGGGCAGCAGTCGCTGCCGCGCGAGTGCCAGCCGGTGGTCGTCGGGGTCGCACCCGGTGACGGTGGCGCCCCGGGCGGCGGCCATGAGCAGCGCGAGCCCCGCACCGCATCCGACGCCCAGCAGGCGGGTTCCGGTGCCGACGTTCAGGCGCTCGTGCACGGACTCGTAGAGCGGCACGAGCATCCGCTCCTGGATCTCGGCCCAGTCCCGCGCCCTTTGGTCGGTCCGGTGGATCGGTGGGTGTGCGAGCGTAGGTGTCATAGATCGCCCCTTCAGCCGCGTCGCGGTCTCGCTGAAAGCTTTCCTCGTCCGCTCCCCCGTTACGCCGCGCATGTTCCCGGTTACGCGGTGCACGCCCCCTAGGTCAGCCAACTCCCCTTCCGGGCCGTAGTCCAGAGGTTTGAAGGCGGGGATTGAGCCGAACCCGCGACGGGGCGCACGCCCCGTCGATTCACGTCCGGCGGCGGCGGACCCGTACCATCTGCGGCATGGCAAAGGCTCCCGTACTCACGCCCCAGGCGGACGACTTCCCGCGCTGGTACCAGGACCTGATCAACAAGGCCGAACTGGCCGACAACGGCCCGGTGCGCGGCACCATGGTCATCCGGCCGTACGGGTACGCGCTGTGGGAGCGGATGCAGCAGGAGATGGACGCGCGGATCAAGGAGGCGGGCGCCCAGAACGCGTACTTCCCGCTCTTCATCCCGCAGTCCTACCTGACCCGGGAGGCCGAGCACGTCGAGGGCTTCGCCCCGGAGCTGGCCGTGG
Source organism: Streptomyces sp. NPDC088732 (assembly GCF_044751205.1). Lineage (NCBI taxonomy): Bacteria > Bacillati > Actinomycetota > Actinomycetes > Kitasatosporales > Streptomycetaceae > Streptomyces > Streptomyces sp. NPDC088732. The sequence goes on from NZ_JBIVLI010000017.1 coordinate 86,015, forward strand.
TCACCCACGGCGGCGGCAAGGAGCTGGAGGAGCCGGTCGTCGTCCGGCCCACCTCCGAGACCATCGTCAACGAGTACTTCTCCAAGTGGGTGCAGAGCTACCGCGACCTGCCCCTGCTCATCAACCAGTGGGCGAACGTCGTCCGTTGGGAGATGCGCTCGCGGCTCTTCCTGCGCACGAGCGAGTTCCTCTGGCAGGAGGGCCACACCGCGCACGCCACCTTCGAGGACGCGCGCGACTACGCCTCGATGATCCACCGCGAGGTCTACGGCGACTTCATGACCGGCGTTCTCGGCATCGACGTCCTGCTGGGTCGCAAGACCGCCCGCGAGCGCTTCGCCGGCGCCATCAACACCCTCACGCTCGAAGGCATGATGGGCGACGGCAAGGCGCTGCAGCTCGGCACCAGCCACGAGCTGGGCACCAACTTCGCCAAGGCCTTCAACACCTCCTACCTGTCCAAGGAGGGGCAGCAGGAGCTGGTCTGGCAGACCTCCTGGGGCACCTCGACCCGCATGGTCGGCGGCCTGATCATGAGCCACGGCGACGACAACGGACTGCGCGTGCCGCCGCGGCTGGCACCCGTGCAGGCCGTCGTGCTCGCGATCAAGGGGGACGACGCGGTCGTCGCCAAGGTCCGCGAGATCGGCGACCGGCTCAAGGCCGCGGGCGTCCGCGTGCAGGTGGACGTGCGCACCGACACCCCCTTCGGCCGCCGCGCCGTGGACTGGGAGCTCAAGGGCGTGCCCGTCCGCGTCGAGGTCGGCCCGCGCGACCTGGAGAACGGCACCGCGATGCTGGCCCGTCGCATCCCCGGGGGCAAGGAGCCGGTGGCCATCGACGAGCTCACCGCGCTGATCCCCAAGGCGCTGGAGGAGGACCAGGCCACGCTGCTGCGCCAGTCCCGCGAGCGCCGCGAGTCGCGCACCGTGGACGTCGCGACCATCGGCGAGGCCGCCGAGGCCGCGGCCACCGGCTGGGCCCGCATTCCGTGGGCCGACCTGGGCCCGGAGGGCGAGGCCAAGCTCGCCGAGCAGGGAGTGTCCGTGCGCTGCCTGCTCACCGAGGACGGGGCCGTGCCGGATTCGGACGACGCGCCGGGTACCGTCGCGGTCGTCGCGCGGGCATACTGACCGTCAGGTGACTGAAAAGCGACGTACGTAATCGGCAGTACGTCCTTCCTTGAGGCGGGTGCGTGACTTCTCCACTGTTCTCCGCACCCGCCCTCGGCCGTACTCATCATCCTGAACTGACTAGTACGTGCAAAATATTTGGGATGGCCCGGTATCGGAACACCGGGCGCCCCCGGCTCGTTGTCACGACGTGAGCACGACACCACCAGTCCTCGCCGCCGAGCTGGCAGTCGCATGGGCCGACATTCAACGGCACCACCCCGAGCTGCCCGATCTGGCCGCCCCCGAGTCCCTGATCGGAGAGTCCTCGTCCGCGTGCGGCACGGAGCTCTCCTTCGAGCGCCTGCTGCACGAGGCCGTCCACGGAGTCGCCGCCGCCCGCGGCGTCCGGGACACCTCGCGGGCGGGCCGCTACCACAACCGTCGGTTCCTGGCCATCGCCGATGAACTCGGCCTGGACCACGCCGAGGAGCCGCACCCCAGCAGCGGCTTCTCCCTGGTCCAGATGCGCCCCGACACCAAGAAGCGCTACCGGGCCACGATCGACCGGCTGCAGCGCGCCCTCAGAGCGCACACCGCGGCGACCGCCGCCGACACGGCCCGCAGCTTCCGCGGGCCCGCCGCCCGGCACGGGTCCTCGGGCGGCGGCGTACGGGTGAAGGCGGTCTGCGACTGCGGGCGCAACGTCCGCGTCGTGCCGTCCGTGCTCGCGCAGGCGCCGATCGTCTGCGGGGCGTGCGGGACACCCTTCCGGATTCCGGAGGCCGCGGCGGCCGTCGCCTGAGGCGGCCGCCCGCGGCGGCGGGCACGGCAAGCACCGCCGGGGCCGTTCCCGGCGTGCGGCGGCATGCCCGCCGTATGGCACAATGGTCAGCTGAGCACTCGGCAGCCGTGCAGGACCCCTCTCTCCTTCGGCTGACGCGTCCGTCGGGCATCCGCCTCCACAACCCCACGTGGCGGTCAGGTGTGCCCAACCCACGTCAACACCAGGAGAACCCACTCCCGTGGCAGTCAAGATCAAGCTGAAGCGTCTGGGCAAGATCCGTTCGCCTCACTACCGCATCGTCGTCGCCGACTCCCGGACCCGCCGTGACGGCCGGGCCATCGAGGAGATCGGCCTGTACCACCCGGTCCAGAACCCGTCCCGCATCGAGGTCGACGCGGAGCGCGTGGCGTACTGGCTGGGTGTCGGCGCGCAGCCGACCGAGCCCGTGCTCGCGATCCTGAAGAAGACCGGCGACTGGCAGAAGTACAAGGGCGAGCCGGCTCCGGCCCCGCTCCTCGTCGCCGAGCCCAAGGCCGACCACCGCAACCTGTTCGAGGCTGCCGCCAAGGACGCCGGGGACGGACCCAAGGGTGAGGCCATCACCCAGAAGGCCAAGAAGTCGGACAAGAAGGACGAGGCCGCCGAGGCGGCCGAGTCGACCGAGGCCTGATCGTGCTCGAGGAGGCCCTCGAACACCTGGTCAAGGGCATCGTCGACAATCCCGATGACGTGCAGGTCGCCGAGCGCACTCTGCGTCGTGGGAAGGTCCTGGAGGTCCGGGTGCACCCCGACGACCTCGGCAAGGTGATCGGCCGCAACGGCCGTACCGCCCGTGCCCTGCGCACCGTAGTGGGCGCGATCGGCGGACGTGGTGTGCGCGTCGACCTCGTCGACGTCGACCAGGTTCGCTGAGACACGAAGCACCGGCACGGGCCGGGGGAGGCGTCACCGCCGCCCCCGGCCCGAGCCGTATCCGACAGGCAACGCACAGGAGCGCGAACAAGTGCAGCTGGTAGTGGGACGCATCGGCCGCGCCCATGGCATCAAGGGCGAGGTCTCGGTCGAGGTACGCACCGACGAGCCGGAGTTGCGGCTCGCCCCGGGCGCCGTACTGGCCACGGACCCGGCCTCGGCCGGACCGCTCACGATTGAGACCGGGCGCGTGCACAGCGGCCGGCTGATGCTGCGCTTCGCGGGCGTCAAGGACCGCACCGGCGCCGAGGCGCTGCGCAACATCCTGCTGATCGCCGAGGTCGACCCGGAGGAGCGTCCGGAGGACCCCGAGGAGTTCTACGACCACCAGCTGATCGACCTCGACGTGGTCACCGTCGACGGGACCGAGGTCGGCCGCATCACTGAGATCTCCCACCTGCCCTTCCACGACCTGCTCGTCGTGGAACGCCCGGACGGCAGCGAGGTCATGGTGCCCTTCGTCGGCGAGATCGTGCCCGAGATCGACCTGGAGGCGCAGCGGGCGGTCATCGACCCGCCGCCGGGCCTGCTCGACGAGGCCGAGGCCGAGACGGCCGGCAGCGCCGACAGCACCGGCAGCGCCGACAACGGAGGCAAGGCCGACGGCGAGGGCGGGGCGGAGCCGGCGTAATGCGCATCGACGTCGTCACGATCTTCCCGGAGTACCTGGAGCCGCTGAACGTCTCCCTGGTCGGCAAGGCCAGGACGCGCGGTCAGCTGGACGTCCGCGTCCACGACCTGCGCGCGTACACCCACGACCGGCACAACACGGTCGACGACACCCCCTACGGCGGCGGCCCGGGGATGGTCATGAAGCCCGAGCCGTGGGGCGAGGCGCTGGACGCCGTCCTGGCCTCGGGCGAGGGTGCGCCGGTGCTCGTCGTGCCGACCCCCAGCGGGCGCCCCTTCACCCAGGAACTCGCGGTCGAGCTCTCCGAACGGCCCTGGCTGGTGTTCACCCCGGCCCGCTACGAGGGCATCGACCGGCGCGTCATCGACGAGTACGGCGACCGGCTCGATGTGCGCGAGGTCTCCATCGGCGACTACGTGCTGGCCGGCGGCGAGGCCCCGGTGCTGGTCATGGTCGAGGCGATCGCCCGGCTGCTGCCGGGCGTGCTCGGCAACGCCGAGTCCCACCGCGACGACTCCTTCGCCCCCGGCGCGATGGCCGACCTGCTCGAAGGCCCCGTCTACACCAAGCCGCCGGTCTGGCGGGACCGCGGCGTGCCGGACCTGCTGCTCAGCGGCCACCACGGCAAGGTCGCCCGCTGGCGCCGCGACGAGGCCTTCCGCCGCACCTCGGCTCATCGCCCGGATCTGATCGAGCGCTGCGACCCCGCGGCCCTCGACAAGCACGACCGGGCGATCCTCGCGGCCCTCGGCTGGGCCCCGCGCGAGGACGGCCGATTTTGGCGAGCCCCGGAAGCCGTGGAAGAATAGGCGGCTGCCGCTCTGCGTCCGCCGCGCGCCCCTGCCACAGGGGGACACGACGCCCGTCCGACGCGGTGGCACTCATCATCATCACTATGTCCGCCGATGACCTGTGGCATGGGCGAAGGAAGCAGACACACATGTCCCACCTGCTCGACACCGTCGACGCCGCGTCGCTGCGCAGCGACCTCCCGGCCTTCCGTCCGGGCGACACCGTCAACGTCCACGTCCGCGTGATCGAGGGCAACCGCTCCCGTATCCAGCAGTTCAAGGGCGTTGTCATCCGCCGCCAGGGTTCCGGCGTCCGTGAGACCTTCACGGTCCGCAAGGTCTCCTTCAGCGTCGGCGTCGAGCGTACCTTCCCGGTGCACAGCCCGATCTTCGAGAAGATCGAGCTCGTGACCCGCGGCGACGTCCGTCGCGCGAAGCTGTACTACCTCCGTGAGCTGCGCGGCAAGGCCGCGAAGATCAAGGAGAAGCGCGACCGCTGAGTCCGTCCGGGCATATGCGGGGCCGTATAGGCTCTGCGCTCGATGGACACCGAGGTACCTCCTGCGAAGCGCGACCGCGCAGATCCCGCCCCAGAGCGGGATGAGCGGTCGCGCTTCGGCGTACGTACACAGCGGTATGCGCTTCTCGTCGTGGCCTGCGCCGCCGTGATCGCCGCGGTCAACACCTTTGTGGCGCAGCCCTTCGAGCTTCCCAGCGGGTCGATGGAGAACACCTTGCGCCCCGGGGACCGAGTGCTGGTCGACAAACTGGCGTACCGTTTCGGCGGCGCCCCGGCCCGGGGCGACATCGTGGTGTTCGACGGCGAGGGATCGTTCGTGCAGGAGTCCGGCCGTACCGACTACGTCAAGCGTGTGATCGGCGTCGGCGGCGACCGGGTGACCTGCTGCGACCGACAGGGCAGGATCACCGTCAACGGCCGTCCGCTGGACGAGACCTATCTTTATCCCGGCGACACACCGTCACGGGTAGCGTTCGACATCGAGGTTCCTGAGGGGAGGCTGTGGGTGATGGGCGACCACCGTGCCGACAGCCGGGATTCCCGGGACCATCTCGGTGACCCCGGCGGAGGCACGGTCCCGGTGGACAAGGTGATCGGCAGGGCCGAGTTCACCATCTGGCCGCTGAGCCGGCGCCGGTCGCTGGACGGCGCCCATGGGTAGCCGGGGACGGTCGGGAGAGGGCAGGCCCGTCCGCGCGGCGTACCTGGGCGACGACGAGGAGGAGGGCGCCGCGGGGCCGCGCAGGAGCGGTGGCCGCGCCGAGCGCCGCAGGCTGGCCCGGAAGGTCAAGCGCAAACGCCGGCGCTCCGCGGCCCGCGAGATACCGCTGCTCATCGGCGTCGCGCTGCTGATCGCCCTGGTCCTGAAGACCTTCCTGCTCCAGGCGTTCGTCATCCCGTCCGGCTCCATGGAGCAGACGATCCGCATCGGCGACCGCGTGGTCGTCGACAAGCTCACCCCCTGGTTCGGCACCAAGCCGCAGCGCGGGGACGTCGTCGTCTTCAAGGACCCCGGCAACTGGCTGGAGGGCGAGCAGGCCCAGAGCGGCCAGGACCCCGTGGGGGTCAAGCAGATCAAGGAGTTCTTCACCTTCATCGGCCTGCTGCCGTCCGCTGACGAGCAGGACCTGATCAAGCGGGTCGTCGCGGTCGGCGGCGACACGGTGAAGTGCTGCGACAAGGACGGACGGGTCACGGTCAACGGCACGCCGCTCGACGAGCCGTACATCTATCCGGGCAATCCGCCCTCGGACATTAAATTCACGGTCAAGGTTCCGCCGGGCCGGCTGTTCGTCATGGGCGACCACCGCTCCAATTCCGCGGACTCCCGGTTCCATTTGAAGGACGCCGGCAACGGCACCGTGCCCGAAAGCCTGGTCGTCGGCCGTGCCTTCGCGGTGGCCTGGCCCTTGGGCCACTGGGCCGGACTGAAGGAACCGACAACTTTCTCCACCGTCGCCGCACCGGCTCTCCCTGGCGCGTCTCCCGCCACCGCGAGCCATAGGGTGGCAACATCCAACAATCGGCAAGGAATGATTGCGCTCCCGCCTCCTGCGGAACTCCCGCTCGTTATGGGAGTCGTGGGCCTGGGCCGAATCCGGCGCGGGCGGCAGCGTGGAGTGAGGAGTGGATGTGGGGGACCTGGTGGTCGGCGCAAGGTCCGGACGCGAAGAGCCGGAAGATCAGGGTTCCTCGGAGGGCGCGACCGGCGAGGACGGTGTGAGGCCCGGAGACGGGGCGCGCACGGAATCCGGCTCGGGCGGCTCGGGAGGCTCCTCCGACGAGGCGGATGACACGACGGACGGCGAAGGCGACTCGCCGCAGAAGCAGCGCTCGTTCTGGAAGGAACTGCCGCTGCTCATCGTGATCGCCCTGGTGCTCGCGCTGCTGATCAAGACGTTTTTGGTGCAGGCGTTCTCCATCCCGTCCGCGTCGATGGAGAACACGCTGCAGGAGGGCGACCGGGTCCTCGTCGACAAACTGACGCCTTGGTTCGGCTCGGAGCCCGAGCGCGGCGAGGTCGTCGTCTTCCACGACCCGGGCGGCTGGCTCGGCGAGACCGCGCCGGTCGACACCAACCCGGTCACCTCGGCGATCCAGAAGGTCCTCAGCTTCGTCGGCCTGATGCCCTCGGCCGAGGAGAAGGACCTGATCAAGCGGGTCATCGCGGTCGGCGGCGACACCGTGGAGTGCCAGGGCACCGGCCCGGTCAAGGTGAACGGCAAGGCGCTGAACGAGCCGTACATCTACCCGGGGAACACGCCCTGCGGCGACCGCCCCTTCGGTCCGATCAGGGTCCCCAAGGACCGGATCTGGGTGATGGGCGACCACCGCCAGGACTCCCTGGACTCCCGCTACCACCAGGACCTCCCGGGCAACGGCACGGTCTCCAACGACGAGGTCGTCGGACGGGCGATCGTCGTGGCGTGGCCGATCGGCCGCTGGTCGACCCTGCCCATCCCCAGCACCTTCGACCAGCCGGGCATCAGCGCGGCCGCCGCCGCGGGGCTGCCCGCCGCGGCCGGTGTCGCGGGCGCGGTGCCGCTGGTGTTGCTCCGGCGGCGCCGGCTGATCAACCAGGCGAAGTGACGGGGCTGCCCGGAATCCGTACCGCCGGGTAGGGTGCGGTCGCATGAGCACAGGCACACGCACGGGCACGCGTACGACGACGGGCGGCACGCGCGGGACGGGCGGTGAGGGCGGCGGACGGGCCGGAGGGATACTCTCCGGGCTGGCCGTCGCCCTCGGCTCCGTTCTCTTCCTCGGCGGATTCGTCTGGGGCGCGATCCTCTACCAGCCCTACACCGTCCCGACCGGGTCGATGACTCCGACCGTGGACGCGGGGGACCGGATCCTCGCCCAGCGCATCGACGGCTCCGACGTCCGCCGCGGCGACATCGTGGTCTTCAACGACTCGCTCTGGGGCGACGTCCCCATGGTCAAGCGGGTCGTGGCGGTCGGCGGCGACAAGGTGGCCTGCTGCGACAAGCAGGGGCGGCTGACGGTCAACGGCAAGCCGATCGACGAGCCGTACCTGCTCGATCCCAAGGCACCGGCCTCGCCGACCGGCTTCACGGCCACCGTGCCCCAGGGCAATCTCTTCATGATGGGCGACAACCGCGCCACGTCAGAGGACTCCCGGGTCCGGCTCACCGACTCCGACGACGGCTCCGTGCCGCGCAGCGCGGTGAGCGCGCGCGCCGACGCCATCGCCTGGCCCGCGGGCCGCGCGGGCATGCTGGAGCGCCCCACGGCCTTCGCGGGCCTGTCCGGGGACGGACCGTCCGCTCCGGGGCCGCTGAAGGCGGTCGTGGCGGCGGTGGTGGGCGGTGCCGTGCTCATCTTCTGCGGGGCTGCGTACGGGCCGGTGGCCCGTCTCGCGGGCCGCCGGCGGACGGCGCGCTGACCGTGGCGCGGCGGCGCGCGGCGCGGGTCATCCTGCTCGATCCCACTGACCGGATCCTGCTGCTGCACGGCTACGAGCCGGACGACCCGTCGGTGACCTGGTGGTTCACCCCCGGCGGCGGTGTCGAGGAGGGCGAGAGCCTGGAGGACGCGGCGCTGCGCGAGCTCGCCGAGGAGACCGGCATCACGGGCGTGAAGCTCGGGCCGGTGCTCTGGGAGCGGTCGTGCGCGTTCGACTTCGACGGGCGGCGCTGGGAGCAGGACGAGTGGTATTTCCTGGCCCGTACCGACGACACCCGATTCCATACCGCCGGATTGACGGAATTGGAGCAGCGCAGCGTCACAGGCCTGCGATGGTGGACCTGTGAAGAACTTCTCGGCACGCGTGAGACGGTGTATCCGACCAGACTCGCCGGACTGCTGGGCAAGCTGCTGGGCGAAGGACCCCCACTGTCCCCGATCCACCTGGGGACGGAGCGTGACTGACGCACAATGGGGGGACGTACGGCTGAAGGGGAACATGCCATGAGTGCCGAGGACCTCGAGAAGTACGAGACCGAGATGGAGCTCAAGCTCTACCGGGAGTACCGGGATGTCGTCGGCCTGTTCAAGTACGTGATCGAGACCGAGCGTCGCTTCTACCTCACCAACGACTACGAGATGCAGGTGCACTCGGTCCAGGGTGAGGTCTTCTTCGAGGTGTCGATGGCCGATGCGTGGGTGTGGGACATGTACCGCCCGGCGCGGTTCGTGAAGCAGGTACGGGTGCTCACGTTCAAGGACGTGAACATCGAGGAGCTCAACAAGGCCGATCTGGACCTCCCGTCGGACGACTCGGGCTTCAACGGCTGAGTCGGCCGGCCCGGCGGGCTCGGCGCCTCGGCCCTCCCGGGAAAGTTATCCACAGGGCGCAGGCAAGATCATCTTTGGGGCACCACCTCCGTCACAGTGAGTGACGGAGGTGGTGTGACATGAACGCCCGAGGAGCGATCGGACGGTACGGCGAGGACGTGGCGGCGCGATCCCTGGCGGCCGCCGGGATGACGGTGCTGGAGCGCAACTGGCGCTGCCGGCACCGCGAACGCCACGGCGAGATCGACATCGTGGCGGCCGACGGGGACGCCGTGGTCGTCTGCGAGGTCAAGTCGCGGACGGAGGGCGGCCGCGAGCACCCGATGGCCGCGGTCACCGCACGCAAGGCCGAACGGCTGCGGCAGCTCGCCGAATGCTGGCTGGCCGACCACGGGGGTCCGCCACCGGGCGGGATCCGCATCGACGTCGTCGGCGTGACCCTGCCGCAGCGGGGCGCCGCCCGGGTCGAGCACGTACGGGGGGCCGCCTGATGGGATTCGCCCGTACGTGTTCGGTGGCGCTGCTCGGCGTGGAGGGCGTCGTCGTCGAGGTCCAGGCCGACCTGGAACCCGGCGTGCCGGCATTCACGCTGGTGGGGCTGCCCGACAAGAGCCTGACCGAGAGCCGCGACCGGGTCCGCGCCGCGCTCGTCAACAGCGGCGAGACCTGGCCGCAGAAGAAGCTCACCGTGGGCCTCAGCCCCGCGTCCGTCCCCAAGGGCGGCAGCGGCTTCGATCTGGCCGTCGCCTGCGCCGTGCTCGCCGCCAACGAGCGCGTCGCCCCCAGGGACATCGCCGACCTGATGATGATCGGGGAACTGGGGCTCGACGGCCGTGTCCGGCCCGTGCGCGGGGTCCTGCCGGCCGTCCTGGCCGCCGCCGAAGCCGGCTACCGGCACGTGGTGGTGCCCGAGCGGACGGTGGCGGAGGCCTCGCTCGTGCCGGGCGTCCATGTCCTCGGGGTGCGCAGCCTGCGGCAGCTGATCGCGCTCCTCAACGACGAACTGGCCCCGGAGGAACCCGAGGACCCGGGCGAAGGGCGCCCCGATCCCATGCTGGCCGGCCTCGCCCTGCCCGGCGCGGGACACGGCACGGGGTTCTCCGACGCCGGTACACCCGACCTCGCCGACGTCGCCGGGCAGGGCGCGGCACGCCTCGCCCTGGAAGTGGCGGCGGCCGGTGGCCACCACCTCTACCTCAAGGGCCCGCCCGGCGCCGGCAAGACCATGCTCGCGGAACGCCTGCCCGGGCTCCTGCCACCGCTGACGCGGCAGGAGTCGGTCGAGGTCTCCGCCGTGCACTCCGTCGCGGGCATCCTGCCCGCAGGCAAGCCGCTGGTCGAGGAGCCGCCCTACTGCGCTCCGCACCACTCGGCGACGATGCAGTCGCTCGTCGGCGGCGGGAACGCCCTGCCGCGCCCCGGCGCCGTCTCCCTGTCCCACAAGGGCGTGCTGTTCCTCGACGAGGCACCCGAGTTCAGCGGCCAGGCGCTCGACGCGCTGCGCCAGCCCCTGGAGGCCGGACACGTTGTCATCGCCCGCGCCGCCGGCGTCGTCCGCCTCCCGGCACGCTTTTTGCTCGTCCTGGCCGCCAACCCCTGCCCCTGCGGGCGGTACGGGTCGGTCGGCGGCCTGTGCGACTGCACACCCAGCATGGTCCGCCGCTATCAGGGGAGACTGTCCGGGCCGCTGCTGGACCGGGTCGACCTGCGCGTGGAGGTCGAGGCGGTCAGCCGCTCCGAACTGATGGGCGGCGCCGCCGGTTCCGAGAGCACGCGGACGGTCGCGGAACGGGTGCGCGAGGCAAGGGAACGGGCCGCCGCGCGGTACGTGGGCACCCCCTGGCGCATCAACAGCCAGGTCCCCGGCCATGAGCTGCGGACCCGTTGGGCCGCCGCCCCTGGCGCCCTGCGCGCCGTCGAACGGGACATGGAGCGCGGCCTGCTCACCGCCCGCGGTCTCGACCGGGTGCTGCGGGTCGCCTGGACCGTCGCCGACCTGGCCGGTCGTGACCGGCCTGACGGCGTCGACATGGAACGCGCACTGGAACTGCGCACCGGGATCCGCCGCGGTCTCGCGGCGACAGGGGCGGCGCCGGCGGCGAAGGAGGTCCCATGACGCACGGCACGCTCTTCGGCACCGACGACACGCTGGACGGACCCGGACCCGGGGACGAACCGCCCCCGACGGAGGAGGAGCGCCTCGCCCGGGCCGCGCTCACCGCTGTCGCCGATCCCGGCGATGTGGTCGTCGAACGCTGGCTGCGAGAACTCGGCCCCGTCGAGACGCTCAAGGCGCTGACGGCCGGCGAGGCCCTGCCCGGGGCGAGCGAGCAGCGGCGGGCGGGCTACACCCTGCGGGCGGCGCGCGCCGATCCGGCGCGGGACCTTGCCGCCGTGCGGGCCCTGGGCGGGCGGTTCCTGTGCCCGGGGGACCCGGACTGGCCGACCCAGCTGGACGACCTCGGGGACGAGCGGCCGTTCGGGCTCTGGACGCGCGGGCGGCCCTCACTGCGGATGTGGGCGCTGCGCTCGGTCGCCGTCGTCGGCGCCCGCGCGTGCACGGAGTACGGCTCCCACATGGCCTCCACGCTCGGCGCGGAGCTCGCCGAGTCGGGCTGGGTCGTCGTCTCCGGCGCGGCGTACGGCATCGACGGCGCCGCGCACCGCGGGGCGCTTTCCGTCAGGGGCGCGACGGTGGGGGTCGTCGCCTGCGGGGTGGACGTGGCCTATCCGGCCGGTCATGCCGAGTTGATCGGACGCATCGCCGAACAGGGTCTGCTCCTCAGTGAATTGCCGCCCGCCGCGCACCCGACGCGGGCCCGGTTCGTGCTCCGCAATCGTGTGATCGCGGCCCTGACGCGGGGCACGGTCGTGGTCGAGGCCCAGTACCGCAGCGGCTCGCTGATCACCGCCCGCCGCTCCCGTGAACTGGGACGCTTCGTGATGGGAGTGCCCGGTCCCTGCACGTCGGCGCTGTCCCAGGGGGTGCACGAACTGCTGCGCGCGGACGGCACGCTGGTGACCGGCGCGGCCGATGTGGCCGAACTCGTCGGCCGGATCGGCCAGGACCTCGCGCCCGAGCGCCGTGGTGCCCTCCTGCCGCGCGATCTGCTCCCGCCGGAGACCGCACGGGTCTTGGAGGCACTGCCCGGCGGACGGGCGGGCGCCGAGTGCGCGGCGATCGCGGCGGCCGCCGCGAGCACGCCCGACGCCACCCTCGGCCACCTCCTTGAACTGCATGTTCTCGGCTTTGTGGAACGTGACGGCCCGCGCTGGAAGTTGGCGGAAAACCATCTGAAGGAGGGGTCTGCGCCGACACGCTCCGCCGGTGAACACACCATCAGGTGACAGGACGGTTCTTGACCTGGGACCTCCTGGATGGCGTGCTTATGTCGACGCCGAAACGTCGCGGTCTGCGACCTCGCCGTCACGCTACGCTCAAGGAGGTCCGACTCCCGTCCGCCCCGCAGGTCACAGCAGAACGGCTCAAATCCACGCATGCACCCGCACACCCCCGGGTCAGACCGCGCGACGGCGGCGACCACCGTCACCGGTTCCCCCCGGCCTCCCGCCCCCACCTCGCTCGACGCGCTGTGGCGGACCTACAAGTCCACGGGGGACACGCGCCTGCGTGAGCAGTTGATCCTGCACTACTCGCCCCTGGTGAAGTACGTGGCCGGGCGCGTCAGCGTGGGTCTGCCGGCCAATGTCGAGCAGGCGGACTTCGTCTCGTCCGGGGTCTTCGGGCTCATCGACGCCATCGAGAAATTCGATCCCGAGCGCGCGATCAAGTTCGAGACCTACGCGATCACCCGCATCCGCGGCGCCATGATCGACGAACTTCGTGCCCTGGACTGGATCCCCCGCTCGGTGCGCCAGAAGGCCCGCGCCGTCGAGCGCGCCTACGCCACGCTGGAGGCCTCGCTGCGGCGCACCCCCAGCGAACCCGAGGTCGCCGCCGAAATGGGCATCGCGCTGGAGGAACTGCACGCGGTCTTCAGCCAGCTCTCGCTCGCCAACGTCGTCGCCTTGGAGGACCTGCTGCACGGCGGCGTCGAGGGCGGCGACCGGCTGAGCCTCGTCGACACCCTGGAGGACACCGGTGCCGACAACCCCGTCGAGGTCGCCGAGGACCGCGAACTGCGCCGGCTGCTGGCCAGGGCGATCAACACCCTTCCCGAGCGGGAGAAGACCGTGGTCACCCTCTACTACTACGAAGGGCTCACACTCGCGGAGATCGGGCAGGTGCTCGGGGTGACCGAGAGCAGGGTCAGCCAGATCCACACCAAGTCCGTGCTCCAATTGCGCGCGAAACTGGCCGACGTCGGCCGATGACGCGCGTTGCCGACGGGAGGGCCCGGCCCCCGCGCGGCTTCCGTACAGTGGTGGCGTGCCCAAGATTCGAGCGGCCTCGGTGGCCGAGCACAGGTCGATGCAGCGCGACGCCCTGCTGGACGCCGCGCGAACCCTGCTCTCCGAGGGCGGTACGGAAGCCCTGACCTTCCCCGCCCTGGCCGAGCGCACCGGACTGGCCAGGTCCTCGGTCTACGAGTACTTCCGCTCGCGTGCGGCCGTGGTCGAGGAGCTGTGCGCGGTCGACTTCCCCGTCTGGGCGGCGGAGGTCGAGGCCGCGATGGAGGCGGCCGACGGTCCCGAGCGCAAGATCGAGGCGTATGTGCGCAGTCAGCTCGCCCTCGTCGGGGACCGCAGGCACCGCGCCGTGGTCGCCATCTCCGCCGGTGAGCTCGACGCGGGCGCCCGCGAGAGGATCCGCGCCGCCCACGGCGGCCTGATCGCCATGGTCGTCGATGCCCTGGGCGCCCTCGGCCACCGTGAACCCCGGCTCATCGCCATGCTGGTGCAGGGCGTCGTGGACGCCGCGGTGCGCCGCATCGAACTGGGCGCGGCCGAGGAGCCGGACGCCATCGCCGACGCCGCCGTCACCACGGCCCTGCGCGGGGTCCTCGGCTGAGAGCGGGCACGGCCCTCCCCTCGGGCACCCGCCGTGCCGTCGTCGCGTCGGGCAGCGGCACGCCGAACACCGGCAGCAGCCGTGACGGTCCGTCGCGCAACATGCCGTCCGGCAGCAGCGACAGCGGATCGAGGTAGGTGTCCCCGCGCAGCAGCCCCCAGTGCAGACAGCCGCCCGGGCAGTGCCACGGCCCGTCCGCGAGCTCCCCGACCAGCTGGCCCGCGCGCACCTCGTCACCCGCCGCGACCGTCGCCCGCACCGGCTGGTACGTGATCCGCAGCCCTTCCGCCAGTCCGATCACCACCACTCCGCGCCCCGCCACCGACCCGGCGTACGTCACGCGGCCCTGCGCCGCCGCGCGCACCGGTGCGCCGGGGCCCGCCCGGAGATCCACCCCGCGGTGCCCAGCACCCCATCGCACGAGCGGCGGGTCGAAGCCCCGCTCCACCACCGGCCGCCGCGCCCCGCCGGCCCCCGCCACCGGCCAGGCGCGGTCAGCTGGGCCGCCACCCTGGTCAGCCCACCGAGCGGTCGCGTTCGCGGGCCCCGTGGGCCCACCGAGCCACGCCACCACCGCGAGGTACACCGTCATCACGAACACCGTCGATCTCGTCATGCCTCAACGGTGACGGACCCGGCCGGGAAGAGATGATCATGGTCGCGACCTGTGGACAACCGCACGGAGCCCGCACCCCGCAGGCGCGATGTCGCCCGCCGCTCCGGCGGTCCCGTACACTTTCCATGGCGATCCGGGTCACCGGGTCGACTTCGCACGCCCCGCCACCGTCCTCCTCGTGAGCGGTGGACGCGTCCCTCGGTCCCTTGTGGCACGGCGCGTTCGGGGCGTCAGGCGCGGCCGCCGTCCGGCGGCCGCTCAGAACCGAGTATCTCTAGGAGTACGGCCATGGCCGTCGTCACGATGCGGGAGCTGCTGGAGAGCGGCGTCCACTTCGGGCACCAGACCCGTCGCTGGAACCCGAAGATGAAGCGTTTCATCTTCACCGAGCGCAACGGCATCTACATCATCGACCTGCTCCAGTCGCTGTCGTACATCGACCGCGCCTACGAGTTCGTCAAGGAGACCGTCGCGCACGGCGGCTCCATCATGTTCGTCGGCACCAAGAAGCAGGCGCAGGAGGCCATCGCCGAGCAGGCGTCCCGCGTCGGCATGCCCTACGTCAACCAGCGCTGGCTGGGCGGCATGCTCACCAACTTCTCCACGGTCTACAAGCGCCTGCAGCGCCTGAAGGAGCTCGAGGAGATCGACTTCGAGGACGTGGCCGCCTCCGGCCTCACCAAGAAGGAGCTCCTGGTCCTCTCCCGTGAGAAGGAGAAGCTGGAGAAGACCCTCGGCGGTATCCGCGAGATGCAGAAGGTGCCCAGCGCCGTCTGGATCGTGGACACCAAGAAGGAGCACATTGCCGTCGGTGAGGCGCGCAAGCTCCGCATCCCGGTCGTCGCGATCCTGGACACCAACTGCGACCCCGACGAGGTCGACTACAAGATCCCGGGCAACGACGACGCGATCCGCTCGGTCACCCTGCTCACCCGCGTGATCGCCGACGCCGTCGCCGAGGGCCTCATCGCCCGCTCCGGCGCCGGTGCCGCCACCGGTGACAAGGCCGAGGGCGAGCCGCTCGCCGCCTGGGAGCGCGAGCTCCTCGAGGGCGACAAGGCCAAGGCCGACGAGTCCGCCGCCGAGCCGGCCGCCGCTGAGGCCGCTCCGGCCGAGGCCGCCACCGAGGCGCCCGTCGCCGAGGCCGCTCCGGTTGAGGCCGCTCCGGCCGAGGCCGCTGCCGAGACCGCCGAGGCGCCGGCCGCCGACGCCGAGCAGGCCTGAGCCTCGCTCGCCTTCCGATGCGTGTGAGGACGGCGGGGGCTCCGGCCCCCGCCGTCCGCACATAGAACCGCCGGACTCACCGGATTCACCGACTTCCGAGAAGAGACTGACAGACATGGCGAACTTCACCGCCGCCGACGTCAAGAAGCTCCGCGAGCTCACCGCCGCGGGCATGATGGACTGCAAGAAGGCGCTCGAGGAGGCCGAGGGCGACCTGGACAAGGCCGTCGAGATCCTCCGGGTCAAGGGCCAGAAGGGTGTCACCAAGCGCGAGGGCCGCTCCGCGTCCAACGGCGCCGTGGTCTCCCTGATCGCCGGTGACAACAGCGAGGGTGTCCTCGTCGAGCTCAAGTGCGAGACCGACTTCGTCGCCAAGGGTGACAAGTTCGTGGCCGCCGCCGACGCGATCGCCGCGCACGTCGCCGCCACCAAGCCGGCCGACCTGGAGACCCTGCTCTCCTCCGAGATCAAGGACGGCCAGTCCGTCCAGGCCTTCGTCGACGAGGCGAACGCCACCCTCGGTGAGAAGATCGTCCTGGACCGCTTCGCGCAGTTCACCGACGGCTTCGTCGCCTCCTACCTGCACCGCACCAGCCCGGACCTGCCCCCGCAGGTCGGTGTCCTGGTCGAGCTGGACAAGGCCAACGCCGAGGTCGCCAAGGACGTCGCGCAGCACATCGCCGCCTTCGCCCCGACCTTCCTGTCCCGTGAGGACGTCCCGGCGGAGACCGTCGAGAACGAGCGCCGCGTCGCCGAGGCCACGGCCCGCGAGGAGGGCAAGCCCGAGGCCGCCCTCTCGAAGATCGTCGAGGGTCGCGTCAACGGCTTCTTCAAGGAGAACGTCGTTCTCGAGCAGGCCTTCGCCAAGGACAACAAGAAGAGCGTTCAGAAGGTCCTCGACGAGGCCGGCGTCACGCTGAAGCGCTTCGCCCGCTTCCGCGTCGGTGTCTGAGCGTCCTAGCCGCGCAAGCGATTGACCGGCGACCCCGCTAGGGTCGTACGCAGCCTGCCGTTCACCGGCGGCCGGCCGCAGTTGTGACGAGGAGGCCATTGCTACAGGGAACGATCACGAACCCTCGGCAATGGCCTTCTTCGTACGTGCACGAGGAGATCTCCATGGATCAGGGCGCCGACAAGGCCCACAACACCAACGGCGACGGCTCCAACGCCCAGCGCCGGTACCTGCTCAAGCTCTCCGGAGAGGCTTTCGCCGGCGGCGGGGGACTGGGTGTCGACCCCGACGTCGTGCACAAGATGGCCCGCGAGATCGCGGCGGTCGTCCGCGAGGGCTACGAGATCGCCGTCGTCATCGGCGGCGGCAACTTCTTCCGCGGCGCAGAACTCCAGCAGCGCGGTATGGACCGGGCACGCTCCGACTACATGGGCATGCTCGGAACCGTGATGAACTGCCTTGCCCTCCAGGACTTCCTGGAGAAGGAGGGCATCCAGTCGCGCGTGCAGACCGCGATCACCATGGGGCAGGTCGCCGAGCCCTACATCCCGCTGCGGGCCGTGCGCCACCTGGAGAAGGGCCGCGTCGTCATCTTCGGCGCCGGCATGGGCATGCCCTATTTCTCCACCGACACCACTGCCGCGCAGCGCGCCTTGGAGATCGACGCCCAGGCGCTGCTGATGGGCAAGAACGGCGTCGACGGGGTCTACGACTCCGACCCGCGCAAGAACCCCGACGCCGTGATGTTCGACGTCCTGGAGTACTCCGACGTCATCGCCCGCGACCTGCGCGTCGCGGACCTGACGGCGATCACGCTCTGCCAGGACAACAAGCTTCCGATCCTCGTCTTCGAGCTGCTCGCGGAGGGCAACATCGCGCGGGCCGTGAAGGGTGAGAAGATCGGCACGCTCGTCAACGACACGGGCGCCCGCTGACGGACGACGCCGGCCGCAACCCGGCCGGCGATCCGCCCGGAACGGGGATGGACAACAGGCTGCCGGTCGGACACCGTGCAGGGAAGACGCGCGCAGGGGCCCGGATTGGATGGCTCCGCCTTCTGAAGACCAGGAGCACATGGTGATTGAAGAGACCCTCCTCGAGGCCGAGGAGAAGATGGAGAAGGCCGTCGTGGTCGCCAAGGAGGACTTCGCCGCGATCCGTACCGGCCGTGCCCACCCGGCGATGTTCAACAAGATCGTGGCGGACTACTACGGTGCCGCGACCCCGATCAACCAGCTGGCCTCCTTCGCGGTGCCCGAGGCGCGGATGGCCGTGATCACCCCCTTCGACAACTCGGCGCTGCGCAACATCGAGCAGGCGATCCGGGACTCCGACCTCGGCGTCAACCCGACTAACGACGGCCGGATCATCCGGGTGGTCTTCCCGCAGCTGACCGAGGAACGCCGCAAGGACTACATCAAGGTCGCCCGCGGCAAGGCGGAGGACGCGCGGATCTCGGTCCGCAGCGTGCGCCGCAAGGCCAAGGAGACCCTCGACAAGCTGGTCAAGGACGGCGAGACCGGCGAGGACGAGGTGCGCCGGGCGGAGAAGGAGCTCGACGACACCACGCACAAGTACGTGGCGCAGATCGACGAGCTGCTCAAGCACAAGGAATCCGAGCTGCTCGAGGTCTGATCCCCGGCATCTGGTTCCGGCCCCCGGGCCGGAACCGGCCGCGCCGGGCCGCCGAGCCCCGGCCCTGCTCCTCCGCCCACTCACCCCACCTCCGACCGACCCGGACCGGACGAAAACGCGAGGCGAATCTCCGTGAACGACTCTTCCTGGGGGGCTTCGCCACGCGCCGGCTCCTGGGGAGGCGAGGACGAAGGGGCCACTCGTATGAGCGGCCCCTTGTTCCGCGACGATGCCCCCGAACCGGCGGACCACTCCGCGCGGCCCGATCGCCCCGCGCCGCATCAGGCGGCCCCGGGCGGCCCCGCGAAGAAGAGCGCCGGGCGCAACCTGCGCGCCGCGATAGGGGTCGGCGTCGGCCTCGGTGTTGTCATCCTCGCCTCGCTCTTCATCGTCAAGGCCGTGTTCGTCGCGGTCGTCGCGGCGGCGGTGGTGGTGGGGCTGTGGGAGCTGACCTCGCGGCTCGCGGAGCGCAAGGGGATCAAGGCACCGCTGATCCCGCTGGCCGTCGGCGGCGCGGCGATGGTCGTCGCCGGGTACGCGCGCGGCGCGGAGGGCGCGTGGGTGGCGATGGCCCTCACCGCGCTCGCCGTCCTGGTCTGGCGGATGGTCGAACCCCCGGAGAACTACCTCCGCGACGTCACGGCCGGCGTCTTCGCCGCCTTCTACGTACCGTTCCTGGCCACCTTCGTGGTGATGATGCTCGCCTCGCACGACGGTCCGTGGCGGGTCTTCGTCTTCCTGCTGCTGACGGTCGTCAGCGACACCGGCGCGTACGCGGTGGGGTGGCGCTTCGGCACGCACAAGCTGGCGCCGCGCATCAGCCCCGGCAAGACCCGCGAAGGCCTGGTCGGGGCCGTCACCTTCGCGATGGCGGCAGGCGCGCTGTCCATGCAGTACCTGATCGACGGCGGTCGCTGGTGGCAGGGTCTGCTGCTGGGCCTCGCCGTTGCGGCCAGTGCCACCCTCGGCGACCTCGGCGAGTCGATGATCAAGCGCGATCTCGGCATCAAGGACATGGGCAAGCTGCTGCCGGGCCACGGCGGCATCATGGACCGCCTGGACTCGCTCCTGCCCACCGCGCCCGTGGTGTGGCTGCTCCTGGTGATCTTCGTCGGCTCCGGCTGAAATCCGCCGCGCGGGGATGCGATCAACGGCGTCCTGGGGTGGACTTGATCAACCCCCCTGGACGCCGAGCCACTGGAGCGAGCATGGCCGCGAAGCCCTTGGTACCGCCCTTCACGCGGGAGACCGCCATCCAGAAGGTCCGCATGGCCGAGGACGCCTGGAACTCCCGCGACCCCGTGAAGACCTCGCTCGCCTACTCGCCGGACAGCCGCTGGCGCAATCGCGCGGAGTTCGTCAACGGGCGGGACGAGATCGTCGCGTTCCTCACCCGGAAGTGGAACCGCGAGCTGGACTACCGCCTGATCAAGGAGCTGTGGGCCTTCGACGGCAACCGGATCGCCGTCCGTTTCGCCTACGAGTCCCACGACGACTCCGGCAACTGGTACCGCTCCTACGGCAACGAGAACTGGGAGTTCGACGACCAGGGCCTGAACTGTGTCCGCCACGCCTGCATCAACGACCTGCGCATCGACGAGTCGGAGCGGGCCTACCACTGGCCGCTCGGACGCCGCCCCGACGACCACCCGAGCCTGTCGGACCTGGGGTTCTGAGCCGCGCGGACCGTGCCGCGGCACGTGCGCGGTGCGCCTGGGGCACGCCCGTGGCGGACCCGTGCTGGCCCTGCGATCCTCGTCCGGCTAATCTCGAACATGTGTACGAGTTGCCATCGGATCTGGAACGTCTGCGGGTGATCCGGCTGTACCTCCAGCTGCAGATCGACGCCGTGGACGCCAGGATCCGGAAGGCGGAGGCCGGCGTCCGCCCCCGACGGCGACCCGCCCCCGCCCGGGCCTGGCGCCTCCAGAGCGTTCCCGATCCCCAGGGCGGCCCCGGCCGCGGCGTCGTCCACCGCGACGACTGCCGCGTCCCCGGCGGGGGGCGGCTCAGCGCCAAGGAGTTCGAGATCGCGCTCGGCATGCCCGAGGTCGGCGTGTGCGGGATCTGTCGTCCGGACCGCGGCGCCCTCAGGTCCTGACGGGGTGCTGCGCGCCCTGCGCCTTCCGGGCGCGGCGCTCCGACTCGACCGCCGCGGCGCCGGCGCACACGACCGCGCCCAGGGCGAAGCCCACGGCGGCCGGGTTGACGTAGCCCGGCACGGACGCGGCCGTGTAACTGCCCCCGTCCTTCGTCTCGCAGACGAAGCCGAGCGGCACGTACTCCACGCGGTAGCCCACGACGTGGAGCGCCCGGTCCCACGGACCCGGCGACCTGCAGGGCCGCAGCGGCGCTGAATCGGTGCCGCCGTCCTCCGCCTCGATGACGGCTCCCGCGACGTGCATCAGGCCCCAGGTGTACATTGCGACCGCGCAGGCGCCGAGCAGTGCCGCGCCGCTCTTGAGCCGTACCTCCCGCCCGGCGCCGCGCACCCCGGACCGGCCGAGGGTGCCGAGGCCGTAGCCGGCCAGGCCGAGGACGGCGATGAGGCCGGCGGGGACGAGCAGCAGGAAGACCATCGGGCGAGTCCATCAGCGCGGGAGCCGGACGGCTGTGACGGAGCCCACAGTTCCGGCAACAGGGCTGTCACGGTGTGCGCAGTCCTGAACGGTCGCCGCGCGGGGCGGTGTTGGGGGCTGGACCGGGTCCGTCAGGTACGGCGGACGGCGGCCTTGCGCAGGCCGTGGACGGCGGCACCGGCGGCGATCACGGCGGCGCCCGTGAGGACCGAGGCCACGGGGAGCGCGAAGGCCAGCACGAGGCAGCCTGCCGCGCCGACGATCGGCACGGCGCGGACAGGACGGCCCTCGGCGGGGCTCAGTGTCCAGGCGGAGGCGTTGGCGACGGCGTAGTAGACCAGCACGCCGAAGGACGAGAAGCCGATCGCGCCGCGCACGTCCGTGGTCGCGGCCAGGACGGCGACGACCGCGCCGACGGCGAGTTCGGCACGGTGCGGGACCTGGAAGCGGGGGTGGACGGCGGCGAGCGCGTGCGGCAGGTGCCGGTCGCGGGCCATCGCCAGCGTGGTGCGCGAGACGCCCAGGATCAGGGCGAGCAGCGAGCCGAGGGCGGCCACCGCCGCGCCGGCCCGCACGACGGGCGCCAGCGCGGGCACACCGGCCGCGTGGACGGCCTCGACCAGGGGCGCGGTGGTGCGGGCGAGGCCGCCGGGGCCCAGGACCAGCAGAACGCACACGGCGACGGCCGCGTAGACGACCAGGGTGATGCCGAGCGCCAGCGGGATTGCCCGCGGGATCGTCCTTTGGGGGTCGCGGACCTCCTCGCCGAGGGTGGCGATGCGCGCGTACCCGGCGAAGGCGAAGAACAGCAGCCCGGCCGCCTGGAGGACCCCGCCGAAGGAGGCGTCGGCGCCGACGTCGAGGCGGGCCGTGTCCATGGCGCCGGAGGTCAGGCAGGCGGTGACCACGATGGCGAGCACCGCAAGGACGACGGCGACGATGGCCCTGGTCAGGAGCGCGGACTTCTGCACCCCGGCGTAGTTCACCGCGGTGAGGGCGACCACCGCGGCGACCGCGACGGCGTGGGCCTGGCCCGGCCACACGTAGGAGCCCACGGTCAGGGCCATCGCCGCGCAGGAGGCGGTCTTGCCGACGACGAACCCCCACCCGGCCAGATAGCCCCAGAACTCCCCGAGCCTCTCGCGGCCGTACACATAGGTGCCGCCCGACTGCGGGTAGCGGGCCGCGAGCTTGGCCGAGGAGGTGGCGTTGCAGTACGCCACCACGGCCGCGAGGGCGAGGCCGAGCAGCAACCCGGAGCCGGCCGCGGCGGCGGCCGGGGCGAGTGCCGCGAAGATCCCGGCGCCGATCATCGACCCGAGCCCGATCAGCACGGCGTCCGACACCCCAAGGTGCCGCTTCAGCTCCCCGCTGCCCGTGGCGGCCGACGTGCTCATCACTCACTCCCCAGTCCACCGGTGCCCGAACCGGTCAGGATTGCCGTACCGGCGCACGATAGCGGCACGAGATGGACGGCCCCTGACAGCGGCCGCGCAGCGGTGTGGGGCCGCTGCCCCGGACCGTCCCCGGCGTGCCTGCCGGATCGTGCCGAACGATCGCCGCCGTTGGGCCAGGGGATTGGGAACGGGTTCAGCGTGACCCCACTGCCGCGCGCACGGAGATCGGGGTGGTAACCCCCCAGCCCCGCAGCCGGGTTGTATTGGGGGAGCAGGGTCCCGGGAGTGCCCCACCGTGCTTCTGGTCCGCGTCACGAAAATCCGAGCGACACCGTGCGGCGGGCTTCAGTACCGTCGGCCGCATGGACGCAGACTCCGCCGACCTGACGTGGCGACCGCTCACCATCGGGGACGCGAAGGCGTCGGCCGACCTCCTCAAGGCCATGGAGGCCGAGGACAGGACCGGCGAGCACTACGAGGAGGAGGACACCCTCCAGGAACTGGTGGATCCCTACGCGGACCTGCAGCGTGCGAGCCTCGCCGCCTTCGACGGCGACCTGATGGTCGGCTACGTGAAGGCCACCTACAAGCCGACCGCCGAGGACATACACCGGGTCATGGTCGACGGCGGGGTGCACCCGGACTACCGCCGCCAGGGCGTCGGCACCGCGTTGCTCAAGGCTGGGACAGCGGGCGCGAAGGCGTTGCATGCGCAGCATCACCCGACACTGAAGCTCGTGGTCGAGGCCCAGCAGTGCGAGCACATCCCCGGCGCGGCCCAGCTCTTCCACTCCCAGGGGTTCGCGCCGGCCCGCTACTACCAGTCCATGGAGCACCCGCTGCGCGACGCGATCCCGGACACGGCGATCCCGGACGGGTTGCGGGTCGAGCCGTGGTCGGAGCAGAACGACGAGGAGTTCCGGATGATCCGGAACGAGGCGTTCAAGGACCACTGGGGCACCGTCCCGGTGCCCGCGGACGCCTGGAAGAACAAGATCACCAACCACAGCTTCCGGCCCGAGGTCAGCTTCCTGCTCCGGGACGTGGCGAACGGAGCCCCGGCGGGCATGCTGGTGACCATGTCGTGGGACGCCGACACGGCGGCCACCGGCGTGCGCGAGGCCTACTTCATGCTCATCGGGACGCTCCGGGAATACCGCAAGCGCGGAGTCGCCGGCGGGCTGATCGCGCACGCGCTGCGCAACGCCGCCGACCAGGGCTACGGAAAGGCGGGCCTGAGCGTGGACTCGGCGAATCCCAGCGGGGCGTTCGGCATCTACGAGAAGGCCGGGTTCGCGCCCAAGGAGCGGTCCGTGCGGTGGGCGCTCGACGTCCAGTGAGCGGGGTGCACGATGTCGCGATCATCGCCCTTATTTTTTGGACGCACCCGGCGTCGCTCACGCCCCCGTCCGTGCCCCGCAGGGGGTAGGCCAGGGGGCACCGGTGTTCCGATGCTCTGGGCCGCCGCCACGGCGCGAGCCTCCGAGATCCGGGCTCACGTCGGGCTGTCGCGGGCAAGGCAACGGCGAGTCAGCCCGATGCGCGGACAGCGTTGGCTGAGCGGTTCCTACTCGGGTCGAAAGACCTGCGCCAATCCTTGGGCAGTGTCTCTTATCTCTGGCGCCAGACCCAGAGCGGTGCGGTAGGTGACGCCGGACACGGTTATCCCTTCGCCCAGCCGGGACAAGGGGAGTTGTTGTGTCTGCCCATCAGTAGGTCCCCCGACGAACGTGACAAGGACATAGACGGAGCTGGGGTCCACCGACGGTCTCACCACTGAGTTCGCCGTGTCGTTGGCGGGATGGGGTGGAGCACTCGACTTACTCATGGCGGCCCCGCACCCGACCACGGTGAGGAGCAACGCGACACAGCCCGCTGCACGGAATGATTGCACGGCAACATTTTCTCAGTGGGTGACGACGATGCCGCCCTGCGAAGCCGCGCGATGGACGCGGGCAACCGCGGTCCGGTTCGCGGCGGTTGACGTGCCGCATGCGTGCCTGATGCACACGGGTGCAGCGGGGCCTCGGGTCGCCGAGCCGGTTCTGGGCGCTGGAGAATCGCGCGACCGACGTGAGAGGCGGCCTTCCCTTGGAGCACCCCTGTGCACACCGCCGTTCCGCTGCCGCGAGACGAAGAGGCCGGCAGGAACCTGCTTGGCCCGGCAGCCATTCCGCGGGGGCGCTCATCGATCAACCGCCCGTACTTTGTAGGCACCGGGCGCGGCTTGAGCTCCCTGGCGCGATAAATCGCCCGAGTCTCCTCTTCTACGGGATCGAATCGTAGGTGCTTGCGGATTCCCATTTCTTTTCGAACTGGTCCCTGAAGAATGTGTACCAATCGCCGTCGTTGCGCCGAGTCACAGTGAAGGTGGGGCGTTGCCAATGATTGGCCCGGAAGGTGGCGAGGCGCATGATGATTTTCCCCCGGTCTGTCGAGGGATCTGAGGCGATCACCGTGTAGTGCGGCACATGGGTCAGGGTCCTGATTTCCAGCCTTCCGGAAACGGGACTGGCCGGCGGTTCCACGAGCCTCCTGAGATTGCCTTCCAGGTTGGCACTGAGATCGCCGGCGCTCCGGTTGGCGGCTTCACTGGCCGCGATGGCCATGGCTGGGCTGTTCGGCGCGATGACGAGGATCCTGACGTTCAGGCCCGCGGTGACGGCTCTCCTCAGTTCCTGTTCGTACGACGCCAAGTGCAGTTCAAGTGTCCAGCCGTGGAGCCACAATTCACGGGAGGACGAGATCATCTCCTTGATCTCGTCGGCGTCGTCCACCTCACTGAAGAAGCGGTCAGCGTTCGATCGAGCGAGCCCTGCGAGAGACTCGTTGATCCTGTCGCCCTGTGAGCGAATTCTGAGAAGTGAGAAACCCACGAGAGCCAGCACCGCCAGAACACCGGAAGTAATGACTTCCTGCGAAGTCTTCCCGACCAGTCCTAGAACGCCGAATGCGACGGCTGCGACCAGCGTCACGTAGAGGTCGAGACTGTGCATCACGCTGCGTACGGTCCGCGAAAATCGGGAACCCGAATCGGACATGCCGCCCCCCTGGGAAGAATCTCTCCAGGAGGGTTGTCTCCAGTGGCGGGTGCCGTGAATCATCCAGCACGCCGAGCCAGGGCCGGCCCACGGCTACCAGCGATGGCAGAGGACGCTGGGGCCCCGCTTTTCACTCAAGCCCATGTGCCCGAGCACCAGACGCCGTCCCTCGGCCGTGCAGAATCGGCTGGTGCTGACAGGGGACACCTGAGGGTGACGGGAGCCTCACCCATCTGACCTGGGCCGCCCCAAACGATCTGCGACACTGGACGGACCATGCCTGCACCCGGAGAACTCACTTTCGTCGCGCCGCGCGCCGCCAAGAAGCCGCCGCGGCACCTTGCCGACCTCACGCCCGACGAGCGGCGGGAGGTGGTCGCGGAGCTGGGGGAGAAGCCGTTCCGGGCCAAGCAGCTGTCGCAGCACTACTTCGCGCGGTACGCCGACGACCCGGCCGCGTGGACGGACATCCCGGCGGCGTCGCGCGGGAAGCTGGCCGAGGGGCTGCTGCCGGACCTGATGTCGGTCGTGCGGCACAGCAGCACGGACAACGACACGACGCGCAAGACGCTGTGGCGGCTGTTCGACGGGACGCTGGTCGAGTCGGTGCTGATGCGCTACCCGGACCGCGTGACGATGTGCATCAGCTCGCAGGCGGGCTGCGGCATGAACTGCCCCTTCTGCGCGACCGGGCAGGCCGGCCTGGACCGGAACCTGTCCACCGGCGAGATCGTGCACCAGATCGTCGCGGGCATGCGCGCGCTGCGTGACGGGGAGATCCCGGGCGGCCCGGCGCGCCTGTCGAACATCGTCTTCATGGGCATGGGCGAGCCGCTGGCCAACTACAAGCGTGTGGTCGGCGCCATCCGCCGGCTGACCGACCCCGAGCCGGACGGGCTGGGGCTGTCGCAGCGGGGCATTACCGTCTCCACGGTCGGCCTCGTGCCGGCGATGCTGCGTTTCGCGGACGAGGGCTTCAAGTGCCGCCTCGCGGTGTCGCTGCACGCGCCCGACGACGAGCTCCGCGACACCCTGGTGCCGGTCAACACACGCTGGAAGGTGCGCGAGGTGCTGGACGCCGCGTGGCACTACGCGGACGTGTCCGGGCGTCGCGTGTCGATCGAGTACGCGCTGATCCGGGACATCAACGACCAGGCGTGGCGCGCCGATCTGCTGGGGCGGCTGCTCAAGGGCAAGCGCGTGCACGTCAACCTGATCCCGCTCAACCCGACGCCGGGCTCGAAGTGGACGGCGTCGCGGCCCGAGGACGAGCGGGCGTTCGTCGCGGCGCTGGAGGCGCACGGCGTCCCGGTGACCGTGCGGGACACCCGCGGCCAGGAGATCGACGGGGCCTGCGGGCAGCTGGCGGCTTCCGAGCGCTGAGCGGCGCTTGCTAGGGTGGCGGTCGTTTGCGGCCGTTTGCCCTGAACGGCCTGAACGATCGACAACAGAACATCCGACAGGGGAGCGCACACAGCGCTGAGAGTGCGGCACGGCCGCA
The DNA here is from genome assembly GCF_044751205.1 of Streptomyces sp. NPDC088732. Taxonomy (NCBI): domain Bacteria; kingdom Bacillati; phylum Actinomycetota; class Actinomycetes; order Kitasatosporales; family Streptomycetaceae; genus Streptomyces; species Streptomyces sp. NPDC088732. The sequence goes on from NZ_JBIVLI010000017.1 coordinate 113,002, forward strand.
GACCCTCGAACCTGATCCGGGTCATACCGGCGTAGGGAGTCACTTGATGAGCACCATCCGTCGGCGTGCCGCCGGCACCGCCCTCGTTGTCGCGCTCGGCGCGGCGTCCCTCGCGGCCTGCGGCGAAGGCGGCGATTCCGCCGGCGGCGGTTCCAAGACCGTCACCCTCGTCAGCCACGACTCCTTCGCCGCCTCGAAGGCCGTGCTGAAGGAGTTCACGCGGCAGACCGGCTACACGGTCAAGGTCCTGCGCGGCGGCGACGCGGGCGCGGCGGTCAACCAGGCCGTGCTGTCCAAGGGCAACCCGCAGGGCGACGTCTTCTTCGGCGTCGACAACACCCTGCTCTCCCGCGCCCTGGACAACGGCCTGTTCACCCCGTACGAGGCGAAGGACCTGGACAAGGTGCCCGCCGCCCTGCAGCTCGACGCCGCGCAGCACCGTGTCACGCCCGTCGACTTCGGCGACGTGTGCGTCAACTACGACCGCGCCTGGTTCACCGCGCACAAGGTGCCCGTTCCCGAGACCTTCGACGACCTGGTCAAGCCGGAGTACAAGGACCTGCTGGTCACGGAGAACGCCGCGACCTCCTCCCCGGGCCTGGCCTTCCTGCTCGCGACCACCGCCAAGTACGGCGACGGGGGCTGGCAGGACTACTGGACCAAGCTGAAGGCCAACGGCGTCCAGGTCGTCGACGGCTGGGAGCAGGCCTACTACGACAACTTCTCGGGCGCGGGCGGCGGCAAGGGCGACAAGCCGCTGGTCGTGTCCTACGCCTCCAGCCCGCCCGCCGAGGTGCTCGCGCTGAAGGAGCAGCCCGCGCAGGGCCCGACCGGCGTGGCGACGGCCACCTGCTTCCGGCAGATCGAGTTCGCCGGGCTGCTGGACGGCGCGAAGAACAGCGAGGGCGGCAAGGCGCTGATCGACTTCCTGCTGAGCCGCGCCTTCCAGGAGGACATGCCGCTCAGCATGTTCGTCAACCCCGCCCGGGACGACGCGAAGCTGCCCGAGGTCTTCACCAAGTACGCGCCCGTGATCAGCGGTTCGGCCACCGTCGAGCCGAAGAAGATCGCCGCGAACCGTGAGCAGTGGGTCAAGACGTGGTCCTCGCTCGTGCTGAAGTGACCGGAGCGGCCCGGCGCAGGGCGGCCGCCCTGCGGCCGCACGCCGTGCGGCTCGGCCTGATGGCCGTGCCGGCCGCCTTCTTCGCGGTGTTCTTCGGCTACCCGGTCGCCGCCATCGTCACCCGCGGGCTCCGCGAGGGCGGCCACTGGCGCCTGGGCCGCTTCGCGGACGTGCTGGGCGATCCCGACATCCTGCACGTGCTGTGGTTCACCTGCTGGCAGGCGGCCGCCTCGACCGCGCTGACCCTGGCGGTGGCCCTGCCGGGCGCCTATGTGTTCGCGCGCTTCGACTTCCCCGGACGGCATCTGCTGCGGGCGGTGGTGACCGTGCCCTTCGTGCTGCCGACGGTCGTCGCCGGGTCGGCGTTCCTCGCGCTGCTGGGGCGGGGAGGGCTGCTGGACGAGCTGTGGGGGGTGCGCCTGGACACCACGGTGTGGGCGATCCTGCTGGCGCACGTCTTCTTCAACTACGCCGTGGTCGTACGGACCGTGGGCGGGCTGTGGGCGCAGCTCGACCCGCGGCAGGAGGAGGCCGCGCGCGTGCTGGGCGCCGGGCGGTTCGCCGCGTGGCGGCGCGTGACGCTGCCCGCGCTCGCGCCGGCCGTGGCGGCGGCCGCGGTCATGGTGTTCCTCTTCACCTTCACGTCCTTCGGGGTCGTGCAGATCCTCGGCGGACCCGCCTACTCCACCCTGGAGGTGGAGATCTACCGCGAGACCGCGCAGCTGCTCGACCTGCCGACCGCGGCCGTGCTGACGATCGTCCAGTTCGCCGCCGTCGTCGGCATCCTGGCCGTGCACGCACGGACGGTACGCCGCCGCGAGAGCGCGCTGCGGCTGGTCGACCCGGCCGGGACGGCCCGGCGGCCGCGCGGCGCGGGCGAGTGGGGGCTGCTGGCCGGGACGCTCGCGGTGGCCGCGCTGCTGATCCTGGTGCCGCTCGGCGTCCTGGCCGAACGGTCACTGGACGGGCCTACGGGATACGGCCTGGACTTCTACCGCGCGCTCGGCTCCTCGGACGGCAGCGGCGGCACCTTCGTGGTCGCGCCCGTGGACGCCGTGTGGAACTCGCTGGAGTACGCGGCCGCGGCCACCGCGATCGCCCTGGCCGTCGGCGGTCTGGCGGCGGCCGCGCTCACCCGGCGCGCCGGGCGGTTCGTCCGCGGCTTCGACGCGCTGCTGATGCTGCCGCTGGGCACCTCCGCCGTGACCATCGGCTTCGGCTTCCTCATCACCCTCGACGAACCCCCGCTGGACCTGCGGTCCTCGTGGATCCTCGTGCCGCTCGCCCAGGCCCTGGTGGGGGTGCCCTTCGTGGTGCGCACCATGCTGCCGGTGCTGCGTGCCGTGGACGAGCGGCTGCGCGAGGCCGCCGCGGTGCTCGGGGCGTCGCCCCCGCGCGTCTGGCGCGAGGTGGATCTGCCGCTGGTGCGGCGGGCGCTGCTGGTGGCGGCCGGCTTCGCCTTCGCGGTGTCCCTCGGCGAGTTCGGGGCGACGGTCTTCATCGCGCGGCCCGACAACCCCACGCTGCCGGTCGCGGTGGCCCGGCTGCTGGGGCGGGCCGGCGAGCTCAACTACGGGCAGGCGATGGCGCTGAGCACCGTGCTGATGCTGGTGTGCGCGGGTGCGCTGCTGGCGCTGGAACGACTGCGGGTCCGCACGATCCGCGGCGACGAGAGGCCGGGGGAGTTCTGATGGCCCTGCTGCGACTGGACGGCGCCACAGTGCGCTTCGGCGGACGGCCCGTCCTGGACGCCGTGGACCTGGAGGTCGCCGAGCACGAGACGGTGTGCGTGCTCGGGCCCAGCGGCGGCGGCAAGTCCACGATGCTGCGCGCCGTGGCCGGGCTGCAACCGCTGGACGCCGGGCGCGTCCTGCTCGGCGGCCGGGACCAGACGGGCGTTCCGGCGCACCGCCGCGGGGTGGGCCTGATGTTCCAGGACCACCAGCTCTTCCCGCAGCACGACGTGGCGGGCAACGTCGGCTTCGGCCTGCGGATGCGCGGCACGGGACGGGACGAACGCGAACGCATGGTAGGGGAGTTGCTGGAACTGGTGGGGCTCCCCGGCGCGCAGCGGCGCGCCGTGGCCTCCCTGTCGGGCGGTGAGCAGCAGCGGGTCGCGCTGGCCCGCGCGCTCGCGCCGGAGCCGCGGCTGCTGATGCTGGACGAGCCGCTCGGGCAGCTCGACCGGGGCCTGCGCGAGCACCTCGTGGTCGAACTGCGCCAGCTCTTCCGCCGGCTCGGCACGACCGTGCTGGCCGTCACCCATGACCAGGGCGAGGCCTTCGCGCTCGCCGACCGGGTCGTCGTCATGCGCGACGGGCACGTCGAACAGGCCGGGACGCCGCTGGAGGTGTGGCGGCGGCCCGCGTCGGAGTTCGTGGCCCGCTTCCTCGGCTTCGGCAACGTACCGGCCGTGACCGTCACCGGCGACGCCGCCGACACCCCCTGGGGCAAGATCCCCGTACCGCCCGGATCACCGCAGGGGCCCGGCCGGCTCCTGGTGCGCCCGGCCGGGGTGCGGCTCGTGCCGGTCGAGGAGGGGCTGCCCTGCGCGGTGGCCGCCCGCACCTTCCGCGGCGACCAGGTCACGCTGCTGCTGGAGCCCGCCGACGGGCCGCGCCTGGAGGCCTCGTGCGCCCTGCGCGACGCGCCGTCCGAGGGCGCGACGGTCGGTATCGCCTTCGCCCCCGACGAGGTCGTGCTCCTCGGGACGTGAGGCCCGGGGCGCCGGCCCCGATGGGGACCCGGATCCCGGGTGCGCCGCCGTCGGCGCGAGGCGGTGTTCGTCTCCGGCGCCGCGGGCGCGCCAGCGACCGGGCCGGTCCTCGTCGGGAACCGGCGGCCCATGGGCGCAGCTGCCCTCGCGGCCAGGACCGGTGCCGGGTTCGCCGTGCGGGACGGACGTGTTGAAGCGGGCGTTGCATCGGTGCGTTGGGCGGGTGGCCGAGCGCGTGTCCTTGGGGCCGTGCCCCGTCGGGCAGCGCTGAGGTGGTGGCGCAACTCGCGCCCGCGCGCCGGGTTCGCGCGGCGGGACGGGCGTGCTGAAGCGGGCGCCGCAGCGGTGCGTTGGGCGGCGGCCGAGCGCGTGCCCTTCGGGCCGTGAGGTGGCGGTACGGAGCCGCCGGCCGTCGGGATCCCGTGCCCGGCGCCGCAGGGCTGTGAGCGCGTTGCGCAAGCCGGGCGGCCCGCTCTCACCGGGCGGCAGGCCCGGCTCGATGGCGTCCGCCGGCCGCCGTACGGCCGCGCCCACCCGGGAGAGGGCCCCGGCCCCCGCGTCGCGAGGGCCGGGACGCGGGCCTACTGGTTGCCGTCCGCCGAGAGGCGGGCCAGCGCCCTCGGGGCGTCCTCGATGGAGTCCACCAGGGCGATGCGCGGCGCCATGCTGCGGCCCTCGGCGAGGGCCTGGAGCAGCGGCCAGGCCGGGAGGAGGGTCGTCCAGTGCTCCTCGTCGACCAGCACCATGGGGCGCGGGACGCCGTTCGACTCGTAGTAGTTGGGCGTGGTGTTGTCGAAGATCTCCTGCACGGTGCCGGCCGCACCCGGGAGGAAGACCACGCCCGCCGTGCAGCGGGCCAGCAGGCCGTCCTCGCGGGTGGCGTTGGCGAAGTACTTGGCGATGTGCGCGGCGAAGGCGTTCGGCGGCTCGTGGCCGTAGAACCAGGTCGGCACGCCGACGGAGACGCCCCCTCCGGGGTAGCGGTCGCGCACGGCGAAGACCGCGCGGGCCCAGTCGGTGATGGAGGGCCGGAAGGAGGGGACCTGGGCGAGGGTGTCCAGGGCGTCCTTGAGCATCGCGTCGTCGAAGGGGGCCGCGTACGCGCCGAGGTTGGCCGCCTCCATGGCGCCGGGACCGCCGCCGGTCGCCACGGTCAGGCCCTCGCGGGCCAGCGCCCTGCCGAGCCGGGCGGCGCCCGCGTAGGCGTCGGTGCCGCGGGCCATGGCGTGGCCGCCCATCACGCCGACGACACGGGATCCGGCGAGGAGTTCGTCGAAGGCGTCGGAGACGGCGTCGTCGTGGATGCTGCGGAGCATCGAGGCGAAGATGTCGCCCGTGCCGCGGGTGCGCAGGAACCACTGGTACGCGTGCGCGTCGGGCGTCGCGTCGTACCCGTCGGGGCCGGTCAGGCCCTCGTACAGGGCGTCCGGGGTGTAGAGCGAGCCCCGGTACGGGTCGAAGGGCAGCTCCGGCACGGGCGGGAAGACCAGGGCGCCGGTGGAACGCACATGGGCGGCGGCCTCGGGCTCCATCGGGCAGCCGAGGAACACGGCCTCGGCGGTGTCCGCGGAGAGCAGGGCGAAGGTACGGGTCGTCAGATCGACCGACTGCACGCGGTGTCCGCGCAGGGAGCCCGACGCGGCGACGCGGTCGAACTCGTCCAGGGTCTCGATCTCGGTGTCGCGGGGCGGCTGTTGCACGCCCGCCACCCTAGCGAGCGCCCGCGGACGGGTCGGGGGCGGGGGATGGGGGCGCCCGGTTCGAGGAGGGGAATCGGGCGCCCCGGTCCAATGGGGCCCGGACGGTGCCGGGCCCGGGGCCCACTACGGCAGGGGGAGAGTGCCGAGGTGGGAGACCAGCCAGGTGACCGGGGCCACCAGGACGAGCGCGGTGGTCGTCCGCAGGGTGGCGGCGGAACGCAGCAGGGAGGCGGGGGCGCCGAGGCGGGTCAGCGCCGACGTCGAGGGGCGCCGGGCCCGCCGGGCGTCGACCGTCGCGGTGAGAGCGGTGGCGGCGGCCGCGACGGCGACGAGCGTGGCGCCGAGGACGGTCAGCGGCCCCAGCGGCCGGACACCCGCGTCGAGCCGGGCCGTCGTGGCGAGCCCGGCGGCGCACACGGCGCACAGCACACCGAGCGGCCGGCCGACGCGCGGGGCCTCCTCCTGAAGGGCGCGCCCGGCGAGCAGGCGCAGCGCGGTCGGCCGGCAGGAGGCCAGCAGGCGGCCGCACTCGTGGAGCAGCCCCGGCATGGCCAGGACCAGGCCGATGGCGATGAGGATCCAGCCGCCCGCCACGGCCGGGGCGATCCCGCCGAGTCCGCCCGGCAGCGGGAGGAGCGTGCCCGCCGGGGTCCGGCGCGCGTCGTGGGCGGCGGTGATCTCGACGGCGAGGCCGATCGTGGTGAGCGCCGCGCCCCAGGGCAGTCCGGTGGGCGGCGTGCGCACGACCGTCTCGTCGGTGGCCGCGGTGCGCGCCGCCCGCAGGCAGTACGCGGTCGCCACGGCGCAGACCACCGGCACCAGGGCGATCAGGGTGAGCGCCCCCACCAGCGGCAGCGGGCGGTCCGCGCCCAGCGGCCCGGCGAGGGCGCCGCCCAGCGGGGAGCCGGGCAGGTCGCCGCGCAGGTGCAGGAAGGCCAGCAGCGCGAGCAGGACCCCGAGCCCGGTGCTGAGGGCGGTGCTCGCCGCGCCCAGCAGCGGCAGCCCGTGCCGTCCGAGCCCGGCCGCGGACAGGCCGGCGTGCAGCCGCCCGCTGGGCTCGGTGCGCGCGACGAACACCGACAGGTGGACGGTGGCGGCGAACGGCACGGCGCACCACGCGAGCCGGATCAGCCCGCGGCCGGTGTCCCCGGGGTGGACGAGGGCGTGGCCCAAGGTGGCGAGCAGCAGGAAGCCGGTGCCGGCGGCCGCCGCGACGACAAGGGCCCGGCGGGCGAGGACGGCCGGCCGCGAGCCGAGCGCTACACGGAGGCTGAGCACGAGTCGGCGCCCTCTCGGTCCTGCTGCGGCATGCCCGCGACGGGGCGCCCGTCGACAAGGGTGATGACCCGGTCGGCGAGCGAGACGACCTCGGGTTCGTTGGACGCCAGGACGACGGTGATGCCGTGCGAGCGCGCCGCGCTGGTCAGCATGCGCAGCACCTGGGAGCGGTCGGCGCGGTGCAGCGGGGCGGTCGGCTCGTCCGCGAAGACCACGGCCGGCCGGTTGACCAGGGCCCTGGCGATCGCGACGCGCTGCCGTTCGGCCTGCAGCAGCTGGCCGGGGCGCTTGCGGGCGGCGCCGCCGATGTCGAGGCGGTCCAGCCAGTCCTGGGCGGCGGTGCGGGCCGTGCGGTAGGGGATGCCGGCCAGCAGCAGCGGCAGCGCCGCGTTCTCACGGACCGTCAGCTCGGGCAGCAGTTGCGGGGTGCTCTCGACCCAGCCGAACCGCTCGCGGCGCAACCGCTCGCGTGCGGCGCTGCCCAGGGTGTGCACGGGTGCGCTGTTGAACCACACCTCGCCCTGCTCCGGCAGCAGTTCGCCGGACAGGCAGCGCAGCAGGGTCGTCTTCCCGGCGCCGTGCGGGCCGAGGATGCCGAGGATCTCGCCCTCCCGCACGCCCAGGGACACACCGAGCAGGGCGGGTGAGCGGTCGTGCGTGTGGCGCAGGCCGCGGGCCCACAGCACGTCGTTGTCGGGTGGGTTCACGTTGGCCTCTAACGAACGCGGGGAGTCCGGGTCACTGCGGGCACGCTACGCGCCAGGACCCCCGGGGCCGCGCTTCCCGAGGGCTGTTCCCGCACGCGGCCACCCGTGCGGCCTACGCCGGCCGCCGGTGAGTGGGCCGAAGGGGCCCGGCGGTGCCGAAAGGCGGGGGCACCCCCAGCCGTCAGGCTGGGGGTGCCCCCGACACCGGCTGGAGCGCCCCGGAGGCGAACCGAGCCCTGAGAAGACGTCAGAGCTTGGTCCAGGCCTCCGTCAGCACCGTGCGCAGCACGCCCTCGATCTCGTCGAACGTCGACTGGTCGGCGATCAGCGGCGGCGCGAGCTGGACGACCGGGTCGCCGCGGTCGTCGGCGCGGCAGTACAGGCCGTTCTCGAAGAGCGCCTTGCTGAGGAAGCCGTACAGGACGCGCTCGGTCTCCTCGTCGGTGAAGGTCTCCTTGGTGACCTTGTCCTTCACGAGTTCGATGCCGTAGAAGAAGCCGTTGCCGCGGACGTCGCCGACGATCGGCAGGTCGTGGAGCCGCTCCAGGGTGGCGCGGAAGGCGTCCTCGTTGTCGAGCACGTGCTGGTTGAGCTGCTCGCGCTCGAAGATGTCGAAGTTGGCGAGGGCGACCGCGGACGACACGGGGTGGCCGCCGAAGGTGTAGCCGTGCAGGAAGGTGTTGCCGCCCTTGTAGAAGGGCTCGGCGATGCGGTCGGAGATGACGCAGGCGCCGATGGGGGAGTAGCCCGAGGTCATGCCCTTGGCGCAGGTGATCATGTCCGGGACGTAGCCGAACTTGTCGCAGGCGAACATGGTGCCGAGCCGGCCGAAGGCGCAGATGACCTCGTCGGAGACGAGCAGCACGTCGTAGCGGTCGCAGATCTCGCGCACGCGCTGGAAGTAGCCGGGCGGCGGCGGGAAGCAGCCGCCCGCGTTCTGCACCGGCTCCAGGAAGACGGCCGCCACGGTGTCGGGGCCCTCGAAGAGGATCTGCTGCTCGATCTGGTCGGCCGCCCAGCGGCCGAAGGCCTCGGGGTCGTCGCCGAAGATCGGGGCGCGGTAGATGTTGGTGTTGGGCACCTTGAACGCGCCGGGGACCAGCGGCTCGAAGGGCGCCCGCAGGCCGGGGAGGCCCGTGATGGACAGGGCGCCCTGCGGGGTGCCGTGGTAGGCGACGGCGCGCGAGATGACCTTGTACTTGCTCGGCTTGCCCTTGAGCTTGAAGTACTGCTTGGCCAGCTTCCACGCGGTCTCGACCGCCTCGCCGCCGCCGGTGGTGAAGAAGACCTTGTTCAGGTCGCCGGGGGCGTAGTCCGCGAGTCGTTCGGCGAGCTCCACGGCCTTGGGGTGGGCGTAGCTCCACACCGGGAAGAAGGCGAGTTCCTGCGCCTGCTTGTAGGCCGTCTCGGCGAGCTCGACCCGTCCGTGGCCGGCGTTGACCACAAAGAGGCCCGCGAGGCCGTCGATGTACCGCTTGCCCTTGTCGTCGTAGATGTACGTGCCCTCGCCGCGCACGATGGTCGGCACAGGGGCGTTCTCGTACGACGACATGCGGGTGAAATGCATCCACAGGTGGTCGTACGCGGTCTTTGAATGGTCCGCGCTCATGACTATCTGGTTCCCCAGGTGTAGGTCTGCTTCCGGAGCTTGAGGTAGACGAAGCTCTCGGTGGACCGCACGCCGGGCAGCGTGCGGATTCGCTTGTTGATCGTCTCCAGGAGGTGGTCGTCGTCCTCGCAGACGATCTCGATCAGCAGATCGAAGGAGCCCGCGGTGACGACGACGTACTCGACCTCCGTCATCGCGGCGAGCGCGTCGGCGACGGGGTCGATGTCGCCGTCGACGGTGATGCCGACCATGGCCTGCCGCCGGAATCCCACGGTGAGCGGGTCGGTGACGGCGACGATCTGCATGACGCCCTGGTCGAGCAGCTTCTGGACGCGCTGGCGCACGGCCGCCTCGGACAGGCCCACGGCCTTGCCGATGGCGGCGTACGGACGCCTGCCGTCCTCCTGGAGCTGCTCGATGATCGCCTTGGAGACGGAGTCGATCACAAAGGTGCCGTTGGCGCCCCTGGGATCCGGAGTACGAGTGGCCACGGACACACTGTGCATGAGAGGTCAGCAGTCGCGCAAGCCCCAATCAATGAAATCCGCAGTTTTGAGGCCTCAAACTCACGGAATCCATTGTCGCGGAGTTTCGGCTATGTCGAATACCGCAGTGCTGTGGGTACTCTGGGGGCGTCTCACACATCGGACAGGACAGGGAGAGGTGCAGTGAGCGAGCTCCGTATCTTGCGCAACTACATCAACGGAGAATTCCGCGACGCCACTGACGGGCGCACCACGGACGTGGTCAACCCGGTCACCGGCGAGGCTTACGCGACCGCCCCGCTGTCCGGTGCCGCCGACGTCGACGCCGCCATGGCGGCGGCCGCGGCCGCCTTCCCGGTCTGGCGCGACAAGACGCCCTCCGAGCGCCAGAAGGCGCTGCTGAAGATCGCCGACGCCTTCGAGGCGCGCGCGGACGAGCTGGTGGCCGTCGAGAGCGAGAACACCGGCAAGCCGATCGGGCTGACCGCGAGCGAGGAAATCCCGCCGATGGTCGACCAGATCCGCTTCTTCGCGGGCGCCGCCCGCATGCTGGAGGGCCGTTCCGCCGGCGAGTACATGGACGGGATGACCTCCATCGTCCGCCGTGAGCCGGTCGGCGTCTGCGCCCAGGTGGCGCCGTGGAACTACCCGATGATGATGGCCGTGTGGAAGTTCGCCCCGGCGCTCGCCGCGGGCAACACGGTCGTCCTGAAGCCCTCGGACACCACGCCCGCCTCCACCGTGCTGATCGCGGGGATCATCGGTGGCGTCCTCGCCGAACTGGACCTGCCCCAGGGCATCTTCAACGTGGTCTGCGGCGACCGCGACACCGGCCGGCTGATGGTCGAGCACGCCACGCCCGCGATGGCCTCCATCACCGGCTCGGTGCGGGCCGGCATGCAGGTCGCCGCCAGCGCCGCCAAGGACGTCAAGCGGGTCCACCTGGAACTGGGCGGCAAGGCACCGGTCGTGGTCTTCCAGGACACCGACATCGCCAAGGCCGTCGAGGACATCTCCGTCGCCGGCTACTTCAACGCCGGCCAGGACTGCACCGCCGCCACCCGCGTCCTGGTGCACGAGTCCATCCACGACGAGTTCGTCGCCCAGCTCGCCAAGGCCGCCTCCGACACCAAGACCGGCGCCCCGGACGACGAGGACGTGCTGTACGGCCCGCTCAACAACGCCAACCAGCTCGCCCAGGTCACCGGCTTCATCGAGCGCCTGCCCGCGCACGCCAAGGTCGAGACCGGCGGCCACCGGGTCGGCGACAAGGGCTACTTCTACGCCCCGACCGTGGTGTCCGGCCTCAAGCAGGACGACGAGATCATCCAGAACGAGGTCTTCGGCCCGGTCATCACCGTCCAGTCCTTCACCGACGAGGACCAGGCCGTCGAGTGGGCGAACGGCGTCGAGTACGCCCTGGCGTCCTCGGTGTGGACCAAGGACCACGCGCGCGCGATGCGCATGTCCAAGCGCCTCGACTTCGGCTGCGTGTGGATCAACACCCACATCCCGCTCGTCGCCGAGATGCCGCACGGCGGCTTCAAGAAGTCCGGCTACGGCAAGGACCTCTCCGCCTACGGCTTCGAGGACTACACCCGCGTCAAGCACGTCATGACCTCGCTCGACGGCTGACACCACCGGCACCAGCCTCCGCCACGGCCCCGGCGCGACCCCGCGTCCGGGGCCGCGGCACGTGCGCGTACGCTCCGGACCATGGAGGATCGAAGATCTCTTGAACAGCGCATACGCGCATGGCTCGTTGTCTTCGTGGTGTGCCTGGTGCTGAGCGGCGTGACCGCGTTCCCGCTCGTCCACGAGGTGCGGTGGCTGGACGGCTGGGACCTTCCCGGCTTCGCCGACGACTGGATCTCCCGGGTGCGGGAGGGGCTGGACGCCACCGACGCCCACTACCCGTTCCTGTTCTACGGAACCGACTGGCTGGCCTTCGCCCACTTGGTGATCGCCACCGCCTTCTACGGCGTCTGGCGCGACGCGGTGCGGAACATCTGGATCGTGGAGTGGGCCATGATCGCCTGCGCCGGGGTCGTCCCGCTCGCGGCGATCTGCATCCCGCTGCGGGGCCTGCCGCTGTGGTGGATGCCGGTCGACATGGCGTTCGGCGTCTTCGGTGTCGTCCCGCTGCTGATCCTGCGCCGCATGATCAAGCGGCTGGAGGCGATGCCTCCGGTGCCCGCCGCGCCGTCCGGGCCCCTGTCGGGCGCGGGCGCCCCGGCCTGAGCACCCGGCCGGACGCCCCGCCCGCCGTCACCGGCGGGCGGCAGGGTCCGGCCGGCCGCCGAGCTCGTCGAGCAGCACCTCGATGCGGTTGGAGGTGACGGCGTCCACGCCGAGCCGCTCCAGCCGGCGCATCGTACGGCGCAGGTCCGCCGTCCACGCGCCCACCAGCAGGCCCTCGCCGCGCGCCCACGCCACCAGCGGTCTGCGCACCAGCCCGAAGCGCAGATTGACCCAGCGCGGCCGCAACTCCGTGAGCAGCAGCGGGGGCACCGGCGCGGCGGTCTTCCAGGTGAGCGCGATCTCCGCGGCCGGGTCGCGGTCCCGGACGGCGAGCATCACCGCGGCCTCGCCGCAGTAGTACGTCCGGTCCTCCGCGCCCGCGTCCCGCACCGCGGCCAGGACCGCGGGCGCCGACTCCGGCACCGTCATGTCGACCAGCGCCCGGCACCCCTCGACCGCGCCCAGCGCCTCGTACAGCGTCGGGATCCCCGGCGGCAGGGCGGCCGCGGGCAGTCCGGCGAGAGCGGCGTCCACCCCCCACAGCCGCGTGAGGGTGGGATCGTGCAGCAGCACCGGCACGCCGTCGCGGGTCACCCGCACGTCCATCTCCACCGCGTACGCCCCCGCGCGCAGCGCGCTGCGCAGCGAGGGCAGGGTGTTCTCGCGGTGGCGGTACGGGTCGCCGCGATGGGCGACGGCTAGCGCTGCCATCCGGCCAGGTACGCGTCGATCTCGGCGGACAGCCGCGCCTTGCCGCCGGCGTCGAGGAAGGACGCCTCGACGGCGTTCCGGGCCAGCGCGGCCACGCCCGCCTCGTCCAGCTCCAGCAGCCGGGCGGCGACCGCGTACTCGGAGTTGAGGTCGGTGCCGAACATCGGCGGGTCGTCGCTGTTGACCGTGACGAGCACGCCCGCCGCGACCATCTGCTTGATCGGGTGCTCGTCGAGGTCGGCCACCGCGCGGGTGGCGATGTTGGAGGTCGGGCAGACCTCCAACGGGATGCGGTGCTCGGCCAGGTGCTCCAGCAGCCGCGGGTCCTGGGTGGCGCTGGTGCCGTGGCCGATGCGCTCGGCGCCCAGCTCGTTCAGCGCGTCCCAGATCGTCTGCGGGCCGGTGGTCTCGCCCGCGTGCGGCACGCTGTGCAGGCCCGCCGCGCGGGCACGGTCGAAGTACGGCTTGAACTGCGGGCGGGGCACGCCGATCTCCGGACCGCCCAGGCCGAAGCTCACCAGGCCCTCCGGGCGCAGTTCGGTCGCGATCCGCGCGGTCTCCTCCGCGGAGGCGAGTCCGGCCTCACCGGGGATGTCGAAGCACCAGCGCAGCACGATGCCCAGTTCCTTCTCGGCCGCCGTGCGCGCGTCCTCGATCGCCTCCACGAACGCCCGGTCCGGGATGCCGCGCCGCACCGAGCTGTACGGGGTCACCGTCAGCTCGGCGTAGCGGATGTTCTGGCGCACCATGTCGCGGGCGACCTCGTACGTCAGCAGGCGCACGTCCTCCGCGTCGCGGATCAGGTCCACGACGGACAGGTAGACCTCGATGAAGTGGGCGAAGTCACGGAAGCTGAAGTACTCGGCGAGTGCGGCGGGGTCGGAGGGCACCTTGGAATCCGGGTGCCGCGCGGCCAGCTCGGCGACGATGCGGGGCGAGGCGGAACCCACGTGGTGGACGTGGAGTTCGGCCTTCGGCAGCCCCGCGATGAAGGCGTCGAGGGCGGGCACGGTGTCGGACATGCGGTGATCCTCCTGAGCGGTCGGCGGCAACGGCCATCGTAGACGCGAAATTGTTGCGGTCCGCAGTCTTCGCAGGCCATAGCATTGCCCGACGTAGCCAGGAGGATCACCGCATGTCCGACGACCGCGAGACCCCGGCGCCCCACGACGCCGCCCCCGCCCAGCCCCCCGTCCCGCCGCCGGACGACACCCCCGACGACCGCACCCGGGCCTTCCGCCGTTCCCCGGCGGAGCCGCAGCCGGCGGCACCGGAGCCGGTCGGCCCGGCGGCCGAGGGCGTGTCGCCCGCCGGTCCGGTCGAGGGCGTTCCCACGCGTGAGTTGGGTGCGGCGGAGCCGGTCGGCCCGGCCGTCGAGAACGTGCCGCCCGCCGGTGCGGTCGACGGCGTTCCCGCGCAGGGGTTCGGCGCGGCGGAGCCGCAGGCCCCGGCCCCGGCTGACAACCCGTGGGCCCCGCCGGTGCCCGGGGCCGGACGGCCTGCCGGTCCCGTCGAGGCTGTCCCCGTGCGGGAGTTCGGTGCGGGGGAGCCGCAGGCAGCGGCACAGGTCGGCAACCCGTGGGCCCCGCCGGTGCCCGGGGCCGGGCAGCCGGCCGTGCCGCAGTCGGGGCCGTGGGGGTACCCCCTGGCCGCCGCACCGGCGCAGGCGCAGGGGGCGGGGGATCCGTGGGCGCCGCCGCCCATACCGCAGGCGCCCGGCGTGGAGATGACGAAGCGGCCCGTGCCCGCCGACGCGCCCGCGCCGCAGGCTCCGACGCAGCCGTACCCGTACGGCCCGTGGGGAGCCGTCCCGCCGCAGGGGCAGTACCCGGGCTACCCCGGATACCCGGGGTACGCCGACTACCCGGGCTACCCGGGCCACCCGGCCTACCCCGGCGGCCCGTACGGGGCCTGGGGGCAGCCCGCCCCGCGCAACGGGTTCGGGGTCACCGCGATGGTGCTCGGCATCATCGGGTCGATCCTCGGCATCGCGTGCTTCGGGGCGTTCCTCGGCCTTCCCCTCGGGCTGGCGGCGCTCGTCTTCGGCATCGTCGGCCTGCGGATCGTGCGCCGCGGCGAGGCGACCAACCGCGGCCAGGCGCTGACCGGCCTGATCCTCGGCATCGTGTCCGTGGTGGTCTCCGGAGCGATGATCGCGCTGGTGGTCGGCGGGATCGCCGGCGGCTGGTTCGACACGATGGACGACGAGCTGATCAGCGCGGACCAGGGCGCGTACGGCACGCCGATGGCGGCCGGCAGCCCCGTGACGTACGACGACGGCGTGGTGGTGACGGTGTCCGCCGCCCACGCGGCCGGCGGCGCGCCCGCGGACGCGGTCTCCGACGGTACGGCGGTGACGTTCACCGTGACCGTGGAGAACACCGGCGACCAGACCGCCGACATGGAGGACTCCGAGGCCAACGCGTACGCCGAGGAGGAGGACGACGACACCCTGGAGGACGTCACGCGGGGACGCGGGCTGCCCTCCGAACTGCGTTCCGGCGCGACGGTGACGTCCGACGTCACCGTGATCGTGCCCGACGACGACCCGGACGGCAGGTTCCAGGTCGAGATCGCCCCGGGCTACGACTACGACTACACCTACTGGGAGTTGCCGCTTCCCTGACCTGCCGCCGCGGCCGGCCTACCGCCGCACCGCCTCCAGCGCGAGCAGCGCCACGTGCAGCGACAGGCAGGACTCCACCTGGTCCAGGTCGACGCCGAGGACGCGCTCGACGCGGTGCAACCGGTCGTAGAAGGAGGGCCGTGACAGGTGCGCGGCGTCCGCCGCCGCGGACTTGTTGCGGCCGCTCTCCAGGTAGACGGCGAGGATGCGCACGAGGTCCGTGCCGTGCTCGGCGTCGTGCGCCAGCAGCGGGCCGAGTTCGCGCTCGACGTACGTCTGGAGGCGGGCGTCGTCGCGCAGCAGGTGCAGCAGTCCGCGCAGCCGTACGTCGGGCAGCCGGTAGTAGGCGCGTCCGCCGCCCGTCCTGCCCCCCTCCTGCCGGGCGCCGTGCAGTGCGGCGTCCGCGACCTGGGCGGCCTCCAGCAGGGTCCGGCGGGCGTCGCGCAGCGATCCGACGGAGGAGCCCGCGGCCATGACGAAGGCCGGGCCGCCGTCGGGGGCGGGCTCGGTGAGCCGGGTGAGGGCCGCGGCGAAGCCCTCCAGCGCGCTGTGCTCGTCGTCGGCGGGGCCGAGGGAGACCAGGACGCCGACCGCGCCGTCGTCGAGGGTGCCGGTGAGCGCGGTCAGCCCCCGGTCGCGCACGGCCTGGCCGGCGGTCTCGGTGAAGTCCCGCAACCTGGCCTGCGCCTCCAGGGCCGCGGCGACGCCCGCGCCGCGCAGCCGCAGCATGACGCCGACGAGGCGGCGCCCTTCCAGGGGCACGCCGATCGCCCGGGCGCGCAGGGCGACGTCGGAGACGGTGAGGGCGTGGGTGAGGATTCCGGACAGCAGCGTGCGGTGGGTCTGGCGTTCCAGCGACTCGCGGTCGCGTTCCAGCAGGCGGTTCAGGGCGAGGGTGGCGGCGCCGCGTTCCAGCAGCACGGTGTGCGGGTGCGGGCGCTGGTCCGCCGCCGGCGCGGGGTCCGGCAGCGGTTCCCCCACGACGACCAGCCGCCCCCAGTCGCGGCCGCGGGCGCCGACCCCGGTGACCAGCCAGCCGGTGCGGGGGTCGTGGCCGGTGCGCCCGGCCGGGGCGACGCCGCGGCTGCGCCGCTCCCAGCCGTCGAGCAGGGCCTGCGGGTCGTGGCCCGCCGGGTCGAAGGCGAGCACCTGGTGGGAGAGGTTCTCCAGGACGACGGGCGCGCCCGCGATGCGCGCGACCTCGCGGACGATCTCGTCGGCCTCGGCGCCCTCCACGGACAGCTCGTTGAAGGTCTGGTGGATCGCCTCGGAGGCCCGCAACTCGCTGAGCTGGGCGTCCACGACGTGCGCGTGCACGGCTTCGGTGACGGCGACGAACCGCACCTCGTTGCGGAGCGCGACGAGTGTCAGCCCGCGCCGCTCGGCGGCCCGCACCAGCGGCCGCGGCAGGGTGTCGGCGTACCGGCGGCCGAGTTCGACGACCAGGCCCGCGGCGCCGACGTCGGCGAGGTCGTCGATGTACCGGGCGAGCGGTTCCTTGTCCTCGGGGAGCATGACGCCCGTGGTCAGCACCAGTTCGCCGCCGTGCAGCATGCCGGCGATGTCGGCGAGTTCGCTGACGTGCACCCAGCGCACCGGCCGGCCGAGGCCGTCGGCGCCCGCGACGACCTGCGGCGACCCGCGCCGGAGCGCGTCGAGCTGCAGGACCTCGGCGACGGTGGGGAACACGGTGCGACCTCCGGTGGAGGGAAGGACAGGATCGGCGGGCTGACGGGGAGGCGCGCCCGCGGGCGCCACTGCCACCGTAGCCCGCAGGGTGTAAGGGCGGCCGGGGCACGGCATGCGATGTGTCGGTTGCCGGGCGCGGCCGGCGTTCGGCATTGTCCACGTCAGCGGCGCCACCGGATCGTCAGCGGTCGCCGATGAAGACAGATTTCGTCGCGTAACCAAAAGGAAACAACGGAATCACTTGTTGGGGCGAGCCTACTCTGTCAGGATCGTCCACCAATCCAGGCTTTGGCCACGCAGCCCGAGCGGATCCGAGGAGAAGACGATGGCCCTCAGTGCGCATGGCGCGTTCGATGTGCAGGAACGGTTCGCCGAGGGGGCCCAGTACATCGCCGGAGAACTCCGCCCGGGCACGTCCGGCCACGACCACACCGTGATCGACCCCGCCACCGGCAAGGCCGTGCACCAGTATGCGCTGGCCGGCACCGCCGACGTGGACGCGGCCGTCGCCGCCGCGAAGGCCGCCCTGCCCGGCTGGGCGGGCGCCACCCCCGCGGCCCGTTCCGACGCCCTGCACCGCTTCGCGGCCGTACTGGCGGAGCGGGCGGCGGAGTTCGCCTGGGCGGAGTCGCTGCAGTGCGGCAAGCCGCTGCGGCTGACCACCGAGTTCGACGTCCCCGGCACGATCGACAACACCGCCTTCTTCGCCGGGGCCGCCCGCCATCTGGAGGGCAGGGCCGCGGCCGAGTACTCCGGCGACCACACGTCCTATGTGCGCCGCGAGCCGGTCGGCGTCGTCGGGTCCGTCGCGCCGTGGAACTACCCGCTGCAGATGGCCGCCTGGAAGATCCTCCCGGCCGTCGCCGCGGGCAACACCATCGTGCTCAAGCCCGCCGAACTGACGCCGCTGACCTCGCTGATGTTCGCGCAGGCGGCCGGCGAGGCCGGCATCCCGGACGGCGTGGTCAACATCGTCACCGGCGCCGGCCGGCCCGCGGGCGAGCACCTGGTCGGGCACCCCGACGTCGCGATGACGTCCTTCACCGGCTCCACCGCCGTCGGCAGGCGCGTCGCCGAGATCGCGACCGCCACCGTCAAGCGCCTGCACCTGGAACTCGGCGGCAAGGCGCCCTTCGTCGTCTTCGACGACGCCGACCTGGAGGCCGCCGTGCACGGCGCCGTCGCCGGCGCCCTGATCAACACCGGCCAGGACTGCACGGCGGCGACCCGCGCCTATGTGCAGCGGCCCCTGTACGACGCCTTCGTCGCCGGGGTCGCCTACCTCTTCGCCGGCATCCGCGTGGGCGACCCCTTCGACGCCGCGACCGACCTCGGGCCGCTGATCTCGCACGCCCAGCGCGACCGCGTCGCCGGCTTCGTGGACCGCGCCCGGTCCTACGCCACGGTCGTCACCGGCGGCGAGACCCCCGCGGCGGCGGGCGCGTTCTACCGGCCCACGTTGATCACCGGCGCCGCCCAGGACAGCGAGATCGTCCAGTCGGAGATCTTCGGCCCGGTACTGGTCGTGCTGCCGTTCGACAGCGATGATGAGGGTCTGGATCTGGCCAACGACTCGCCCTACGGCCTGGCGGCGTCCGCGTGGACCCGCGACGTCTTCCGCGCCGGACGCGCCACCCGCGAGATCAAGGCGGGCTGCGTCTGGGTGAACGACCACATCCCGATCATCAGCGAGATGCCGCACGGCGGCTCCAAGGCCTCCGGCTACGGCAAGGACATGTCCGCGTACTCCTTCGACGAGTACACCCAGGTCAAGCATGTGATGTACGACAACACCGCGGTGGCCCGCAAGGAGTGGCACCGTACCGTCTTCGGCGACCGCTGACCCCGCCGCCGGCCCCAGGACCGCCCCCACCGGCCCGTACGCCCGTCCGTCCCACGCAATTCCGCCTCTGGAGGCAGCACCGCCATGGAGATGTTCGAGGGCCTGTCCGAGCCCGTACGCACCGCGTGGGAACGCAGCCTGGCCGGCGGGAGGGCCTCCCTCAGCCGGCGCCGGGTGCTGGGCGCCGGTCTCGGTGTCGCGGGCGCCGGGGCGCTGACCGCGTGCGGCATCCCGGCCGCCGCCGGCAACCGGGGCGGAGTGAAGAGCGACGACCTGTCCGACAAGGACAAGTCGCTGGTCTTCTCCAACTGGCAGCTCTACATCGACATGAGCGACGACGAGAAGCACATGCCGACCCTGGAGGCCTTCGAGAAGAAGACCGGGATCAAGGTCAAGTACACCGACGACATCACCGACAACGTCGAGTTCTTCGCCAAGATCAAGCCGCAGCTCGCGGCCGGCCAGTCCACCGGGCGCGACCTGGTCGTCCTCACCGACTGGATGGCGGCCCGGATGATCCGGCTGGGCTGGGCGCAGCCGCTGGACCCCACGTACCTGCCGAACGCCTTCACCAACCTGGAGCAGCGCTTCCGCAACCCGGACTGGGACCCCGGGCGCGCCCACTCCTACCCCTGGCAGGGCATCGCGACGGTCATCGCGTACAACGAGAAGGCCACCAAGGGGAAGAAGGTCGCCAGCATCTCCCAGCTGCTCGACGACCCCTCCCTCAAGGGCCGGGTCGCGATGCTGAGCGAGATGCGCGACACCATCGGCATGACGCTGCTCGACCTCGGCAAGCAGCCGGAGTCCTTCACCGCCGACGACTTCGACGCCGCCGTCGCCCGGGTCCAGAAGGCCGTGGACAGCAAGCAGATCCGCCAGTTCACCGGCAACGAGTACACCGACGGCCTGGCCTCGGGGAACATCGCGGCCTGCGTGGCGTGGGCCGGTGACCTGGTCCAGCTCCAGGCCGACAACCCCGAGATCAAGTTCGTGATCCCCGACGCCGGCTACCTGTACTCGACGGACAACATGCTGGTCCCGGCGGGCTCCAAGCACCGCAAGAACGCCGAGCTGCTCATGGACTGGTACTACCGGCCCGCGATCGCCGCCGAACTGTCGGCATGGGTCAACTACATCACGCCCTGCGCCGGCGTGTACGAGGAGCTGCTCAAGATCGACAAGGACGTGGCCGACAACCCGCTGATCATTCCCAACGCGGAGATGAAGGCGAAGGCCCATCCCTTCCGGTCCCTCACCGCCGACGAGGAGACCGCCTTCGAGGGCAAGTTCGCCAAGCTCATCGGCGCCTGACCGGCCACGCAGACAGGGACTCGACGACATGACCCAGCAGACCGCATCGCCCACCGACAAGCCGGCCGGACCCGGCGGCCCCGCCGGCGGCGCCGTGACACTGACCGGCCTCGGCAAGACCTACGGCGACTTCACCGCCGTGCACCCGCTCGACCTGACCATCCCCGAGGGCTCCTTCTTCGCCCTCCTGGGCGCCTCCGGCTGCGGCAAGACCACCACCTTGCGCATGGTCGCCGGACTGGAGGACCCGACCTCCGGCACCGTCCGCATCGGGGACCAGGACGTCACCGCACTGCCGCCCTACAAGCGCCCGGTCAACACCGTCTTCCAGAACTACGCCCTCTTCCCGCACCTGGACATCCACGAGAACGTCGCCTTCGGCCTGCGCCGCCGCGGCATCAAGTCCGTGAAGAGCCAGGTCGAGTCCATGCTCGACCTGGTCGAGCTCGGCCACCTCGCCCGCCGCAAGCCGCACCAGCTCTCCGGCGGCCAGCAGCAGCGCGTCGCCGTCGCCCGCGCCCTGATCAACCACCCCAAGGTGCTGCTGCTCGACGAGCCGCTGGGCGCCCTGGACCTCAAGCTCCGGCGCCAGATGCAGCTGGAGCTCAAGCGCATCCAGACCGACGTCGGCATCACCTTCGTGCACGTCACGCACGACCAGGAAGAGGCCATGACCATGGCCGACACCATCGCGGTGATGAACGCCGGCCGCATCGAGCAACTCGGCGCCCCCACCGACCTGTACGAGAACCCGCGTACCACCTTCGTCGCGAACTTCCTCGGCCAGTCCAATCTGATCGAGGCCCAGATCTCCGGCACCAGTGGCGACGACCTGCTGCTCAGCGTCGGCGACCGGCGGCTGGTCATGCCCGCCGCGCGCTGCGCCGCCAGGAGCGCGCAGTCCGGCGACAAGGTCCTCGCCGGGGTGCGGCCCGAGAAGATCACCATCGTGCACGCCGACGACGCCGAGGGCATCCCCTCCGGACGCAACTCCATGACCGGCCGGATCGTGGACGCGAGCTTCATCGGGGTCTCCACGCAGTACGTCGTCAACAGCCCCTGGTGCCCCGAACTCGCCGTCTTCGCGCAGAACGTGGAGCGCGACGGCCGCCTGGTGCCCGGCGCCGACGTCGTCCTGCACTGGAGCCCGGCCCACACCTTCGGCCTCGACGCCGCCCAGGACATCGAGGCGGGGGAGGTCAGCGCGTAATGGCCGCCCTCTCCCCGGCACCCGCGGGCGCGCCCGCGCAGCTCCCGCCGGCACCCCCCGCCGCGGCCGCCGGACGCCGCAAACTCGTCCCGTACTGGCTGCTGCTGCCCGGCATCCTGTGGCTGCTGGTCTTCTTCGTGGCCCCGATGGTCTACCAGGCCTCGACCTCCGTGCAGACCGGTTCACTGGAGACCGGCTACCGCGTCACCTGGCACTTCGCGACCTACTGGGACGCCTTCCAGGAGTACGACGTCTTCTACCTGCGGTCGCTGGTCTACGCGGGCATTGCCACCGTGCTGTGCCTGGCCGTCGGCTACCCGCTCGCGTACACCATCGCCTTCAAGGCCGGCCGCTGGCGCAATGTGCTGCTGGTGATGGTCATCGCGCCGTTCTTCACCAGCTTCCTGATCCGGACCCTGGCCTGGAAGACGATCCTGGCCGACGACGGCGTCGTGGTCTCGGTGCTGGACAAGCTGCACATACTCAACGCCACCGCCGCGCTCGGCCTCACCGCCGACGACCGCGTGCTGGCCACGCCGCTGGCGGTGGTGTGCGGACTGACCTACAACTTCCTGCCCTTCATGATCCTTCCGCTGTACACCTCGCTCGAACGCATCGACCCGCGGCTGCACGAAGCGGCCGGCGACCTGTACGCCCGCCCGTTCACCACCTTCCGCAAGGTGACGTTCCCGATCTCGCTGCCCGGCGTCGTGGCCGGCACGCTGCTCACCTTCATCCCGGCCTCGGGCGACTACATCAA
The DNA here is from genome assembly GCF_044751205.1 of Streptomyces sp. NPDC088732. NCBI lineage: Bacteria > Bacillati > Actinomycetota > Actinomycetes > Kitasatosporales > Streptomycetaceae > Streptomyces > Streptomyces sp. NPDC088732. Next base: position 135,014 of record NZ_JBIVLI010000017.1, read on the forward strand.
CGCCGAACTGCTCGGCAGCCCCAGCGAGCAGATGATCGGCAACGTCATCCAGTCGAAGTTCCTGACGGTGCTCGACTACCCGACGGCCGCCGCGCTGTCGTTCATGCTCATGGCCGTGATCCTGGTGATCGTCTCGGTGTACATCCGCAAGGCGGGAACGGAGGAGCTGGTCTGATGCCCGTTCTCACCTGGGTGCGCCGCCACCTGGTCGTCTTCGCCGGCGTCGCCGCCCTGGCGTACATGACGCTCCCCAACGTCATCGTCCTGATCTTCTCCTTCAACCAGCCCAAGGGCCGCTTCAACTACTCCTGGAACCACTTCTCGCTCGACGCCTGGCAGAACCCCTGCGGCGTCGGCGACATGTGCGACTCGGTGTCGCTGTCCCTGGAGATCGCCGTCCTCGCCACGATCGGCGCCACCGTGCTGGGCACCATGGTCGCCTTCGCGCTCGCCCGCCACCGCTTCCGCGGCCGCGCGCCGGTCACCGGGCTGATCTGGCTGCCGATGGCGATGCCCGAGATCGTCATGGGTGCCTCGCTCGGCACCCTCTTCCTCAACATGCGCATCCAGTTCGGCTTCTGGACCATCCTCATCGCGCACATCATGTTCTGCCTCAGCTTCGTGGTGACGGCGGTCAAGGCGCGCGTGATGAGCATGGACCCCCGGCTGGAGCAGGCCGCCCAGGACCTGTACGCCACACCGTGGTCCACGTTCTGGCGGATCACCTTCCCGATCGCCGCGCCCGGCATCGCGGCCGGCGCCCTGCTGAGCTTCGCCATCTCCATCGACGACTTCATCATCACGCAGTTCAACGCGGGCCCCACCACGGTGACTTTCCCGATGTTCGTCTGGGGCGCCGCCCAGAAGGGACTGCCCGTCCAGGTCAACGTCATCGGCACGCTGATGTTCGTGGTGGCCGTGCTCTGCGTGGTCGCCGGACAGCTGCTGGGGCGCCGCAGGAAGGCCCATACGTAGGCCGGACACGACATGTGTCGGCCCCGACCCCCCGCATCCCCAAAGGTGTGAGAACCCATGGATCCAGCCCGTTCGCTCGCCGACGCGCAGCCGACACCGTACTGGCTGGAGGACCCCGGCAGGCCGCGGGCCGGATCCGCGCTCGTCGGCGACGAGCACTGCGACCTGCTGGTGGTCGGCGGCGGCTACACCGGGCTGTGGACCGCGCTGCTGGCCAAGGAGCGCGACCCGCGGCGCGATGTCGTCCTCGTCGAGGGCAAGGAGGTGGGCTGGGCGGCGTCCGGCCGCAACGGCGGCTTCTGCGCCGCCAGCCTCACCCACGGCCTGGCCAACGGACTCGCCCGCTGGCCGGGCGAGTTCGCCGCACTGCACGAGCTCGGCAACCGCAACCTCGACGGCATCGAGGAGGCGGTCGCCCGCTACGCCATCGACTGCGACTTCGAGCGGACCGGCGAGATCGACGTGGCCACCGAGCCCTACCAGTTCGACGCCCTGCGCGCCGCCGCCGAGGAGGCGGCCCGGCACGGCGTCGAACTGGAGGTGCTCGACCGCGAGCAGGTGCGCGCCGAGGTCGACTCGCCCACCTTCGTCGGCGGCCTGTGGGACCGCACCGGCGTCGCCATGCTCCATCCCGCCAAACTGGCCTGGGGCCTCAAACGCGCCTGCGAGGAACTGGGCGTACGGGTCTACGAGCACACCCGCGCCACCGGACTGGCCCGCAACGGCTCGGGCATGGCCGTCCGCACCCCGTACGGACGGATCTTCGCCCGGCACGTCGCGCTCGGCACCAACGTCTTCCCCTCGCTGGTCAAGCGCGTACGCCACTACGTCGTCCCGGTCTACGACTACGCCCTGATGACCGAGCCGCTCAACGCCGGCCAGCTCGGCGCGATCGGCTGGAAGCGGCGCCAGGGACTCGGCGACAGCGCCAACCAGTTCCACTACTTCCGGCTGACGGCGGACCACCGCATCCTGTGGGGCGGCTACGACGCCATCTACCCCTACGGCGGGCGCCTGGACGCCGCGCGCGACGAGCGCCCGGAGACCTACCTGAAGCTCGCCGGGCACTTCTTCCGCTGCTTCCCCCAGCTGGAGGGTGTCCGCTTCACCCATGCCTGGGGCGGCGCGATCGACACCTGCTCGCGCTTCTCGGCCTTCTTCGGCACCGCCCACGGCGGACGGGTGGCCTACGCCGCCGGCTACACCGGCCTCGGCGTCGGCGCGACCCGCTTCGGCGCCGACGTGATGCTCGACCTGCTGGCGGGGGAGACCACCGGGCGCACGGCGCTGGAGATGGTGCGCAGCAAGCCGATGCCCTTCCCGCCCGAGCCGCTGGCCTGGGCCGGGATCGGGCTGACCAAGTGGTCGATGGGCCGCGCCGACCGCAACGCGGGCCGCCGCAACCTGTGGCTCAAAGCGATGGACCGGCTCGGGCTCGGCTTCGACAGCTGAGGCCGGAGCACCCGGCGGGCCCCTCCCGGCGGCCTGTGACGGGAATCACCGGCGAAAGATCCGAAAACTCGCGTAATGATCGGCCCCCGCGCCCCTCTCACCGTGTGACAGGCATGAACACACACACGGAACGGAGGAACCGGCATGGTCGGCACCGGCGCGCGCGGCGCGGTCGAATGGCTGGTTTCCGTGGCACCCGACCCCGAGACCACCCGGTGGGAATGGGAGCGCAACCCCCTCGGGGTGACGCTCCTGCCCGCCGGGCGGCTCTGGGACGTCCTCATCCTCACCGGCGAGCTCGGCTACCCCACCCTCGACGTGCTGACCCGGCTCGTCGACCGGACCGGACCCGTCCTGGCCGACTTCGGCGACTCCCGCATGGGCTTCCTCGTACCGCCGGGCACCGCCGCCCGCTGGATCGGCACCGGCGTGCGCACCGCGGGCAACGGCACGTGGATCGTCGTGCCCTACCCGGGCCGGGCGACCGGCGGTGTGCGCTGGCTCGTCCCGCCGGACGGCACCGGCCACCTCACCGACCCCGGCGTCCTCGAACTCGCCATGCACGAGGCCGCCGCCCATCTCGCGGTGCACCGGCCCCGCGACACGGAGGAGTGAGGCGGGGGGCCGCGGGCCCGGTGCGCGACACTGGTTCCATGATCCGTTCCGGACACCCGACGGCGGCGGCCTGACGTGGGGCTCGCGCCGGGCCACGCCGCGTTCCTGGAGACCGTGCTGCCCGTCTGCGAGCAGCTCGGCCTGGTGCTCGCCGGCGGTCACGCGGTGCACGCCCACGGGCTGCGCGGCGCCCCCTCCCGCCACCTGGACCTGGTGACCTTCAGCTCCACCTCCGTCGGGCGGATCGCCGCGGCGCTGGAGGGCGCGTGCACCGCGGCCGGGTACGAGGTCGCCGACCTGCCCCGCACCCCGCTGTCCGCGCAGTTCACCGCGGCGCTGCCGGGATCGCTCGCGTACACCGTGCACATCGCCAAGGAGCCGCTGTCGCACCCGCCGGTCCCGATCGGCCTGGGGCTGTCGCGGCCGGTTCCGGTCGTCGCCCTGGAGGACTGCGCCGCGCTGAAGGTGGCCGCGCTCGTCGACCGGGCCCAGCCCGGCGACCTCGTCGACGTCCGGGCCATGGCCGCGTGGTTCGCCCCCGGGGAGCTGCTGTCCATGGCGGTGCGCCGCGACGAGGACTTCGAGCCCGGCGCGCTCGCCGACCGCCTGGACAAACTGGTCGGGGCCGACGACCGCGCCTACGCCGCCCGCGGCCTGGAGGCCGCAGAGGTCGCCGAACTCAAGCGCTGGGCCTTCGCCTGGGCCCAGGACATCCGGCTCGACCTCATGGAGGGCATGGAGCGGCCCGACGATCTGTACGACATGTAAAGCGAACGCCGCGGTCGCCGACACCTTGGTGCTTGGAACCGCCTCCCGCACTGGTGAGACTGGCAGCGAAGGACGTGCGGGACGACAGGGAGAACAGCCGTGACCGACAAGCACATCACGCACTGGATCGCCGGGCAGGCGTGGGCCGGTACCGCGGAGCGCCACGGCGACGTGTACGACCCGGCGACCGGCGCCGTCACCGGGCGGGTGGACTTCGCGGCGATCGCCGAGGTCGACCAGGCCGTCGGCGCGGCCGCCGCCGCGTTCAAGGAGTGGCGCAACGCCTCCGTCGCCAAGCGCACCGCGGTGCTCTTCGCCTTCCGGGAGCTGCTGAACGCCCAGCGCGACGAGCTGGCCGCGATCATTGTCTCCGAGCACGGCAAGGTGCACTCCGACGCCCTGGGCGAGATCGCCCGCGGCATCGAGGTCGTCGAGTACGCCTGCGGCATCCCGCAGTTGATCAAGGGCGGCTTCACCGAGCAGGCCTCGACCGGCATCGACGTCTACTCCATCCGCCAGCCGCTCGGCCCGGTCGCGATCATCTCGCCGTTCAACTTCCCGGCCATGGTGCCGATGTGGTTCTTCCCGATCGCCATCGCCGCGGGCAACACCGTCGTCGTCAAGCCCTCCGAGAAGGACCCCTCCGCCGCCAACTTCCTCGCGGAGCTGTGGAAGCGGGCCGGGCTGCCCGACGGCGTCTTCAACGTCGTGCACGGTGACAAGGTCGCCGTCGACCGCCTCCTGGAGCACCCGGACATCAAGTCCGTCTCGTTCGTCGGCTCCACCCCGATCGCCCGCTACGTCTACGAGACCGGCACCCGCTACGGGAAGCGGGTCCAGGCACTCGGCGGCGCCAAGAACCACATGCTGGTGCTGCCCGACGCCGACCTGGACCTGGCCGCCGACGCCGCCGTCAACGCCGGTTTCGGCGCGGCCGGCGAGCGCTGCATGGCCGTCTCCGTCCTGGTCGCGGTCGACCCCGTCGGCGACGAGCTGGTCGGGAAGATCAAGGAGCGGATGGCCGGCCTCACCGTCGGCCCCGGCTGCAGCGCCACGTCCGAGATGGGCCCCCTGGTCACCGGCGCGCACCGCGACAAGGTGACGTCCTACCTCGACGCGGGCCTCGCCGACGGCGCGACCCTCGCCGTCGACGGCCGCGAGCACGCCGTCACCGGCGACGCCACCGAGGGCGGCTTCTGGCTCGGCCCGACCCTCTTCGACGACGTCAAGCCCGGCATGTCGGTCTACAACGACGAGATCTTCGGCCCGGTCCTGTCCGTGGTCCGGGTGGGCTCCTACGACGAGGGCCTGGAGCTGATCAACTCCAACCCGTACGGCAACGGCACGGCCATCTTCACCAACGACGGGGGTGCGGCGCGCCGCTTCCAGCACGAGGTCGAGGTCGGCATGGTCGGCATCAACGTGCCGATCCCGGTGCCGGTGGCGTACTACTCCTTCGGCGGCTGGAAGGCCTCGCTCTTCGGCGACACCCACGCCTACGGCCCCGACGGCGTCCACTTCTTCACCCGCGGCAAGGCCGTCACCCAGCGGTGGCTCGACCCGAGCCACGGCGGCATCAACCTCGGTTTCCCGACCAACAACTGACCGCGAGGGCGGCGCCCGCCAGCAGGGCGCCGCACAGCAGCCAGCTCCCCACGACGTCGAGCGGCCAGTGGTAGCCGCACCGGACGAGGAAGACCCCCACCGCGGCGTTCAGCAGCACGGCGGCCGCGCCCAGCAGCCGCCGTGCCGCCGTGCGTACGACGAGGTGCGCCAGCAGCAGCGCCGCGCCCCCGTACGCGACGGCGGCGGTGGCGGCATGGCCGGAGGGGTAGAGCCCCGGGTAGCCGGGGGAGAGCGTCAGCGAACCGGGACCCGCCCGGCCGATCAGCGGCTTGAGCAGGCTCACCAGCAGGGGGACCGCGGCCGTCGCCGCGGCGTAGGCGAGCGCCGGCAGCCACCAGCGGGGCCTTCCGGCCCGCCGTAGCCGCCAGGTGGTCCAGACCATTGCTGCCATCAGTGCCGGCACGGCGATCTGCGCGTTGCCCAGGTCGGCGAAGAACTGCGCGACGGGCGAACCGGCCCCGGCCGGGTGCGCGGCGGGACCTGCGAGCGCGCCGCGAAGGGGACCGTCCCACGCCAGCAGGCGCCCATGAACCGCTTCCTGCCAGGTCAGCAGTCCGAAGAGCGCCGTGCACACGACGATCAGCAGAGAAGTTGGCCGCCCCGGAACAGGGGGGAGAGTTCCGGGGCGGCCAGAACGATCGCCGTGCCGCCCGCCCCGGGGGGTTTGGGACAAGCGGCCGACCGATCGGCGAGGATTGCCGGAGCCTGCGGCTTCGGCGGTGTGCGCGAGGGCACAGCTGCACCGGTGATGGGGAGTCACCGGCAAAGTGTCGCCCGCGGACTTCCGCAGACGGGGTGTTTCTTCCATCTGCGGAAACCGTACGTCACGGGCGGAGGGCCGGACAGGGGTTGCACCCTCCCGCCATCAGGCCCGCACACCTTCTTCACTGCGGGTGCCGGGGGTTCCCCAGCACCAGGGAAATACCTGGTCACAGGCGGGTGAACGCGCTCTCGATGATGTCCAGACCCTCGTTCAGCAGGTCCTCGCCGATCACCAGCGGCGGCAGGAAGCGCAGCACGTTGCCGTAGGTGCCACAGGTCAGGACCACCAGGCCCTCCGCGTGGCAGGCCTTCGCCAGGGCGGCCGTGGCGGCCGCGTTCGGGTTCTTGCTCCCGGGCTCCACCAGCTCCACCGCGATCATGGCGCCGCGGCCGCGGACCTCGCCGATGACGTCGAACTTCTCCTGCATACCGCGCAGCCGGCCCAGCATGATCTCGCCGATGCGGCGGGCCCTGGTGTTGAGGTCCAGCTCCTTCATTGTCTCGATGGCCCCCAGCGCGGCCGCGCAGGCCACCGGGTTGCCGCCGTAGGTGCCGCCGAGACCGCCCGAGTGCGCGGCGTCCATGATCTCCGCGCGGCCCGTCACGGCAGCCAGCGGCAGACCGCCGGCGATGCCCTTGGCCGTGGTGATCAGGTCCGGGACGATGCCCTCGTCCTCGCAGGCGAACCACTGGCCGGTGCGGCAGAAACCGGTCTGGATCTCGTCCGCGACGAAGACGATGCCGTTCTCGCGCGCGAACTCCACGATCTTCGGCAGGAAGCCCTTGGCCGGCTCGATGAAGCCGCCCTCGCCCGCGATCGGCTCGATCACGATCGCGGCCACGTTCTCCGGGCCGACCTGCTTGGTGATCATGTCGATCGCCTGGGCGGCCGCCTCCTCCGCGCAGTTCTCCGCACCCGTCAGCCAGCGGAAGGGGTAGGCCAGCGGCACCCGGTAGACCTCGGGCGCGAAGGGGCCGAACGAGTGCTTGTACGGCATGTTCTTCGCCGTCAGCGCCATCGTCAGGTTGGTGCGGCCGTGGTAGCCGTGGTCGAAGACCACGACGGCCTGGCGCCCGGTGTACGCGCGGGCGATCTTCACCGCGTTCTCGACCGCCTCGGCACCGGAGTTGAACAGCGCCGTGCGCTTCTCGTGGTCGCCCGGCGTCAGCTCGTTGAGGGCCTCGGCGACCTCCACGTAGCCCTCGTACGGCGTCACCATGAAGCAGGTGTGCGTGAAGTCGGCGAGCTGCGCCGAGGCACGGCGCACGACCGCCTCCGCGCTGTTGCCGACCGAGGTCACCGCGATACCGGAACCGAAGTCGATCAGCGAGTTGCCGTCCACGTCCTCCAGCACGGCGCCGCCGGCCCGGGTGACGAAGACGGGCAGGGTCACACCGACGCCGTTCGCGACCGCAGCAGCCTTGCGCGCCAGCAGCTCCTGCGACTTGGGGCCGGGGATCGGGGTGACGAGGCGGCGCTCCTGGGCCAGATCGGTCATGGCGGGCGTTCTCCTTCGAACCGGTGTCCTTTCCCGCAGGCTAAGCCCGTACGGCGGTACCCCGCACACGCCGCGGGGGCGCACTCTACGAACTCTCTTCGACGTGACGGACATGAGCGTGCCAAGATCCTTCGGACCCGGGTGGCCGCTCGACTACATTGAGTGCGGACCTGCGAGGGGTGGCACACGCGATGGACATCGACGGTACGCACGGGAGGCCTGCGGCGCCTCCGCCCGGCGGTACGGGCCCGGGCACACCGCCCGTTCCGGGCGCCCGGCCGGTGCCGGGCGTCCCACCCGTGCCCTCGGGACCGCCCCCGGTCCCCGGCGCACGGCCCGGACCCGGCGACCCCGGCGGCCGCGGTCCGGCCGGCGACAAGGGCCGCACCGGCACGCCCCCGCCGCCCACCGCCGCCCCCGGCGCCCGCCCGGTCACCGGCACCTGGCCCGCGCCCCCGGAGGGCGCCCCGCCCGCCGGCCCCGACGGCGCCGGGTTTATTGCCTGGCTGCGCGCGCCGCGCCCAGCCGCCGAGCCCGGCGTGTGGCGCCACGGCCACCGCGCGCGACCCGCGGACGACCCCGAGGCCGTGCCGGGCCGCCAGCTGATCAGCGGCGCCGTCATCGCCTTCCTCGGCGGCTGGCTGCTGTGGTCGCTGCTGTGGAACGGCTACCTCGGCAGCTACTGGCTCTGGCCCCTGCTCGCCGTCACCCCCGACTCCTGGCGCCAGGCCGGCGGCAACCAGACCGCCTACGCCTATGCCTCGTACCTGTACTACGCGCTCGTCGGCGGGGCCCTGCTGGTCTTCTTCGCCCGGCTCGGCCGCTGGCCCGAGATGTGGCGCCGCTACATCTCCGCCCCGCTCCGGCGGGCCCGCGAGGAGGACCCGGCCGCCTCCGCCCGCCCGCCCGCCGACCCGCGGCAGGACCCGGCCGAATTCCCCGCGCTGCGCGACGGCGGCGCGGCCGACGCCGCGGACCGGCTCGCCGGCGACGCGCGCGCCGGGCGCATGAACGACGTCGACTTCGCGCGGCTCACCCGCGCCTGGCAGTCGGTACGCTCCGAGCCCGGCCGGCTCCCCGCCTTCACCGACACCGTGCTCCGCTACGGCGCCGCCGCCTGCGCCCACCCCAGCGGCGCCCGCGACCTGCCGGTGCGCGCCGCCGCGCACGACCTGTCCGCCGGACAGGTCCGCATCGGCACCGCCTCCGAGGACGAACGCAACCCCCGCAGCCACCGCGGCGCCGGCTTCGCCCTCGACACCTCCGTCCTCGGCACCTCCCTGCTCGCCGTGGGCCCGCCCGGCTCGGGCAAGACCGTGCGCATTGTGCGGCCGGCCCTGGAGTTCCTGTGCCTCCAGGCCCTCGCAGGGCGGGCGGCGGTCGTCGCCGTCGGCACGGACGGGGCACGGCTCGCCCCCGACGAGTCCTTCGACGTCGTCGTCAAGATCGGCCGCCCCGACTCCGCGTACGACCTCGACCTGTACGGCGGCGCCGGCGACCCCGACGAAGCCGCCGGCTTCCTCGCCGAAGCCCTCGTCGGCGACCTCGCCGCCGCCCTCCCCGGCGGCGACAGCCGGCGCGCCGCCACGGCCCTCGCCCAACTGCTCGGGCCCTTCCACGCCGCCCACGGCCGCTTCCCCTCCGTCCCCGAACTGCGCGAACTCCTCGACGGCACGCCCGCGGCCCTGGCCGCGCTCCGCGCCGCCCTCCAGGAGCACGGCCCCGCCGCCCAGGCCCAGCTGCGCGAACTCGACGCCCGCGAGCGCCAGTCCGCCCGCCCCGGCGACGCGGGGCCCCTGCTCGCCGACCGCATCGCGCTCCTGGACCGTCCCGCGTTCGCCGGCTTCTTCGACACCACCGGCGGCAGCCACCCCTTCTCCCTGCGCGGCCTCGAACACCCCCTCCGGGTCCGCATCGACCTCCCCGAACGCGGCCACGCCGAGGTCTCCCGCATCCTCGCGCGGCTCGTCCTCGCCCAGTTCGCGGAGTGCGCCGTGGCCCGGCAGGACCGTTCCCTCTTCGCCTGCCTCGTCCTCGACGACGCGTCCCACACGGTCACCGCGGAATCGGTGCGCGGCCTCCAGCGGATGCGCTCCGCGAACGCCGGGGCCGTCCTCACCCTCCGCACCCTCGACGACGTCCCCGAGCCCCTGCGCGCCGCCCTCCTCGGCGCGGTGGGCTGCCGGGCCGCGCTCTCCGGCGTCACCGCCTGGGACGGGGCCCGCTTCGCGGAGGTCTGGGGCAAGGAGTGGGTGGACGTCCAGGACGTCACGAACCGCCAGATCATCGCGGACGAGCCGCTCACGCGTGTGCTGCACACGGTGCGGCGGCTTGTCACGGGGAAGGCGGTCACGGCGGAGTCCGTGACGGTGCGGAAGGTCGAGCGGGAGCGGTGGTCCGCGTCGGACCTGGCGCATGTGGTGCCTGCGGGGCATGCGGTGCTGTCGTTGACTGCCGTCAACGGTGAGCACGCACCCCCGGTCCTGGTAGACCTCCGGTCGTAGGCCTCTTTTTCCCCGCCCGCCCGCCCGTGTGCCCTGTGAAGTCAGGGCGCCCCGACGCGCGTTGTTGGGGGGCTGGGTTCGGGGCCTCCGGGGCTGCCATTCTGGACAGCACATTTAGGTGCCTCAGGCACTCTCGGCTGCGTGCCCGGGGTTGTGCACCCAAATATGCTCCAGTGTCCAGAACGCCACCCCTACGACCCCGCCCCCTCCGTCTCGTATCGCGCCTGATCCCCGGTGGGTGGGTATGGACGGCACCGTGCTCGGGCACCCGTTGACGCAGCGCTGTCCAAGTGCGCAGCCGTCACCGCCTACAGCACCCCCACCGGCCGTCAGTCGCTCCAACGAGCCCGGGAGGGGGTGCGCCGGGGTCCGCCCGCAGGGGACGAGCGGTGACCGCGGTACACGACTTGCAGGGGTAACCCGCGAGCCCCGAGGACGGGCGCCGGAGCGGCGCCGACCCCACAACGCACGCGGCGCAGGGCCCGCACTTATCGTGCCGGGCAATCGGGCGGGAGGGCGGGGGAAAAACCCTGGCGGCGCCGCAGGTATACGGTGAGGCAGAATCGGATGAGACCGTACTCCACGATGGAGAAAAAGCCCGTGCCCCCCACCCTCACCTCCCTCCTCCGGAACCCCACCCTGAGGCTGACCGTCCTCGCCGCAGGCGAGCACGTGGACGAGGCAACGGTCCGCTGGGTGCACACCAGCGAGCTGGACGACCCCGCGCCGTACCTGGAGGGCGGGGAACTGCTGCTGACGACGGGCCTGAAGCTGGACATGGGGTCGCCCGACGCCCTCGCGGCGTACGTGGGGCGCCTGGCGCGGGCCGGCGTCGTGGGGCTGGGCTTCGGCGTGGGGCTGAGTCACGACACCGTGCCGGAGGCCCTCGTGGAGGCGGCGGAGGCGCACGGGCTGCCGCTGCTGGAGGTGCCGCGCAAGACGCCGTTCATCGCGATCAGCAAGGCCGTGTCGGCGGCGATAGCCGCGGACCAGTACAAGGCGGTGACGGCGGGTTTCGAGGCGCAGCGCGAGCTGACCCGGGCCGCGCTGGCGCCTGACGGGACGACCGCGCTGCTGGCCCGGCTGGCGGCGCATCTGGACGGCTGGGCGGCGTTGTACGACGCGTCCGGCGCGGTGGTGGCCGCCGCCCCGGACTGGGCGGGACGGCGTGCCGCACGGCTGGCCGGGGAGGTGGACCGGCTGCGGGGCAAGCCGGCGCCGGCGAGCGCGGCCGTGGCGGGCCCGGCGGGCACGGAGGACCGCGTGCAGTTGCAGTCGCTGGGCACGGGCCGGCGCCCGCGCGGCTTCCTCGCCGTGGGGACGGAGGAGCGCCTGGACACCTCCGCCCGCTGGATCGTGCACGCGGCCGTGGCCCTGCTGACGCTCTCCCTGGAGCAGTCCCGCACGTTGCAGGACACCGAGCAGCGGCTCGGCGGCGCGCTGCTGCGGATGCTGCTCGTGGGGGAGGCCGAGCACGCCCGCACGGTGGCGGGGCGGCTGTACGGCGGGCTGCTGGAGGCGCCCGTGCGCGTGCTGGTGGCCGAGCCCGCGGAGTCCGCGGCCGAGGCGGTGGGCCTGCTGGCCGAGCGGGTGGAGGCGGCGGCGCTGCGCGCGGCGGAGCCGGTGCTCGCGGTGCGCGAGGGCAACCGGCTGACGGTCCTGGCCTCGGCCGGGGGCGCGGTGCTCGCCGCGTGCCTGGCGGCGCTCGACAGCGACGACGACCTGGTGGCGGGGCTGTCCGCAGCGGTCGGCTCCGCCGCCGTCCCGGCCGCCCACGAGCAGGCGGAGCGCGCGCTGGCGGTCGCGCGACGCCGCGGCGCCGGCCTGGTCGAGCACGACGAGGTGGGTTCCGGCTCGGTGCTGCCGCTGCTGAGCGAGGACGCCGTGCGGGCGTTCTCCGACGGGCTGCTGCGCCCGCTGCGGGAGCACGACGCCACCGCCCGCGGCGATCTCGTCGCCTCGCTCCAGGCGTGGCTGTCGCGGCACGGCCAGTGGGACGCGGCCGCGGCCGAGCTGGGGGTGCACCGGCACACGCTGCGCTACCGCATGCGGCGCGTGGAGGAGATCCTGGGCCGCTCGCTGGACGACCCGGACGTGCGGATGGAGTTGTGGCTGGCCCTGAAGGCGGCCGGCCGCTGACGGCATCTGCCGAAACGGCGCATCGGTGCGGGGCCGTGCTCCGCTGTGGACAAGCCCGTCCGGGTGCCGCCCGTCCTACGGTGTCCGCATGAGCACCTCCACCGCCTTCTGGCTCGCCGGCCGCCCGGTCATCGGCGAGGACAGCTTCGATGTCGTGAACCCGTACGACGGCAGCGTCGTGGCCTCGGTCGCCGTGCCGACCGAGGAGCAGGTCGAGGAGGCGGTCGCGGCCGCCAAGGCCGTCGAGGCCGAGTTCGCCGCCACCCCCGCGCATGTGCGCGCCGCCGCCCTGGACCATGTGTCCAAGCGGCTGGCCGAGCGCACCGAGGAGATCGCGCGCCTGATCACCGCCGAGAACGGCAAGCCGATCAAGTGGGCGCGCGGCGAGGTCGGCCGTGCCGTCTCGGTGTTCCGCTGGGCGGCGGAGGAGGCTCGCCGCTTCAACAGCGGTGAGGCGCAGCGCCTGGACACCGACGCAGGCGGCGTGGGCCGTCTCGCGCTGACCCGCCGCTTCCCGCGCGGCAGCGTGCTCGGCATAGCGCCCTTCAACTTCCCGCTCAACCTGGTGGCGCACAAGGTGGCCCCGGCGATCGCCGTCGGCACCCCGATCGTCCTCAAGCCGGCGCCGTCCACCCCGCTCTCGGCCCTCGTCCTGGGCGAGATCCTGGCCGAGACCGGCCTGCCGGCCGGTTCCTGGAGCGTGCTGACGGTCCCCAACGACCGGATGCCCGCGCTGGTGCAGGACACGCGCCTGCCCGTCGTCTCCTTCACCGGCTCGGACCGGGTCGGCTACCAGATCATGGACTCGGTGCCGCGCAAGCACATCACCTTGGAGCTGGGCGGCAACGCCGCCGCGGTCGTCCTCGCGGACTGGTCGTCCGAGGAGGACCTGGAGTGGGCCGCGAACCGCATCGCGACCTTCGCCAACTACCAGGGCGGCCAGTCCTGCATCTCCGTGCAGCGGGTCGTCGCGGACACGGCGGTCTACGACCGGCTGGCGGAGAAGGTCGTGGCCAAGGTCCGGGCGCAGGTCACCGGTGACCCGTCGGACGAGGCGACCGACGTCGGCCCGCTGGTCGACGAGAACGCCGCCCGGCGTGTCGAGTCCTGGGTCGAGGACGCCGTGGCCAAGGGCGCGAAGCTGCTGACCGGCGGGGTGCGCGACGCCGCCGCGTACGAGCCGACCGTGCTGGCCGACCTGCCGGCCGACGCGATCATCGCCACCGAGGAGGTCTTCGGCCCGGTGCTGTCGCTGCACAGGGTCGACGGCGCCGACGAGGCGTTCGCCGTCGTCAACGACTCCAAGTTCGGCCTGCAGAGCGGTGTCTTCACGCACGACCTGCAGACGGCGTTCCGCGCCCACCGGGAGCTGGAGGTCGGCGGGGTCGTCATCGGCGACGCGCCCTCCTACCGCGCCGACCAGATGCCCTACGGCGGCGTCAAGGACTCCGGCGTCGGCCGTGAGGGCGTCAAGTACGCGATGGAGGACTACACCTACGAGCGCGTCCTCGTGCTGACCGGGCTCGCCCTGTAGACCACCCTTCTCCAGCGGCCGGGGCGCATGTGCGGTGCGCCCCGGCCGCGTTGTCCCCACCCGACGCTCCGTGAAGCGCTGGCCCCTGGCGTCCGCCCGGCGCGGCGGTCCGGGCGTTCACCCGGGTGGAGCCGGACGCCGCGGCGAATCCCGCCGGGCCGCTTCCGGTGCCCCGTGTCCTCCCGGCCGTCAGCCGCGCGTGAGCCCGGCCCGCGGCGTCCCGTACGGGTTCCCGGCCGTGTCCGCGCCGCCGGCCCGGGATGCGAAGAGCACACCGCGGAAACCCTCCTGACGTCGCATCACCCGCCACCGGCGCCCCGCAGGCCCGGCCCGCCGCGGCACCCCCTCCGGGCCGCCGGGACGTGCGCGCCCGCCCCGCTCCCCGCGTCGCCGGGAGGGGGCACCGGGCACCGCGGACCCGGCCGGCGGCGCGCGAGGGCTGGTGACCATGCCGGAACCGGGGTACTAACGAACACGTAGCACCGGTCGGTAACGACACGAGGTGATGCCCCCATGTCCGCAAGTTCAGCCCGCCCCACCGTCTCGGAACGCGAAGCACGCCAGGTCGCCGAGGCGGCCCGCGAACAGGAATGGCGCAAGCCCAGCTTCGCCAAGGAACTGTTCCTGGGCCGCTTCCGGCTCGACCTGATCCACCCCCACCCCACCCCGTCGACCGAACAGGTCCAGCGTGGCGAGGAGTTCCTGGCCAAGCTCCGCGACTTCGTCGAGACGAAGGTGGACGGCGCGCTGATCGAACGCGAGGCGCGCATCCCCGACGAGGTCATCACCGGGCTCAAGGAGCTCGGCGCCCTCGGCATGAAGATCGACCCCAAGTACGGCGGTCTCGGTCTCACACAGGTCTACTACAACAAGGCGCTGGCCCTGGTCGGGTCCGCCAGCCCCGCCGTCGGTGTGCTGCTCTCCGCGCACCAGTCGATCGGCGTGCCCCAGCCGCTGAAGATGTTCGGCACCCCGGAGCAGAAGGAGCGGTTCCTGCCGCGCTGCGCCCGCACCGACATCTCCGCCTTCCTGCTCACCGAGCCCGACGTGGGCTCCGACCCGGCGCGCCTGGCCACCACGGCCGTCCCGGACGGGGACTCGTACATCCTCGACGGCGTCAAGCTGTGGACGACCAACGGTGTCGTGGCCGATCTGCTGGTCGTCATGGCCCGGGTGCCGAGGAGCGAGGGCCACAAGGGCGGCATCACCGCCTTTGTGGTCGAGGCCGGCTCGGAGGGCATCACCGTCGAGAACCGCAACTCCTTCATGGGGCTGCGCGGTATCGAGAACGGTGTCACCCGCTTCCACCGGGTGAGGGTCCCCGCCGAGAACCGCATCGGCCCCGAGGGCTCGGGTCTGAAGATCGCCCTGACCACCCTCAACACCGGCCGCCTGTCGCTGCCCGCGTCCTGCGTCGCGGCCGGCAAGTGGTGCCTGAAGGTCGCCCGCGAGTGGTCGGTGGCCCGTGAGCAGTGGGGCAAGCCGATCGCCGAGCACGAGGCCGTCGGATCGAAGATCGCCTTCATCGCGGCGACGACGTTCGCCCTCGAGGCCGTCATGGAGCTGTCCAGCCAGATGGCCGACGAGAACCGCAACGACATCCGCATCGAGGGCGCGCTCGCCAAGCTCTTCGCGTCCGAGATGGGCTGGGTGATGGCCGACGAGCTCGTCCAGATCCGCGGCGGCCGCGGCTTCGAGACCGCGGAGTCGCTGGCGGCGCGCGGCGAACGCGCTGTGCCCGCGGAGCAGTTGCTGCGCGACCTGCGCATCAACCGGATCTTCGAGGGTTCGACGGAGATCATGCACCTGCTGATCGCCCGCGAGGCCGTCGACGCCCACCTGTCGGTGGCCGGCGACCTCATCGACCCCGACAAGGCCCTCGGAGACAAGGCCAGGGCCGGCATGAAGGCCGGCGGCTTCTACGCCCGCTGGCTGCCGAAGCTGGTCGCCGGTCCCGGTCAACTGCCCTCCGCCTACGGCACCTTCCACCCCTCGGGCCATCCGGACCTCGCGGCGCACCTGCGCTACGTGGAGCGCAGCGCGCGCAAGCTCGCCCGCTCGACCTTCTACGCGATGTCCCGCTGGCAGGGCCGTATGGAGACCAAGCAGGGCTTCCTCGGCCGTGTGGTCGACATCGGCGCCGAGCTGTTCGCGATGAGCGCCGCCTGCGTCCGCGCCGAGATGCTGCGCACCCGCGGCGAGAACGGACGCGAGGCCTACCAGCTCGCCGACGCCTTCTGCCGCCAGTCGCGGCTGCGGGTGGAGGAGCTGTTCGGCCGCCTGTGGGCCAATACCGACACCATCGACCGCAAGGTGGTCCGCGGCGTCCTCGGCGGCGCGTACACCTGGCTCGAATCCGGCATCGTCGACCCCTCGGGCGACGGACCGTGGATCGCCGCCACCGACCCCGGACCCTCCGGCAAGGAGAACGTCCACCGGCCGATCCGCTGAACGGCAGGCCGCGGCCGAGGGCACCGCTTCCCGGAGGCGGTGCCCTCGGCCTGCCGCCGACCGGACACAATGGGGGGATGACCGACTCTCTCGCCGACCCGCACCTGCGGCCGACCGGACCGGACACGGGCAGCGCCGCCCACGACGGCCCGCGCGACATCGTGATCCTCGGCTCGACCGGCTCGATCGGCACCCAGGCCATCGACGTCGTCCTGCGCAACCCCGACCGCTTCCGGGTGGTCGCCCTGTCCGCCGCCGGCGGCCGGGTCGGGCTGCTCGCCGACCAGGCCCTGCAGCTGGGCGTCGAGGCCGTCGCCGTCGCCGACGAGAAGGCCGAGGGCCCGCTCCGCGAGGCCCTGGCCGAGCGGTACGGGAGCGAGCCGCTGCCCGAGGTGCTCGTCGGCCCGGACGCGGCGACCGAGCTGGCCGGGCGGCCCTGCCACTCGGTGCTGAACGGCATCACCGGCTCGATCGGGCTGCGCCCGACGCTGGCCGCCCTGGAGGCGGGCCGGATCCTGATCCTCGCCAACAAGGAGTCGCTGATCGTCGGCGGCCCCCTGGTGAAGGCCGTGGCCGCGCCCGGTCAGATCGTGCCCGTGGACTCCGAGCACTCCGCGCTCTTCCAGGCCCTCATGGGCGGCGCCCGCTCCGAGGTCCGCAAGCTCGTCGTCACCGCCTCCGGCGGCCCCTTCCGCGGGCGGACGAGGGAGGAACTGGCCGGGGTCACCCCGCGGCAGGCGCTGGCCCACCCCACGTGGGACATGGGACCGGTGGTGACCATCAACTCCGCCACCCTGGTCAACAAGGGCCTGGAAGTCATCGAGGCCCACCTGCTCTTCGACATTCCCTTCGACCGCATTGAGGTCGTCGTCCACCCGCAGTCGTATGTCCACTCGATGGTGGAGTTCACGGACGGTTCGACCCTGGCCCAGGCCAGCCCGCCGGACATGCGGATGCCGATCTCGCTGGGGCTGGGCTGGCCCGAGCGCGTGCCCGGCGCCGCGCCGGGGTGCGACTGGACGAAGGCGGCCACCTGGACCTTCTTCCCGCTCGACGACGAGGCGTTCCCGGCGGTGGCGCTCGCGCGCCACGTCGGTACCCTCGGCGGTACCGCGCCCGCGGTGTTCAACGCGGCCAACGAGGAGTGCGTGGCCGCGTTCCTCGCGGGTTCGCTGCCCTTCACCGGCATCGTGGACACTGTCGCGCGGGTGGTGGAGGAGCACGGCACCCCCACGGCGGGAACTTCTCTCACCGTCGAGGACGTCCTCGAGGCGGAGAGCTGGGCACGGTCCCGTGCCCGGGAACTGGCAGCGGAACAAGCGGAGCAGGCGACTACGGAGGCGGCACGCGTATGACGGCACTCATGTGGGTCCTGGGGCTCGCGGTGTTTTTCGTGGGCCTGCTGTTCTCCATCGCCTGGCACGAACTCGGCCACCTCTCCACCGCCAAGCTCTTCAAGATCCGCGTGCCCCAGTACATGGTCGGCTTCGGGCCGACCATCTGGTCCCGGCACAAGGGCGAGACCGAGTACGGCGTCAAGGCCGTCCCGCTCGGCGGCTACATCCGCATGATCGGCATGTTCCCGCCCGGCGACGACGGCCGGGTCACCGCCCGCTCCACCTCGCCGTTCCGGGGCATGATCGAGGACGCGCGCTCGGCCGCCTACGAGGAGCTGCAGCCCGGCGACGAGACCCGGATGTTCTACACGCGCAAGCCGTGGAAGCGCGTGATCGTGATGTTCGCCGGGCCCTTCATGAACCTGATCCTGGCGTTCGGGCTCTTCCTGATGCTCTTCATGGTCTTCGGTTTCCAGACGCAGACCACGACGGTCGGCTCGGTCTCCGACTGCGTCATCCCCGCCTCCGACACCAAGGCCCTGGACTCCAAGGACCCCTGCGCCCAGGGCTCGTACCCGGCGGCGCCCGCCAAGGCGGCCGGACTGCAGAAGCGCGACCGGATCGTGGCGCTCAACGGCGTCAAGGTCGACGACACCCAGTGGTCGCTGCTCCAGCAGCAGATCCGCAAGACCATCGGCCCCGCCACCATCACCGTGCTGCGCGACGGGAAGACCGTCGACCTGCACGCGAACCTGATCGCCAACAAGGTCGTCAAGACCGACAGCGACGGCCTCGTTGTCAAGGGCAAGTACGTCCAGGCCGGTTTCCTCGGCTTCACGCCCGCCACCGGCGTCGTGCGGCTGGGCTTCGGCCAGTCGGTCGACCACATGGCCACCACGGCGGAGGAGGGCGTCCGGTCGCTCGGCGCGCTCCCCGGCAAGATCCCCGCCCTGTGGAACTCGGTCTTCAACGGCGCCGAACGCCAGCCCGACTCCCCGGTCGGCATGATCGGCGCGGCCCGTCTGGGCGGCGACGTCTTCTCCCTGCCGCTGCCGGCCACGCAGAAGATCGCCCTGATGGTGAACCTGCTCGCCGGGGTCAACCTGGCCCTGTTCCTGTTCAACATGCTGCCGCTGCTCCCGCTGGACGGCGGCCACATCGCGGGCGCCCTGTGGGAGTCCCTGCGGCGCAACCTCGCCCGTGTCTTCCGGCGCCCCGACCCGGGCCCGTTCGACGTGGCGAAGCTGATGCCGGTCGCCTACGTGATCGCGGGCGTCTTCATCTGCTTCACGGCCCTGGTCATGGCCGCGGATCTCATCAATCCGGTGCGTTTGACCTAGCGCGATGTCCTCGGCATGGGTGGGGTGACGTAGTCTCGTTCAACGGAGCCCGCCCATGCCGCCGGGACCTCGATCCGCGTACTTTGGGGATGCCACGCACATGACCGCGATTTCGCTCGGGATGCCGTCCGTTCCGATCAAGCTCGCCGACCGCCGCAAGAGCCGCCAGATCCAGGTCGGATCCGTGGCCGTCGGCGGCGACGCACCGGTCTCCGTCCAGTCCATGACCACCACCGTCACCGCGGACATCGGCGCGACGCTGCAGCAGATCGCCGAGCTCACCGCCTCCGGCTGCCAGATCGTGCGGGTCGCCTGCCCTTCGCAGGACGACGCGGACGCCCTCGCCACCATCGCCAAGAAGTCGCAGATCCCGGTGATCGCCGACATCCACTTCCAGCCGAAGTACGTGTTCGCGGCGATCGACGCGGGCTGCGCGGCGGTGCGGGTGAACCCGGGCAACATCCGGCAGTTCGACGACAAGGTGAAGGAGATCGCGAAGGCGGCCTCCGACGCCGGTACGCCGATCCGGATCGGGGTGAACGCCGGGTCTTTGGACCGGCGTCTGCTGGAGAAGTACGGCAAGGCGACGCCCGAGGCGCTGGTGGAGTCGGCGCTGTGGGAGTGCTCGCTGTTCGAGGAGCACGGGTTCCGGGACATCAAGATCTCGGTGAAGCACAACGACCCGGTGGTGATGGTCAACGCCTACCGTCAGCTGGCGGCGCAGTGCGACTACCCGCTGCACCTGGGTGTGACCGAGGCGGGTCCGGCGTTCCAGGGCACGATCAAGTCGGCGGTGGCGTTCGGCGCGCTGCTGAGCGAGGGCATCGGGGACACGATCCGGGTGTCGCTGTCGGCCCCTCCGGCGGAGGAGGTCAAGGTCGGCATCCAGATCCTGGAGTCGCTGAACCTGCGGCAGCGGCGGCTGGAGATCGTCTCGTGCCCGTCGTGCGGTCGTGCGCAGGTGGATGTGTACAAGCTGGCCGATCAGGTGACGGCGGGTCTGGAGGGCATGGAGGTCCCGCTGCGGGTCGCGGTGATGGGCTGTGTCGTCAACGGTCCCGGTGAGGCGCGCGAGGCGGACCTGGGGGTGGCCTCGGGCAACGGCAAGGGGCAGATTTTCGTGAAGGGCGAGGTCATCAAGACCGTGCCGGAGTCGAAGATCGTGGAGACCCTCATCGAGGAGGCCATGAAGCTCGCCGAGCAGATGGAGGCCGACGGCATCACCTCCGGCGAGCCCTCCGTCTCCGTCAGCTGACCCCCGCGCACACGCGTTTCGTCCCGCCCCTGTCGCCCCTCCCGGTCCGGGATCCGGGCGGCAGGGGCGGAACACGTCGCGGCGGGGTAAGGTTCTGGGACTTCCCCGACCACCGCTGCCCGTACGGTGAGGCGCCCACGTGTTGACGACCACGACGACCAAGGTTCTGGAACCCGGAGAACTCGACGCCGTACTCGCGGTGCTCGACCGGGACCCGGTGGCCAACGCCTTCGTCGCCTCCCGGGTCGCCGTCGCAGGGCTCGACCCCTGGCGGCTCGGCGGCGAGTTGTGGGGCTGGTACTTCGGCGGCCGGCTGGAGGCCCTGTGCTACGCGGGCGCCAACCTCGTCCCCATCTGCGCCGGACCCGAGGCCGTCCGCGCCTTCGCCGACCGGGCGCTGCGCTCCGGCCGCCGCTGCTCGTCCATCGTCGGCCCCGCCGAGTCCACCGGCGCGCTGTGGTCGCTGCTCGAACGGAGCTGGGGACCGGCCCGTGAGATCCGCGCCCACCAGCCGCTGATGGTCACCCGGGCCCTGCCCGCCGACGTCGAACCCGACCCCTACGTGCGCCGCGTACGGCGCGACGAGCTGGACGTGATCATGCCCGCGTGCGTGGCCATGTTCACCGAGGAGGTCGGCGTCTCCCCGCTCGCCGGCGACGGCGGGCTGATCTATCAGGCGCGGGTCGCCGAACTCGTCTCCACCGGGCGCTCGTTCGCCCGCATCGAGGACGGCAAGGTGGTCTTCAAGGCCGAGATCGGCGCCGTCACCCGGCACGCCTGCCAGATCCAGGGCGTCTGGGTCGACCCCGACCACCGCGGCCGGCGGCTCTCCGAGACCGGCATGGCGGCCGTGCTCCACTACGCGCTGCGCGACGTCGCGCCCGTGGCCAGCCTCTACGTCAACGACTTCAACGCGCCCGCCCGCGCCGCCTACCGGCGCGTCGGCTTCACCGAAGTCGGCGCGTTCATGAGCGTCCTGTTCTAGTAGTGTCCCCGCCCATGGATGACGTGGCGGTCGAGCCGATCGACCTGACGGCACGGGTGGACGAAGCACTGGCCGTCCAGGCGGTCGCCTTCGGGCTGGGCGCGGAGGAAGTCGCCATCCGCCGCCAGATCGTGCTGCGCCACCTCGGCTTCCCCGGGGTCCGCGCGCTCGGCGCCCTCACCCCCGACGGGCGGCTGGCCGGCTTCGTCTACGGCATGCCCAACCACCGCACGCACTGGTGGTCCACCGTCGTCGAGCCCTACCTGCGCCGCACCGGCACCGACGACTGGCTCGACGACTCCTTCACCATCACCGAACTGCACGTCCACCCCGACTTCCAGTGCCGCGGCATCGGGCGCGCCCTCATCACCGCGATCACCGACGCCGCCGTCCAGCCGCGCAGCATCCTGTCGGCCATCGACACCGAGAGCCGCGCCCGGCGCCTGTACCGCGCCCTCGGCTACACCGATCTCGCCCGCCCGGTGCACTTCCCCAGCGCGACGAGCCCGTACGCCGTCATGGGCGCCTGGCTGCCGCTCCTGAGGTAATCGGTTTCCGGGGGCGCCCGGCGGGTCGATATCCTCGCCGCAACGGCACGAAACCCCCTGGAGAGCCCCATGGTCCTGCGCATGTCCAAGCTGATGCTCAAGACGCTGCGCGACGACCCGGCCGACGCCGAGACCGCGAGCCACAAGCTCCTGGTCCGGGCCGGATACGTCCGCCGCTCCTCGGCGGGGGTGTGGACCTGGCTGCCGCTCGGCAAGCGGGTCCTGGAGAACGTCACCCGCGTCGTCCGCGAGGAGATGGACGCCATCGGCGGCCAGGAGGTCCTCCTGCCCGCGCTGCTCCCGCGCGACAACTACGAGGCGACGGGCCGCGCCGGCGAGTACGGCGACCTGCTCTTCCAGCTCCGCGACCGCAAGGGCACCGACTACGTGCTCGGCCCCACGCACGAGGAGATCTTCACCCAGGTCGTCAAGGACCAGGCCGCGTCCTACAAGGACCTGCCGGTGATCCTCTACCAGATCCAGACCAAGTACCGCGACGAGGCCCGGCCCCGCTCCGGCGTCCTGCGCGGCCGCGAGTTCCAGATGAAGGACTCGTACTCCTTCGACACCACCGACGAGGGCCTGGCCGAGGCCTACCGCCTCCACCGCGAGGCCTACATCAAGATCTTCTCCCGCCTCGGCTTCGACTTCCGCATCGTCTCCGCCGTCTCCGGCGCCATGGGCGGCTCCGCCTCCGAGGAGTTCCTCGCCCCCGCTGCGGCCGGCGAGGACACCTTCGTGGACTGCCCCGCCTGCGACTACGCGGCCAACACCGAGGCCGTCACCACCGTGGTGCCCCCGGTCGAGGGCGTCGACCACCCGGCCCTGGAGGAGGTGGACACCCCCGACACCCCGACCATCGAGACACTGGCCGCGCACCTCGGTGTCCCCGCCTCCGCCACGCTGAAGAACCTGCTGGTCAAGGTCGACGGCGAGATCGTCGCCGTCGGCGTCCCCGGCGACCGCGAGGTCGACCTCGGCAAGCTCGCGGAGCACCTCGCCCCCGCCGAGGTCGAACTCGTCACCGCGGAGGACTTCGCCGGCCGCCCCGACCTGGTCCGCGGCTACGTCGGTCCCCAGGGCCTGACCGGCGTCCGCTACCTCGCCGACCCCCGGGTCGCCCCCGGCACCGCCTGGGTCACCGGCGCCAACAAGCCCGACACCCACGCCCGCAACGTGGTCGCGGGCCGCGACTTCCACGTCGACGAGTACCTCGACGTCGTCACCGTCGAGCCCGGCGACCCCTGCCCGCGCTGCGGCGCCGGCCTCAAGCTGGACCGGGCCATCGAGATCGGCCACATCTTCCAGCTCGGCCGCAAGTACGCCGACGCCTTCGAGCTCGACGTCCTCGGCCAGAACGGCAAGCCCGTCCGCGTCACCATGGGCTCCTACGGCATCGGCGTCTCCCGCGCCGTCGCCGCCATCGCCGAGCAGACCGCCGACGCGCAGGGCCTGTGCTGGCCGCGCGAGATCGCCCCCGCGGACGTCCACGTGGTGGCCGCGGGCAAGGCACTGCAGACGGAGCTGGCCCTCGAGGTCGCGGACAAGCTGCACGCGGCCGGCGTCCGGGTCATCGTCGACGACCGCGCCGGAGTCTCGCCGGGCGTGAAGTTCACGGACGCGGAACTGCTCGGCGTGCCCACGATTCTGGTGGTCGGGCGTGGGGCGGGGGACGGGGTCGTCGAGGTCAAGGACCGGCGTACGGGAGAGCGCGAGGAGCTCACCGTGGGGGATGCGGTGGCCCGCCTGTCCGCGTAACGCTGCGCTTCGCCGTGCCGGGTTTTTTCCCCACCCTCCCTCCCGAGTGCCCGGCGCGGTAAGTGCGGGCCCCGCTCTGTTTCCCGTGGGGTCGGTGCCGCGCCGGGGTACCTCCTCGGCGCTCGCGGTTTGCCCCCACATCGTTCGGCATCGACCACGCGGTCGCCGCTCGTCGCCTGCGGGGGCACCCCGCCACACCCCCTCCCGGGTCGGTTGGGGCGGCTTACGGCCGGTGGGATGTCTGTGGGCGGTGACGGCTGCGCACTTTGTTGGCGCTGCGCCAACGGGTGCCCGAGCACGGTGCCGCTTCAGACCACCTACCGGGGATCAGGCGCGACAACTCACGCAGGGGGCGGGGTCGGAGGGGTGGCGTTCTGGACTGTGGAGCATATTTGGGTGCATTACCCGGGCACGCAGCCGAGAGTTCCTGAGGCACCTAAATGTGCTGTCCAGAATGGCAGCCCCGGAGGGCCCGCACCCGGTCCCCCAACAACTGGCGTCGGGGCGCCCTGACTTCACAGGGCACACGGGTGGGAGGGCGGGGAGGGGACCCGGCACAGGCTAGAGCAGGCCCGCGAACTCGAGCAGCAGCTCGCCCCCCGCCCGGTCCCCGACCGAGAACGCCCAGACCCCCGCCTCGACCGCCCGGAACAGCCCCCACCCCCGCACCCGTTCCCGGTCCACCTCGAGCGCGTCGGACAGTTTGGCGACCCGCCGCCGCGCCGCGGCCTGCGCGCCCCCGGTGGCCAGCAGCGTCTCCAGGCGGTCGCGGACGAGCCACGCGAGATCGAAGGCGGGGTCTCCGACGAGCGGCTTGGGGTCGATGGCGAGCCAGGGGACGCGGTCGGCGGAGAGCACGTTCCCGTGGTGGTAGTCCCCGTGCAGCAGCACAGCGGGCACGGGCCCTGGCCCGCCCGTCAGGGCGTCCCGCAGCGCGAGGGCCTCCTCGACCAGGGGCCGGATCTCCGCGTCGACGCAGGGCCGCGCGGCGCGTTCCCGCAGCCGCGCCGCGAGCCCCGCCGTGTGGTCGGCCACGGACGCGAAGGGGTGGGCCTCGTCCGGCGGCAGCGGCACCCACAGCCGCTGGAGCGTGGCGCACGCCTCCAGCATCGCCTTGGGCTCGGGCAGCGAGCGCAGCGAGACCTCGCCGTGCAGGCGTTCCATGAGCAGGACGCCCTCGTCGGGGTCGGCGCGCAGCAGCCGTACCGCGCCGCGTCCGTCCCAGCGGGCGAGCGCGGCGTGCTCGTGCCGGGTCTCGTCGGTGACGAGGCCGAGCTTGAGCGTGGCGGGGGTGCCGTCGGCCTGGCGGACCAGGACGACCATGCTGATCCGGCCGCCGGGGGAGAGCACGCGTTCCGGCCGCAGGTCCCACCGCGCGAGGTGGTCCGCGGCGCGCTGGGGGAGCGTGGCGAGCCAGGCGCGGCCCGGGTCGCCCTCCCAGGCGCTGATGGTGCGGATCAGCCGCTCGGGCGGTTCGAGGTGCTGCGGTGCCGGGGTCATGCGGGGGCTTGTCCCTCCTGCGGATCGGGTCTACCGGCCGCGCTCGGCCAGCCCGGGGAAGGCTACGCTCCCGCCGCGCCAGCCCACCGCCCGCACCGCGGCCTCGCGGAGTGCGTCGGCGGCCTCGCGGCGCAGGCCGGCGGTGGCGGCGCGGACGAGGTCGGCGTAGACACCGGCGACCCGGTCCTCCAGCTCCGCGGCGAGGCGGATCGCCGCCGCCCGGTCCGGGACGGGGAAGGGCAGCGTGTACGCGGCCGAGGCCGCGACGGGCTCGCCGCCGAGGTCGGTGACGGTGCGGCGCAGGGAGTCGCGGCGGGCGCGGTGGGCGTCGTAGCCGGCGGTGGCCCGTCCGGTGGGGTCCGCGCCGATGCGGGCGCCGACCACGCCGTAGCCGTAGACGGCCGCGTGCTCGGCGGCGAGGGCGGCCTGGACGGCCGCGAGCGGCTGCTGCTGTGCCATGGGCGGGGTCATTTCTCCTTGAGCAGCAGGACGTGCCCGGCGCCGCACGCGGCCACCGAGGCGAGCAGGCGGGCGAGTTCGGGCGGGGCGTCGAGCAGCGCGGCCGCCCGCTCGCCGGCGAGCGTCCGTTCCTGGGTGGCGAGGGCGGCCAGTGCCGCGGACTCGGCGGAGGGAACGGACACGGAGGCCGACGGCGACGGTGACGCCGACGCCGACGCCGACGCCGACGCCGACGCCGACGCCGACGCCGACGCCGACGGCGAAGGGGTGGCGGGCCGCCGGGGGGCTGCCGGCCCGAACGCCGCGACGTGCAGGGCCACTTCGGCCCGCAGCGGACGCAGCCGCGTGGCGAGCCGGGGGTGGGCGGCGACCGTGGCGTCGTAGCGGGCGAGCAGCGCGCCGCTGTCCCGGGCGGCCCGCTCGCGCAGGATCTCGCCGGGATCGGGCGAGGGCGTGGAGGGCCCGGGGGCACCGGAGCGCCGCCCCGGCGGGTCGGAGCAGCCGCCGAGCAGCCCGGCCGCGGCCGGCAGGGCGGGCAGGACGAGAGCGGTGCGGACCGCGCGCCGGCGCGGCATGTTCCTGAGCGGCACAGTGCCCCTTCCCGTGATCACCACGGGAGAGGGTACCGGCGCGGGCGGCGCGCCCCGCGACGGCGCCCTCCGCGGCGCCGAATCGTCGTTCCGGCACCCGAACCGATAGGCTTTGGGCCGACACACGACCTTCCACCACAACAGCACACGCGGCCGAGGAGTCACCCGGATGAGCACCACCCAGAGCGAGAGGCTGCGCGGGCTGCTTGAGCCCCTCGTCGCGAAGACGGGGCTGGAGCTGGAAGAGATCAAGGTGACGGCGGCCGGCAACCGGCGCCAGCTCCAGGTGATCGTGGACTCCGACGAGGGCGCCCCGCTGGACACCCTCGCCGACCTCAGCCGGGAGATCTCGCAGGCACTGGACGACGCCGACGCCATGGGCGGCACGCCGTACCTGCTGGAGGTCTCCTCCCCGGGTGTGGACCGCCCGCTGACCGAGCCGCGGCACTTCCGGCGGAACGAGGGCCGGCTGGTCAAGCTGAACCGGACCGACGGCGGTGAGCTGGTCGCGCGGATCATGGCGGTCGACGAGGACGGTCTCGACCTCGAGGTCCCCGGTGTCAAGGGGCGCAAGCCCAAGCCCGCCCGTGTCGCCTTCGGCGAGATCGCCAAGGCGCGGGTGGAGATCGAATTCAGTCGCAAGGACCCGGCCGATGCCGATACCGACGGCGACGAGAGCATTGAGGAGGCGTAGCCGTGGACATCGACATGAGTGCCCTGCGGGGGCTGGTCCGGGAGAAGGAGATCTCCTTCGAACTGCTGGTCGAGGCGATCGAGTCGGCGCTCCTCATCGCGTACCACCGCGAGCCGGGCAGCCGCCGCAACGCGCGGGTTGAGCTGGACCGCACCAACGGCCATGTGACCGTGTGGGCCAAGGAGGACGCGGCGGAGACCCCCGAGGGCGCCGAGCCCCGGGAGTTCGACGACACACCGAGCGGCTTCGGCCGGATCGCGGCGACCACCGCCAAGCAGGTGATCCTCCAGCGGCTGCGGGACGCCGAGGAGGAGATCACCTTCGGCGAGTACGCGGGCCGCGAGGGCGACATCGTCACCGGAGTGGTCCAGCAGGGCAAGGACCCGAAGAACGTGCTGGTCGACATCGGCAAGCTGGAGGCCATCCTGCCGGTGCAGGAGCAGGTGCCCGGCGAGGACTACAAGCACGGCACGCGGCTGCGTTCGTACGTCGTGCGGGTCGCCAAGGGCGTGCGCGGCCCGTCCGTGACGCTGTCGCGCACCCACCCGAGCCTGGTGAAGAAGCTCTTCGCGCTGGAGGTCCCGGAGATCGCGGACGGGTCCGTGGAGATCGCGGCCATCGCCCGCGAGGCCGGGCACCGTACGAAGATCGCGGTGCGCTCCACCCGTTCGGGCCTGAACGCCAAGGGCGCCTGCATCGGCCCGATGGGCGCGCGGGTGCGTGCCGTGATGGCCGAACTGAACGGCGAGAAGATCGACATCGTCGACTGGTCGGACGAGCCGGGTGAGATGGTGGCGAACGCCCTGTCACCCGCTCGGGTGAGCAAGGTGGAGATCGTCGACATGGCTGCGCGCTCAGCCCGGGTGACCGTGCCGGACTACCAGCTCTCGCTGGCGATCGGCAAGGAAGGGCAGAACGCACGCCTGGCCGCGCGGCTCACGGGCTGGCGGATCGACATCCGCCCGGACACCGAGCCGGTCGAGCAGTAGCACCTGTTGGCAATCGAGGATCGACCGTGCGCCGGATAACCCAGAGGGGTGAGGTCGGCGCGGGGAGGTAGACTAAAGATGTCTGGCCGGACGCACGGCCCAGCACGCCCGGAGCGCACATGCATCGGCTGCAGGGAGCGGGCGGCCAAGCACGATCTGCTGCGTGTGGTGATGGCCGGGGACTCCTGTGTTCCCGATCTTCGCGGTACGCTGCCCGGTCGGGGTGCCTATGTGCACCCCGACACCGTCTGTTTCGACCTGGCGGTCCGCCGCCGGGCGTTTCTGCGGGCCTTCCGGGCCCAGGGACCGCTGGACACCGCGGAACTCCGCGATCATGTCGAGCAGGCGACACTGTGAGTGAGCAAGGAGACCGCTCGGGCGACCGTGCGGTCCAGGTACCCCGCGAGTTGGAAGTAGGTCGAGATTGCGATGAGCACTCGATGAGCACGCGATGAGTACGCCCATGAAGTAGCGACGGTCCGGCGGACGACCACCCCGGACCTCATGAAGGAGCGAAGTGGCTAAGGTCCGGGTATACGAACTCGCCAAGGAGTTCGGAGTTGAGAGCAAGGTCGTCATGGCCAAGCTCCAAGAACTTGGCGAATTCGTCCGTTCGGCGTCCTCGACGATCGAGGCGCCGGTTGTTCGCAAGTTGACTGACGCACTGCAGGGCCCCGGCGGCGGTTCCGCCCCCGGCAAGCCCTCCGCCGCCAGGCCCGCGGCGCCCCGCAAGGCAGCGCCCGCCAAGCCGGCCGCCCCCACTCCGGGTGCGCCGGCCCGTCCCGCTGCCCCGGCTCCCAAGCCGGCGGCGGGACCCGCCCCCACCCCCCGGCCCGCGGCCGGCTCCGCGCCGACCCCCGGTCCGCGCCCGACGCCGGCCCCCAAGCCGGCACCGGCCAAGCCCGCCCCGGCGCCGGTCACCCCTGTGCCGCAGGCGGAGTTCTCCGCCCCGCCGGCTCCGCAGGCCCCGGCTCCCGAGCGTCCGGCCCAGGCCGAGCGCCCGGAGCGCCCCGCCGCGCGTACCGGTCAGCCCGGTCCGCGTCCCGGCGGCAGCGCGCCGCGTCCCGGTCAGCGCGACGGCCAGCGTGACGGCGGTCAGCGCGACGGCCAGCGTGACGGCGGTCGCGGTCAGGGCGGCCCCGGCGCTCCGCGTCCGGGCGGCCAGGCGCCGCGTCCGGGTGGTGCCGCTCGTCCGGCCGGTCCCCGTCCGGGCAACAACCCCTTCACCTCCGGCTCCACCGGCATGCCGCGCCCGCAGGCGCCGCGTCCCGGTGGCGGAGCCCCCGGCCAGCCCGGCCCGCGCCCCGGTGGCGCCCCGGGTGCCGCCGGTCCGCGTCCCGGTGGCGCGCCCCGTCCCGGCGGCGGTGCCCCGTCCGGTCCCCGTCCGACCCCGGGCGGCATGCCCCGTCCCCAGGGCGGCGGTCCTCGTCCGAACCCCGGCATGATGCCGCAGCGTCCCGCCTCCACGGGCGGCGGTCCCGGTCGTCCCGGCGCAGGCGCCGGTGCCCGCCCGGGCCCGCGTCCCGGCGGTGGCGGCGGTGCCGGTCGTCCCGGTGGCGGCGGCTTCGCCGGCCGTCCCGGTGGCGGCGGCGGTGCCGGTCGTCCCGGTGGTGGCGGCGGCTTCGGCGGCCCGCGCCCCGGTGGCGGTGCCCCCGGTGCGGGTGGCGGCGGCGGCTTCGCCGGCGGCGGTGGCCGTCCCGGCTTCGGCGGTCGTCCCGGCGGCCCGGGTGGCCGTGGTGGCACGCAGGGTGCCTTCGGCCGCGGCCCCGGTGGCCGTCCGGCCCGTGGCCGCAAGTCGAAGCGTGCGAAGCGCCAGGAGTACGAGGCCATGCAGGCCCCGTCCGTCGGCGGTGTGATGCTGCCTCGCGGCAACGGCGACACCGTGCGCCTGTCCCGTGGCGCGTCGCTGACGGACTTCGCCGAGAAGATCGGCGCCAACCCGGCGTCGCTCGTCCAGGTGATGCTGAACCTCGGTGAGATGGTCACCGCGACCCAGTCCGTCTCCGACGACACGCTGCAGATGCTGGCCGACGAGATGAACTACACCCTCCAGGTCGTCAGCCCGGAGGAGGAGGACCGCGAGCTGCTCGAGTCCTTCGACATCGAGTTCGGCGAGAACGAGGGCGGCGAGGAAGCGCTCGTCGCGCGTCCGCCGGTCGTGACCGTCATGGGTCACGTCGACCACGGAAAGACCCGCCTCCTCGACGCGATCCGCAAGACCAACGTGGTCGCGGGCGAGGCCGGCGGCATCACCCAGCACATCGGTGCCTACCAGGTGGCCACCGAGGTCAACGGCGAGCACCGGGCCATCACCTTCATCGACACCCCCGGTCACGAGGCGTTCACCGCCATGCGTGCCCGTGGTGCCAAGTCCACCGACATCGCGATCCTCGTGGTGGCGGCGAACGACGGCGTCATGCCGCAGACGATCGAGGCGCTGAACCACGCCAAGGCGGCCGACGTGCCGATCGTGGTCGCGGTCAACAAGATCGACGTCGAGGGCGCGGACCCGACGAAGGTGCGCGGTCAGCTGACCGAGTTCGGCCTGGTGGCCGAGGAGTACGGCGGCGACACGATGTTCGTCGACATCTCCGCCAAGCAGGGCCTCAACATCGACGGCCTGCTGGAGGCCGTGGTCCTCACTGCGGACGCCGCGCTCGACCTGCGCGCCAACCCCGAGCAGGACGCACAGGGCATCGCGATCGAGGCCCACCTCGACCGCGGCCGCGGCGCCGTGGCGACCGTCCTGGTCCAGCGCGGCACCCTGCGGGTCGGCGACACCATGGTGGTCGGCGACGCGTACGGCCGTGTCCGCGCGATGCTCGACGACACCGGCAACACGCTCGAAGAGGCGGGCCCCTCGACCCCGGTCCTGGTGCTCGGTCTGACGAACGTGCCGGGCGCCGGCGACAACTTCCTGGTGGTCGACGAGGACCGTACGGCCCGTCAGATCGCCGAGAAGCGTGCCGCCCGCGAGCGGAACGCGGCCTTCGCCAAGTCCCGCCGCCGGGTCAGCCTGGAGGACCTGGACAAGGTGCTCAAGGCCGGCGAGGTCCAGCAGCTCAACCTCATCATCAAGGGCGACGCGTCCGGTTCGGTCGAGGCCCTGGAGTCCTCTCTGCTCCAGCTCGACGTCGGCGAGGACGTGGACCTGCGCATCCTCCACCGGGGTGTCGGTGCGGTCACCGAGACCGACGTCACCCTGGCGGCGGGCTCCGACGCGATCATCATCGGCTTCAACGTGCGGGCCGAGGGCCGCGCCACGTCGCTGGCCGAGCGTGAGGGTGTCGACGTCCGCTACTACTCGGTGATCTACCAGGTCATCGAGGAGATCGAGGCGGCGCTCAAGGGTCTGCTCAAGCCCGAGTACGAGGAGGTGGAGCTCGGCACCGCCGAGATCCGCGAGGTCTTCCGCTCCTCCAAGCTCGGCAACATCGCCGGTGTGCTCATCCGCTCCGGCGAGGTCAAGCGCAACACCAAGGCGCGCCTGCTGCGCGACGGCAAGGTCGTCGCCGAGAACCTCAACATCGAGGGTCTGCGGCGCTTCAAGGACGACGTCACCGAGATTCGTGAGGGTTACGAGGGCGGTATCAACCTCGGCAACTACAACGACATCAAGATCGACGACGTCATCGCGACCTACGAGATGCGCGAGAAGCCGCGCGTCTGATCGCTGGTGCCGTGTCCGGGGCCGGTCGGTGGAAGAAAAATTCCGTCGATCGGCCCCGGCCGTTGCCTTTAGTGTGGTGCTTACTGTTCGCAGTGTTCGCACTGTTCGCCACGAGGCCCCACAGGTCGGCTTGACCTGACGCCCATGTTTGTAGGGACGCTGTCCTTCGATCTGCTTCTCGGCGACGTCCGGTCGCTCAAGGAGAAGCGCTTCGTCGTCCGGCCCATCGTGGCCGAGCTGCACCGCAAGTTCGCGGTCAGTGTGGCGGAGGTCGACCACCATGATCTTTACCGCAGGGCCGAAATCGGCGTGGCGGTCGTGTCCGGGGACCTCGGGCACATCAATGACGTACTCGGACGCTGCGAGCGATGGATGGTCGCCCGTCCCGAGGTGGACCTGCTGTCGGCTCGGCAGCGGATCCACGGGGACGACGACGACTGACACTCACGTACCGAAGAGTGAAGAGTAGAGAGAAGAGCAGGCATGACCGACACCGCGCGGGCGCGCAAGCTGGCGGACCGCATCCGGGTCGTGGTCGCCGAGACCCTCCAGCGACGGATCAAGGACCCGCGGCTGGGGTACGTCACGATCACCGACACCCGGGTCACCGGTGACCTGCGGGAGGCGACCGTCTTCTACACGGTCTTCGGGGACGACGAGGAGCGTGCCGCCTCGGCGGCGGCCCTGGAGAGCGCCAAGGGCGTCCTCCGCTCGGAGGTCGGACGGCAGACGGGCGTGCGCTTCACGCCGTCGCTGACGTTCGTCGCCGACGCGATCCCGGAGAACGCGCGCACCATCGAGGACCTGCTCGCCAAGGCCCGCGAGGCCGACGAGGAGGTGCGCAAGAGCGCCACCGACGCCACGTACGCCGGCGAGGCCGACCCCTACCGGAAGCCGGCCGAGGACGGCGACGACGAGGATGACGAAGGCGCCGAGGGCGCTGAGGGCGCCGGGGGCGAGGCACGGTGAAGGACGGGCTTGTCATCGTCGACAAGCCGGGCGGTATGACCTCGCACGACGTCGTGTCCCGGCTCCGCAGGCTCGCCGGGACGCGGCGGGTCGGCCACGCCGGCACGCTCGACCCCATGGCGACCGGCGTACTTGTCATCGGCGTGGAGAAGGCCACCCGGCTGCTCGGACACCTCGCGCTGACCCGCAAGGAGTACGAGGCCACGATCCGGCTCGGCCAGACCACCGTCACGGACGACGCCGAGGGCGAGATCACGGCCGCGGTCCCCGCGGGCGCGGTCACCCGCGAGGCCGTCGACGCGGGCATCGCGGCGCTCACCGGCGACATCATGCAGGTGCCGTCCAAGGTCAGCGCGATCAAGGTGAACGGCGTCCGCTCGTACGCGCGCGTACGCGGCGGCGAGGAGTTCGAACTGGCCGCCCGGCCGGTGACGGTCTCCTCGTTCGTCGTGCGGGACGTGCGGCGCGAGGGCGACGACCTCGTGGACGTCGACGTCACGGTCGAGTGCTCCTCCGGCACATACATCCGCGCCCTCGCGCGGGACCTCGGCGCGGGGCTCGGCGTCGGCGGCCACCTCACCGCGCTGCGGCGCACCCGGGTCGGTCCCTACGGGGCGGGCCTTGCCCGCACGCTGGAGGAACTGGCCGAGTCCTTCGCGGTCCTCCCCATCGCGGAGGCCGCGGCGGCGGCGTTCCCCCGCTGGGACGTCGACGAGCGGGCGGCCCGTCTGCTCGCCAATGGGGTCCGGCTCGACGCGCCGGCCACGGTGGGGGCGGAGCCGACGGGGGTGTTCGGGCCGGACGGGAGGTTCTTGGCGTTGGTGGAGGGGCGCGAGGGGCAGGCACGCATCCTGGCGAACTTCGCCTGACCCGGCCTTTCCCCCGCCCTCCCGCCCTCCCCCAACCTTCGGCCGGGGGTGCCCCCACGGCGCTCGCGGTCTACGCCAACGCGCTGCGCACCGCAGTCTCCGCTCGTCTCCCCCAGCTACCGCTGGGAGGTGCCCCCAGCGGGCGGACCCCGGCGCACCCCCTCCCGGGCCGGTTGGGGCGACTGACGGCCGGTGGGGTGTCGGTGGGCGGTGACGGCTGCGCACTCGGACAGCGCGGCGCCAACGGGTGCCCGAGCACGGTGCCCCTTCACACCACCCACCGGGGATCAGGCGCGGGACGAAACGGAGGGGGCGGGGTCGGAGGGGTGGCGTTCTGGACACTGGAGCATATTTGGGGGCATGACCCGGAGTGATCAAACCGGGTACCTGAGGCACCTAAATGTGCTGTCCAGAATGGCAGCCCCGGAGGCCCCGAACCCGGCCCCCCAACAACTGGCGTCGGGGCGCCCTGACTTCATGGGGCACACGGGCGGGAGGGCGGGGAAACAACCCGGTACGGCGAAGCGCAGCGCACGGCGCGGGCCCTCCCCCCTCGCGGCCCGCGCCGCACGATTCCCCCCGCAGTGGTGCCTATCCAGCCCGAAAGATCAATTCACCCCAACGGGCAGGCGCTCGGAGTGAAGAGAGGGAGCGCCAGGGGGCGCGTTCACCTGGGGATCTGTTGGAACGATCACCGGACGTCTACGGTCGAAACGGGCACTGTGGCGGGGAGGTGCGCGGATGGCGGTGTGGTCCGCCGAAGTGGACAGGGCGTTGGTGCGGGTCTGTGACCTGGCCGGACGGCCGCGGGGGACGGGGTTCCTCGCGGAGGCGGCCGGCGGGTGCGGGACGCTCGTGACGAGTCATGAGGCAGTCGACGGGCTGGTGCGCGTCGTGCTGCACGCGTGGGGCGAACAGACGATCCTCGTGGAGGCGGACGCCATCACGCCGCTGCCCGCGCTCGGGCTGGCGCTCGTGGCGGTGGAGGGGCTGGAGGGCGTGCCGCCGCTGCCGGTCGCGGCGGCCGTGCGGCCGGGCAGGGTGCGGCTGCGGGGCCGGGAGTGGACGGAGGCGGAGATCGTCGGCACGGCGTCCGTCACGTACACCGCGACGGACCGCTTCCATCTGCTGGACGAGGTGTACGAGCTGTCCGCGCGGGGGTGGGAGCCGGATGCGCAGGTGTCGGGCGCGCCGGTGCTCGATCCGGGGACGGGGGCCGTGCTGGGCGCGGTGGTGACCGCGCTGCACGCCGGGCACCGGGCGGACGGTTTCGCGGTGCCGTTGCGGGGGCTGGGGGAGCTGCTGGACCGGAACGCGGCGACGGTCCCGGCGTACGGGGCGTATCTGAATCTGGCGGGGGCGCTGCAGCTGACGGCCACCTCGGTGGGCTCCGCCGGCGTGCCGCAGGGGGTGTGGGGGCGGGAGCCGGTCGTGCGCCCGGCGACGGAGGCGGTGCTGCGGGGGTTCGCGGAGGGCGGCTCCGGGGAGGCGGGGCGGCCGCTGGTGCTGGGCCTGGTGGGGGATCCGGGCTGCGGCCGTACGACGGAGCTGGCGGCGCTGGCCGTGCGGCGTGCGACGGGGGCCGAACCCGCGCCGACACTGTGGCTGCGCGGGGCCGAACTGCACGCGGGCGACGGTGGGTTGAAGGACGCGGTGGAGCGGTCGCTGCGTGCGGCCGGCCGCATCGTGCACGCGGGGGCGGCGCCCGGGGACGCCGTGCCGGAGACCTCGCCGGACGCGGTGGCCCACTTGGCCGAGGACGCCGGGCGTCCGCTGCTGGTGGTGCTGGACGGGCCCGAGGAGATGCCGCCGGTGCTGGCGCACTGCCTGCCGGACTGGGTGGCGGGGACCGCGAGTTGGCTGCGGGCGGCCGGGGTGCGGCTGGTCGTGGCGTGCCGCCCGGAGTTCTGGGAGCAGGCGGGCGGGCTGTTCCCGCGGGGTGTCCTGCACGATCCGGGCCGGCGTGCCGGCACCCGGTCGCTGCCCGCCTGTGTGCGCCTGGGGGCGCTGCCGGAGCCGCAGGCCCGCGCGGCGCGTGAGCGGTTCGGCGTCCCGGAGGGGGCTCTGGCGGCGGAGGACGAGGCGCATCCGCTGGCGTTGCGGCTGCTGTCGGAGGTGCGGGCGGCGCTTCCGGAGGACGGCGGGGGGTGCCCGGAGCGGGCGGAGGTCTTCGGAGCGTACCTGGACCTTGTCTGCCTGCGGGTCGCGGTGCGGCTGGCCGCGGACGGCCGGGGCGACCCGCGCGGCGCGGCGGTGCGGCGCCTCGCGGCACGCGTGGCGGGCCGGGCGCACGAGGCGGCGCGGCGCTGCCTGGGTCCGGGGCAGGGGGAGCTGGACCGGGAGTCGTTCGAGGAGCTGTTCCCGTGGCGTACGGGATGGGCCTCCGCGGTGCTCACCGAGGGCCTGGTGGTCCCCGCGGGCGCCGGATACCGCTTCGCGCACGAGGAGTTCGCGGACTGGCTCCAGGGCGGCCATCTGGAGCTGGACCAGGCGCTGCACGCGCTGGTGCACCGCTGGTCGGCCCCGGCGGGCGGTACGGCGGAGGCCCCCGTGCGGCTGCCGTCGCGGCCCCCGGCCGCCGCGGGGCGGGGCGGCACGCCGCCGGTGCCGCCCGCGCCGCCTTTGGCGCCGCCGTCCGCGCCGCGCTCGCTGCCCGTGCCCAGGCACCGCATCGGGCCGGTCGTGCAGTCGCTGCTGCTGACCGCCCGCCGCTCGGGGGCCGCCGAACTCGCCCGCAGGCTGGAGGAACTGGTGCTCGCCCTCGACGGGCACGCGACGGCGCCGACCGCCCGTGGCGGCGGGCTGCCGCTGCTCGACGGGGTGCCGCGCCCGCGTGACGGCGGCGATGCGGATCCGGAGTGGGAGCGGGCGCGCCGGGCGGACGCCGTGTGGTGGGCCGCGCACCTGCTCGGCGAGGCGCTGCTGAGGGTGCCGGACGCGCTGCCGTACCGGGACGTGCTGCGGCTGCTGGCGGAACGGATCACGGCCCGGTCGATCGAGGCCGGGGGATTCCGGGAGGCGCCGGGGCTCGGGCAGTTCGGGCCGTGGTTCTGGCGCCGGCTGCGACTGCCGCTCGACGAACGGCTGGCGCTGCTGAGGCAGTTGCTGCCCGCCGACGCCCCGCCGCAGCGCGGGGACGAGGAGCGCTTCCTGGCCGCCGCGGGGGAGGAGCTGGCCGCCGCGCCCCGCGAGGCGCTGCCCGCCGTCTGTGCCTGGTTCGCCGACGAGCGGCCGCTGCAGGCGCTCCCCGGCGGTCCCCGCCCGAGCGTGGCCACCGCCGCGCAGGCCCTGCTGCACACCCACCGGCACCGCGCCGTGGACGACCTCACCGAGACCCTGGTCGCCGCCGCCCATCCGCGGGCCGACGAGCTGCTGGCCGCGCTCGCCGAGGACGAGCCGGCCGCCGTCTGCCGGGCCGTGGACCGCTGGGCCCACGACGGTCGGCCGGAACGCCATGTGGCCGCCGCCGCGTACAGTCTGCGCACGGCCCCGTACGTCACCGTTCCCGCCGACGGCCGCCTGCTGCGCTACGCCGCGCTGGCGATCCTCGCCCGCCCCGCCGACTGCAGCCTGCACGGCGCCGCCCTCGCCGTCCTCGTACGGGACCCGGCCACCCGCTCCTTCCACCTGCCGGCCGCCCTGGAGCGCTTCACCGCCGGCGACCCGCGGCTGCCCGCCGACGCGCTGTCCACCGCCCTGGCCACCCATCCCGAACCGGTCCTCGCCGCCTTCCGCACCCGGCTGCGCGAGCCGGGCGGGGGCGGCGCCGAGGTGCTGCGCGCCCTGGCCGGGATCGGCGACCAGTCGCTGGCCCGCCGCGCCGCCGACCTCGTCCGGGACCACCTGGAGCACCGTCCCGAGGGCGCCGCGCACGTCGCGGAGTACCTCGACCGCCGCCTGGAGGACGGTCCGGGTGTCCGCGCCGTGCTGCTCCCGCTGACCGCCGGGCTGCTGCGGGAGCATCCGCCCGAGGTGCGGCGCGCCCTGGCGCCCGTGCTGGCCGCGCCCGGCGGCCACGCCTCGCGGCCGCTGCGCCAGGAGCTCCTGGACGTCCTCCTGGAGCGCGAACGCGACCACGGTGTGCTCGATGCCCTGCTCACGGCGGCCGCCGAGGGCTGCGCCCTGCGGCCCGCGCCGCTGACCCGCGACCTGGTGCACCGCCTCGGTGTCACGCTCTGCCGCGCCCCCGAGGGGGCGACGCTCTTCGACCGCCGGCTGGTGCAGCTGGCCGCCGCCCATCCCGGCTTCGCCCGCCAGGTGCGCGGCTGGCTCGCGGCGGACGCCGACGGGGTGTGGGACGCGCTCGTCGGGCCGAGCGCCCGGCGCGCCTTCGACCGGCCGGCGCCGGGGGCCCGGACCGCCCGGGCACCGGAGGCGACCGCCCTGGTCCCGTGAACGGGCTGTGCGGGCGGCACCACGCCGCGCGGCCTGCCGCGTCCGTGGGGGCGCCGCGCCGGTGAGGCGCCCGGCATGGCAGTCTTGGACCTGCAATCGGACAACCATCAGCGGTCGAGGAGCGGTCACAGTGCAGCGCTGGCGAGGCTTGGAGGACGTCCCGGGCGACTGGGGACGCAGCGTCGTCACCATCGGCTCGTACGACGGCGTGCACCGTGGGCACCAGCTGATCATCGGCCGTGCCGTGGAGCGTGCGCGTGAGCTCGGCGCGGCCTCCGTCGTCGTCACCTTCGACCCCCACCCGAGCGAGGTCGTGCGGCCCGGCAGTCACCCTCCGCTGCTGGCGGCCCACCACCGCCGGGCCGAGCTGATGGCGGAGCTCGGCGTCGACGCGCTGCTGATCCTCCCCTTCACCGCCGAGTTCTCCCGGCTCTCGCCCGGCGACTTCATCCGTACGGTGCTGGTCGAGGCACTGCACGCGCGGGCCGTCATCGAGGGCCCCAACTTCCGGTTCGGGCACAAGGCGGCCGGGGACGTGGAGTTCCTGTCGGCGATGGGCCTGAAGTACGACTACGAGGTCGATGTCGTCGACCTGTACCTGACCGGCGCCGCGGGCGACGGCCAGCCCTTCTCGTCCACGATGACCCGGCGCCTGATCGCCGAGGGCGACGTGGCCGGGGCCATGGAGATCCTCGGCCGCCCGCACCGCGTCGAGGGCGTCGTCGTCCGCGGCGCGCAGCGCGGCCGCGACCTGGGCTACCCGACCGCGAACGTGGAGACCGTGCCGCACACGGCGATCCCCGCGGACGGCGTGTACGCGGGCTGGCTGCACGTCGGTGACGAGGCCATGCCCGCCGCGATCTCCGTCGGCACCAACCCCACCTTCGACGGCACCGCGCGCACGGTCGAGGCCTACGCCATCGACCGCGTCGGCCTGGACCTGTACGGACTGCACGTCGCCGTGGACTTCCTCGCCTACCTGCGCGGGATGGAGAAGTTCGACACCATCGACGCGCTGCTGGAACGCATGGCGGACGACGTCAAGCGGGCCCGCGAGATCGTGGAGACGCACGACTCCGACTGAGCGGGCGCACCCGGGCATCCACGACCGAGGGCCCGCCGCGCCGTCACGGCGGGGCGGGCCCTCGGTCTTTTGGACTTCTCCTACTGCTGGTGCGTCCAGCCCGGCGGGATCGGTCCTGGAGCGCCCTGCTGCTCCGACTCCTCGGGCCGCTGCTGCGGCGCCTGCTGCGCCTGCTGCGCCTGCTGGGCCTGCGGCGGCGGGGGCGGCTGCTGGGTCCAGCCCTGCGGCACGGCTCCCGGGACGGGCGGGGGCGGCGGGGCCGGGTGCCCGTACGTCTGGTGGTGCGGCGGCGGGGGCGGGGGTGGGTAGCCGCCCTGCTGCGGCGGCATCGGCTGCGCCGGGTAGGGCTGTCCGTGCTGCGGCGGGTAGCCGCCCTGCTGCGGCATCGGGTGCTGGTAGAGGCCCTGTGCCTGCTGGGCGCGCA
Source organism: Streptomyces sp. NPDC088732 (assembly GCF_044751205.1). NCBI lineage: Bacteria > Bacillati > Actinomycetota > Actinomycetes > Kitasatosporales > Streptomycetaceae > Streptomyces > Streptomyces sp. NPDC088732. Next base: position 174,205 of record NZ_JBIVLI010000017.1, read on the forward strand.
CGAAGTCCTCGGCGACCATGGCCGCGAGGTTGAAGTAGGCCTCACGGGTCTTGGGCCGCATCATGTCGAGGTCGACCTCGGCGCCCGCCGCCAGGTGCTCGTCGAAGGGCACCACGGCGACGCCCCGGCAGCGGGTCTCGAAGTGCGCGACGATGTCCTCCACCTTGATCATCTTGCCGGTCTCGCGGACCCCCGAGATGACGGTGAGACTGCGTTGCACCAGGTCGGCGTAGCCGTGGGCGGAGAGCCAGTCCAGGGTCGTGCTGGCGCTGCTGGCCCCGTCCACGGACGGCGTGGAGACGATGATCAGCTGGTCCGCGAGGTCGAGCACGCCGCGCATGGCGCTGTAGAGCAGGCCGGTGCCCGAGTCGGTGAGGATGATCGGGTACTGCTGGCCGAGCAGGCCCACCGCGCGCCGGTAGTCCTGGTCGTTGAAGGTCGTGGACACGGCCGGGTCCACGTCGTTGGCGATGATCTCCAGACCGGAGGGCGCCTGCGAGGTGAAGCGGCGGATGTCCATGTAGCTGTTGAGGTGCGGCAGTGCCTGGACCAGGTCGCGGATGGTCGCGCCGGTCTCACGGCGCACCCGGCGGCCGAGGGTGCCGGCGTCCGGGTTGGCGTCGATGGCGAGGATCTTGTCCTGCCGCTCGGAGGCGAGCGTGGCGCCCAGCGCGGTGGTCGTCGTGGTCTTGCCCACGCCGCCCTTGAGGCTGATCACCGCGATGCGGTAGCAGGACAGCACCGGGGTGCGGATCAGCTCCAGCCTGCGCTGGCGCTCCTGCTCCTCCTTTTTCGCGCCGATCTTGAAGCGGGACGGCTGGTTGTTGTTCCTGCGTGCCTTGGGCTGCTGGCGCAGCAGGCGGTCCGAGGACAGCTCGACGGCCGCGTTGTAGCCCAGCGGGGCGCCGTGCATGACGCGCTGCTGCTGGTCCTGGCCGGGACCGGGGCCTCCCCAGCCGGTCGCGATCCGCGGGTCGACCGGGGGCTGCTGCTGCGGCGGCTGGGCCTCCGCGTCCGGCCGGCCCTGCTGCGGCTGGTGCGGCTGCGGAGCCGGCGGCTGGGGCTGACCGTGGCCCTGCTGCGGGGCCGACGGGTCGGGACCGGCCTGCGGCGGCAGGGGCTGCGCCGGGCCGGGGCCGGGGAACGGCGGCTGTGCGTAGGGCGGTTGGCCCTGCTGGGGGTACGGCGCCGGCGGCTGCTGCGGATAGCCGTAGCCCTGCTGGGGATGCGGCGGCCGGGGCGCGTTGGGGTCGGCCCACGGCGCCCCCTGGGCGGGCTGCGGGTAGCCGTAACCGCCCTGCGCGGGCTGCGGATAGCCGTAGCCGTACGGGGGCTGGGCCGGCGGGGCCTGCTGCGGCGCGTTGGGGTCGGCCCACGGCGCGCCCTCGGTGGGCGGCGGATAGCCGTAGCCCTGCTGGGGATGCGGCGGTTGCGGCGGCTGCGGGGGCTGCTGCTGTGCGGCCGCGGCCCGGTACTCCGGCGGCAGGGGCGGTACGAGGGACTGCGGCGCGGGGGCGGGGGCGGGGCCCGGAGCCGGCGGCTCGGCGGCGGGCTCGGGCTGCCGGTTCTCCTGGGTCTGCTCCGGGGCCGCGGGCGCCTGCTCCTCCGGCTCCGGGTCGGCGGCCGCGGCGGAGTCGGGCACCTGCGGTGCCGGTGGCGTCTGCCCGGTGCCGCCGGTCCCGGGCTGTTCGGCGGCGGGAGGGGGCGTCACGGCCGGGGCGACGGGCGGCCCCACCTGCGACGGCTGCGGCGGGGTGCCGCCCGCGGCGGCCGTCGGACCGCCGCCCGCCTGCTGCGTGTACCAGGACGGGGGCGCGTAGTCGATCTGGAACTCACCCGTGAGGTCCGCGTCGGACTGATCCCCGTCCGGGGCGGCCGCGCCCGCGCGGATGTCGTCCTGATCGCTGCTCACTGTGCCTCCTGGTCAACTGATGTACGTGCCGGGCCCGTCGGGAACGGCACGCTTCCCCCGTCATGGAGTTCCGCGGCAAGCCTTTCGCGGCTCACCGCAAAAGCCTAATCACTTGCCCCGCACGGACGGCAAGTGCCGTTGGCCTCATGGTCCGCACCATGACACGGGGCCCGCCCTGTCCCGTACGGGCGCCGGGCCCCGCCGAGTTGACGTCCCGGTACCCGCACCGGGCCCCTGTGCCCCATGCCCGCCACCGGGAACGGGAAACGCCCGTCCCCGGCCGTGCGCGACCGGGCCCGGAAGCGCATCGTCCGGGAGAGGGCCACGGCGGCTAGTCGACCCGGCGGGCCGGGCCCAGCAGTCCCGTCTCCGCGTCCGTCGGCTGCGTCATGACGAACTGCCGGTGCTTGCGCGTGCACCACATGGTCACGTTGTCGCCGAGGGTCGGCAGCGCGGCGACGTCGGTCTCCGCCAGCCCCATCACCTGGCCGATGACCTCGGCCTCCTGCGGGGACACCCGCTGGAGGCCGACCACGTCCGCGCTGTTCAGCAGGCGCGGCGCGGTCGGGCCGAGATAGGGGAGCAGCGTCATGACGGACTGCCAGGACTGCGCGGCGACCCGGCTGCGCGGCGGCCGGGCGCCGCAGTCGCGGACGATCACCACCGGGCTCTGCACGGACGGGCCCTGCGGCGCGATCCGGCCGACCTCGTGCACCGTCACGCACTGCTGGCCGCCCCCCGCCGCCTGCGCCATGGGCGCCCAGGACTGCGGACGGGCGGTCTCCACCGCCACCCGCGCCCCGGTCGCCGCGGCACGCAGCGACAGCACCTGCGCCAGCCACATGCTGCCGATGAGCAGCACGTCCAGCCGGGCCGGCCGGCTCAGGGCCAGCACGGCGGGCAGGCCGGTGGCGTCGACGCCGATGACGACACCGTCGTCACCGATCGGCAGGGACAGGCCGGACAGCTGCCCGGTCGCCAGGGTGTGGCGGTCGCGGCGCGGGCCGAGGAGCCCGAAGGCGGCGCGCAGGGAGCGCCGCGGTGCGACCCCGGCCGCGGGGCCGCCGTGGTCGGGGCCGAGCGGCAGGTGCGAGGGGCGCGGTTCGGTGCCGCCGGGGCGCTGTCCGCCGAAGGCGGGAACGGTCGGGGACGCCATCAGCGGGTACCTCCCAGGGGCAGCGTGGCGAGAATGCCGGGCACCTGCTCGCGGTCCAGCCGCACCAGGCCCACCTTGGACACGGTCGCCCGCAGCTCCAACTGGGTGCGGGCATCCAGGAGTTCGTTCTCGCTGCGGCCGGTCAGCCGCACATAGCCCGACAGCAGCGACGCCCGGCTCCCGCCCGGCGCGACGACCAGCGAGAAGGTGCTCGCCAGGGCGGGGGAGGAGGTCAGCAGCCCGACCAGGTCCGGCAGCCCCGTCGCCCGGTCGCCCAGCTGCGGCCAGCGGCTCACCCAGTACGTGGTGTGCCAGCGGTCGTCGCAGCGCCAGGCGCGCGGGCTCTCCGACGTACGGCGGGCCTGGCGGCTGCCGTCCAGCGCGGCGCCGCCGGTGGTGGCCAGCGGGTTCACGCAACTCGACGTCGCCACCGCGGCGATGATCTCCGGCTCGGTCAGCACACGGGCCCGCAGCCCCGCGCCCACCAGCCGGCTCGTCAGATGGTCGGCGGCGCGCAGCAGCGCCCGCCGGGCACCGGCCATGCCGCCGCCCCGGGCCGTGACGGCCTCCGGGCACAGTTCCGGGTCGAGCTTGAGGGCGATCCACGTCAGCCGGAGCCCCGGGGTCTGCGACTGCGCCTGGAGCGGCGCGTACGACCGCGCGGCCACCGCCTGCGGCGGCAGGTGTGGCGCCGGCGCCGGCTGGGTGTGCTGGACGACCTGCACGGAGGCCAGGCGGATGTCGTCCACCTCCAGCGCGCCGTGCAGCAGGTCGAGCGGCAGTGAGCGCGTGCCGCGCGCCGGGCGCAGGGGTTCGTCGACCGCCTGCACCTGCACCACGGCGGTCAGGAAGGTGCCGTCACCGACCATGCCGATCTCGCGCTGCTCGCGCTCGTCGGTGAAACTGTAGGTGCGCAGCGCCGGATCGCACTCGACGGCGGGCACGAAACCGGGGTCGGTGCCCGGCGGCACCTGGGCCGCGTTGCGCCGCTGACGGGCCTTCAGCGCCCGCCCCGCGGACATCCACTCGGGCATCGGGCGGCCGCGTCTGCGCAGCAGGCCGAAGAGCACCAGGGGGAGGGCGACGGCGGCCGCCACGACCGGCCCCATCACCCTGTGGATCAGCCAGCCGCCCAGCACGAGCGCGAACGCCAGCTCAATCAGCACGAGTTGCTGCACCCGGACCGGGCCTATGCCGCCCGGCCGGCGGGTCGTCACCGGGGCCGCGGACCGGCCCCGCGGGGCGCGGGTGGCGTCGCCCGGCATCCCGGGCGGCCCGCCGTGGGCGGACGGTGGCTGGCTCCCGGACGTGCGCCCGGACCTGGTCGCGGTGGTCATCCCCCGTACAACCCTTCTGCTTCCGTTCGTACGTCTGCTCCGCCGCTCCGCGTGCGCATCGGGGCCCCGGGCCCCGGTCGTCCCACGGGACGCCGCCGGCAGCGGCTGGCGGGCCGATCACCCTACCCCGTACCGTACGGTGCGATCGTCACACGGCATAGTAGGGGTCCCATCGGCCCCCGCCGTCGTCGCGGCGGTGCGGGCCCCGGCGCCGGGCACGCCGACACAGCAGCGAACAACGGGGAGTTGACGCAGGGATGGCGACACGCAGGGATGAGCTGAACGCCTACTCGTTCGCGCGCAAGCGCACGGTGGCCGCGTTTCTCCAGCCCTCGCCGCACGGTTCGGAGGAAGCGGCCCCGCGTCCGCTCAGGACCGTCGCCCCGAGCCTCGTCGTGGCCCTGCTGATCGTTGTCGCCTTCGGCTTCTGGGGCATACTCAAGCCCTCCGCGCCGACCGGCTGGAACAAGCCGGCCGAGAAGGTCATCGTCGGCGACGAGTCGACCACGCGCTACGTGGTACTGAAGACCGACGGCGAGCCGCAGTTGCACCCCGTCCTCAACCTCGCCTCCGCCCGGCTGCTCCTGGACCCGGAGAAGTTCGGGGTCATCAAGGTCAAGGAATCGGTGCTGGACAACAGCGGGATGACGCTGGGCACCACGATCGGCATCCCGTACGCCCCCGACCGGCTGCCGGGCGCCGACGACGCGGGCAGGGCCAAGACCTGGGCGCTGTGCGAGTCCCCGGGCGGCGGCACGAACGAGGCGACGCAGCGCGCGGTGTTCGTCATCAACCAGCAGAAGCCCAAGGAGGCGGCGCTCGTCGGCGGACGCAACCGGCTGCGCGACGACGAGGCCATGTACATCGAGGTGCCCGGCGGCGCGCAGTACCTGGTGACCGACAAGGGCAACGCCTATCTGCTGGGCGACCCGGCCGGCCGGCAGGACCCGGTCGTCGTGAACCTCCTGCGCCAGGTCGTCTTCGGTGCCTCCGCGCAGCCGCAGAAGGTGGACGCCGCCTTCCTGTCGACGCTCAACAGCAGGAACGGCGCCCTGTACTTCCCGCCCGTCGCCGACCTCGGCGCCCCGTCCACCGCCCCCGGACTGAGTCCGGAGCACGCGAAGGTCGGCCTGGTCCTCAAGGCCAACAACGACCAGTACGTGGTGCAGAAGGACCGCGTCGTGCGGGTCACGGACTTCGTGGCGAAGCTGCTGCTCAACATCCCGCAGGCGGCGTCGTTCTACACCGGTTCGCCGCAGCCCGCGTCCGTCGGCATCGGCGAGGTCGCCTCGGCGCAGGCGAGCGAGACGTATCTGAACAACCTCGGCTGGCCCGAGAAGGCGGTCACCCAGGCCAACACCCAGGACGCGGACACCGGCCGCCGGGTGGCGTGCAGCGTGTACGGCGGCGGCGACGACAGGCTCACCCAGCAGCCGTCGATGACGATGTGGGCGGGCCGCAAGTTCCCCCGGGACGTGGCGCAGAGCGGTACGAACACCTACGTCTCCCCTGGCAGCGGCCTGTTCTACAAGGCGTACGACGGCACCGACAAGCGCATCGGGTCCATCTACCTCGTCACCGACACCGGTCTGCGCTACTCGGTGCCGACGACGGGCGACAGCGATGCGGGCGGCGCCGCGAAACAGGACGCGGAAGTCGGTGTCGTCCAGACCAAATTGGGGTACGGGAAGAACTCCCCGGTGCCCGTGCCGAAGATCTGGTCCGATCTTCTGGCGACCGGTCCGACCCTCGACGAAGGCGCCGCGAAACAGGCACAGGGTTCCTGATCAAGACCGGAACAATACCGTCGTCGCCCTTCAACGCCCGCAGTAACGTGAGGGTTTGGTGATGACGGTCAGGATCCCGATACGGAACCGGTTATCTGTTCGCCCTGTCGTGGGTATTGGCTAGAGTTGAAGACCGGCGACACTCAACCGTCGCCGATCGCATACCGGATCTTCTACGTCTCATGGGGGACTCCACACATGGCTGGACAGCAGTTCACCATGACCGAGGAGGAGATGGTTGCCTTCAGCAGCCGTATCTCCACGGTCAACTCCTCGATCCAGGGCGAGATTCGCCGCCTCCAGACCGTGATCGACACGATCACCTCGGGCTGGAAGGGCTCCGCCGCCACGGCGTACAACAACCTGCAGACGCAGGTGAACCAGGACGCCAACAAGATCAACCAGATCCTGGGCGACATCAAGGAAGCCGTCGACGCGAGCACCCGGAACTACTCCGCCTCCGAGGAGGAGCAGCGCGCGTCCATCCAGAGCATCTCGGGCCAGGGTGGCAACCCGTTCGGATGACCGGCTCCGTGCGCCGCTGCCCGCCGCCCGTCACGGGCGCGCGGCCGCGCACGCCGCAGCTGCCGTTCCCGTCCGAATCCAACATCTGAGGAGACATCACATGTCCGGGCAGATCCTGGTCAACTTCCAGACCATCTCCCAGGCCGCGACGGACGTCCGTACGACGGCCAACAACATCAAGCGCCAGCTGGACGACCTCGAGGCCGGCGTCAAGAAGATCGCCGCCACGTGGGAGGGCTCGGCGCAGGAGGCCTACCGCGCCAAGCAGACCGAGTGGGACCAGCGCGCCGCCTCCATGCACCAGACGCTGGAGGCCATCGCCCGCGCCCTCGACACCGCCGCGCAGAACTACCAGGACACCGAGAACAAGAACCGGCAGATCTGGGGCTGATGGCGCGCGCCAGGCCGCGTCACACGCGATGAGGGCGGGCGGTACGGACGACGTACGTGCTCGCCCTCATCGGCGGTTCGGCCCACGAACCGCACACAACGGGAGGACGGAACACCAGTGGGATCGCACGCCGTGAGGCGCACCGCCGCACTCGCCGCAGCCGCGGCGATCACCGCCTTCGGCCCACCGGCTGCCGCGCCCGCCGCCGGTGCCGCCCCCGCGGTGGACGCCCCGGCCGACGGCGCGCGGACCGTCCTCGCGGACGACGGCGGCCTGGGGGAGCGCTTCCAGATCGACGACACCCAGTGCTCGTTCCCGTCCGACCCCATCGCGGGCACACCGTGGTCGCTGCAGCGCATCGTCCTGGACCAGCTCTGGCAGGACACCCAGGGCCTCGGCGTCGTCGTCGCCGTCATCGACACCGGCGTGGACGACCAGAACAAGCAGCTCGCCACGGCCGTCACCCGCGAGATCGGCAGCGGCGCCGGCAAGAAGCACGCGGGACTGGACGTCTTCGACCGCAACGGCGACGGCACCAAGGACGACGTCGGCCACGGCACCAAGGTCGCCGGCATCATCGCCGCCCGACCCGCCCCGGACACCGGTTTCGTCGGCATCGCCCCGCGCGCCTCGATCCTCGCCATCCGGCAGAACGACAACCAGGGCGGCGGCACGGTCAGGACGATGACCAAGGCGATCCGCTACGCGGTGGACAGCGGCGCCAAGGTCATCAACATCTCCCAGGACACCGCCTCCAGGATGCCGCCCGACTCGGCCCTGGAGCAGGCCGTCGAGTACGCGAAGGACCAGGACGTCCTCATCGTCGCCTCCGCGGGCAACGACGGCGCCGACGGCAAGGTCAAGCCGACCTACCCCGCCTCCTACGACGGCGTCCTCGCCGTCGGCGCCTCCGACCGCGACAACGCCCGCGCCAACTTCTCCCAGCCGGGCCCCTTCGTGGGCGTCGCGGCCCCCGGCGTCGACATGGTCTCCACCGTTCCCTACGGCGGCCACTGCATCGACCAGGGCACCAGCTTCTCCGCCCCGTACGTCTCCGGCGTCGCTGCCCTCATCCGGGCCAAGCACCCCGACTGGACCTACCGCCAGGTGATCACCCAGATCGAGCAGACCGCCGACCGCGGCAAGCCCGGCCGCGACGACTTCGTCGGCTGGGGCGTCGTCGACCCGGTCGCCGCGGTCAACGACGACGCGACCACCCCCCAGGCCGCCCCGACGCCCGACCCGGTCGTCAACCCCGGTGGCCACGAGAAGATCGAGGCCGCCACCGTCGTCCTCGGCGAGAGCCCCGAGCAACGCATCGAGCGCTACGCCGTCTACACGGTCGGCGGCGCGGCCGGGGGCATTGCCCTGCTGGTGGGAGGCGGGGTCGTCCTCGGCGACTGGCGTCGCAAGCGAGGGATCCACACATGAGCAGGAACGGGGAGCGACACGATGACTGACCAGTACAAGGTCGATCTCAGTGAGCTGGAGGACACGATCACCAAGCTCAACGGGGTGATCAGCCAATTGGGCGTTGCCAACGTCTGCGCGAAGAACGACACCTACCTGCCGCCCGGCGCGCTCGGATCGGCATTCGAGGAAGCCGATCAACTCGCTCGTGCGCACGAGGAGATGAAGACGCACATCGAGTCGGTTGTGGCCTACATCCACGGCGTCATGAACGACTTCGGTGGCAAGACCAAGAAGGTGCACGGCCATTACTCGGACGCCGAATACGACGCGCAGGGCGGCATGTCCGGCAGCGGCAAGTGAACACATCAAGCGCGGATCGATGATCGTCGTGCCGGTCGCAAAGGGGGACACGCATCATGGCTGACGAGGGAACTTACTACGAGTACCAGGCCCCGACGCAGTGCTACGCCGGGGAGCACACCACGAACTTCGCCGGCACGAAGAACATGGACCAGATGAAGGCCATGCTCGCCAACGCCGACCACGTGGAGGTCGAGTCCTGCGCCCAGGGCTGGCTCCAGGTGCACGACCAGCTGGTCACCGGATCCGGCAGCGCCAAGGCCGTCTTCGACGCCGCCGTCGAGCACATCACCCAGCACTGGGACGGCGCCGCGGCGGAGGGGTTCCGCGCGCAGGCCACGGTGATCAGCAAGATGATCACCGACTGCTCCACGTACGCCAAGTACACCTCGCAGGCGATGACCAACGCGGCGTCCGTGCTCAAGACCATCAAGCCGCAGGTCGACGCGATGGAGAAGCCCGGCACCCTGTCCAGCTGGGGCGACGCCCTCGGCGACGGCTTCGACCGCAGCGACGCGCAGCTGCACACCGACCTCGCGAACGGGGTGGACACGCAGTCCGCGCTCGACCGCAGCCGCGGCTCGCTGTCGGCGGGCAAGGAAGCGCAGCTCGAAATGGCTGTGAAGATGGAGCAGCTGGGCGCGGGGTACAACGCGCAGTCGCGTGCGATGGGGACGTGGACCGTCAAGCCGCCGCCCAAGGGCCGGGTCAACGACAGTGATGACTACCCGGGGGATCCGGGCGGGGTCGCGCCCGTTCCGGTGATGCTGCCTCCGGAAATCACCCAGCCGAGCACGGAGTCCTCACGTCGCCCGACGGGTCGGACCTCGACCGGCACGGTGACGCCGGTCAAGGAGGTGAAGTCACCCCGGGAAGGCGGCATCACCGGTGGGGTGCAGAAGCCGCCTTCGAGTACGAAGCCTCAGGTCGGTACGGCCATCGACGGCATCGCCGGGGGTACGACCGGCACCGGTGGGTACGGCGGAGGCACCGCCGGCATCGGTGGCGGCGTCGGTGGAGTCGGTGCCCCCGGAGCCGGTGGTACCGCGGGTGTCGGCGGCGCCGGTGCCGGTCTTCCGGGCGCCTTGGGCGGCCTTGGCGGACGCGGTGGCAAGGCCCCTGCTTCCGGCGCCGGAGGTGCGGGGCGCGCGGGCGCGGCCGGCCGAGGTGGCATGCCCGGCGCAGGCGGTGCGGGCGCTGGGGCAGGCGGCCGGGGCGGTGCCACCGCAGGACGAGGGGGCAGCCTTGCCCGTCGCGGTGGCGGCGTTGTGGGAGCGGCCAAGGGCACCGGGTCCGGCACCCGAGGCACGCCGGGCGGTTCGGGCCTGCACAAGAGCCGCGGCGCCACGGGCGCGGGCGGGAGCAACGTCGGCAAGGGCGCGAACCGCATGATGGGCCGCGGCCAGACCGATCGGGCGGAAGAGGAAGAGCGGCGCGACGGCGAGCGTCCCGACTATCTGGTCGAGGACGAGGAGACCTGGACACCCGAGCGCAACAACGCTCCTCGGGTCATCGAGTAACCAATTGGTCCACCGCACGATGTAGAAAGGCTCGGGGGTACGGCTGTTGGCTGTGCCTCCGACCTGCCCAGGAAAGGACGTTCAGGTGGCTCTCGCGCGAATGCTGCGGATCGCAGGTGGGGCGGCGCTCGCAAGTGCCCTGATCTTCGCTTCGGCGCCGGTGGCGGCGGCTGACGACGTCAGGGACAAGCAGTGGCCTCTCGTCGCCTTCGACGCAGAAGCCATCTGGAAGATCACGCGGGGCAAGGGGGTGACCGTAGCCGTCATCGACTCCGGGGTGAACGCGAACCATGTCGATCTCAAGGGAAATGTGATCGAGGGCAAGGACTTCATGGATGGGGGCTCCACCGACCCCGGCCCCAATGAGTCACATGGCACGGAGATGGCTTCGGTCATTGCCGGTCACGGCCACGGCCCTGATTCCTCGGAGGGCATCATGGGGCTCGCTCCCGAGGCCAAGATCCTTGACATCCGCGATGACGGTGGCAGCACGGGTGGTTTCGCCTCATCGATCCGGTACGCCGTTGATCACGGCGCGTCGGTCATCAACATCTCGTCAGAGGGGTCGTCGAGGCTGGACGCGGAGGCGGAGGCGATCGCCTACGCGCTTCAGAAGAACGTCCTGGTCGTGGCCGGTGCGGGTAACGACGGCTCCGAAACGGGCTACCCGGCCGGCTATCCGGGCGCAGTGGCTGTCGGCGGCGTGAAGAACGACACGCAAATCTGGGAGAACTCGAACTACGGCCCGCAATTGCTCCTGACGGCGCCCGCGACGTTCATCCTCGCTGCGGGAACGAAGTCCGACACCGCTTACCGGTCCGGCACCGGCACATCCGATTCCACGGCGTTCGTCTCCGCGGCCGCCGCGCTCCTGCGCGCCAAGTTCCCGGATCTGACCGCAGGTCAGATCGTCAACCGCCTGACCAGGACCGCCGGGCTCCCCGCGTCGGCCAAGGGCCTCGCTCTCCCGGACGAGCACTACGGCTACGGCTTCATCCAGCCCCTGGCCGCCCTCACCCGGGACATCCCCGCCGGGCCCACGTACGGTCCGCTGGCCGTGCCGGAGTCGCTGAAGACGGGGCAGAACGACGGCGGCCAAGGGGCCACGCCCGACCCGTCGGCCACCGCGCCGAACGCCACCGGCGGTGCCATGAGCGACGACGAGCAGGCGGCGGCCGACCGCAAGCAGGTCATCGCCCTCAGTGCGATCGGCCTGGTCGGCCTCCTCGTCCTCGCTCTGATCGTCTTCGTGATCGTCAGGATCGCCCGCCGCAACAAGGGCGGCGGCAACGACCGTCCGGGCGGTCCCGGTGCGCCCGGCGGCGTGTATCAGCCGTACGGCGGTCCGCAGCCGCCGCAGCAGCAGGTCAATCCGTACGCCCAGAACAACCCGTACGGGGGGCAGCAGCAGCAGACGCCGCCGCCCTCGTCGTGGGGTTCGGGGCGCCAGTAACGCACAGCCGCTCGCACGTCCGACACATTCAACGGGGAGACGACATCGGCCATGGCCGGTTACTACAAGGTGGAACTCGACGCGCTCGCTGATCTCGGTACGCAGTTGGGGAACTGTGCCGACGAGATGCGCTCGGCGATGAAGGTCCTGAAGGACATCGGCCCGAAGGGCTCCGGCTTCGCCGATCTGGAGGCGGCCTGCGACGAGTTCCAGGACGCCTGGGGGTACGGGATCGGGCTGATCGCGGACGCGACGGGCGGGATCACGGAGGGGCTCAAGGCGACGCATCAGGTGTACGCGACCCTGGAGCAGCAGATCGCCGCGTCCTTCACGTCCGGGAACGGCGCGAACGGCGGGAACGGCGGAAGCACCGCAAGCGCCGGCAAGGGCGGCGCCCAGTGACGGCCGCCACCGGGACAGCGCCGGTGCCGATACCGGCGTTCCGATTCCAGGTGCAGCAGGACTTCCACGAGATACCCCTCGGCCTCGGTGTCGAGGACGACCCCTTCGACGAGCAGATGCGCGCCTTCGCCCGCGACTACTGGGGTGACGCGGAGGAGCTGGAACCGCTCCGCATGCTGATGAAGGCGATGTACGCGGCCAACTCCCGGCAGCTCGCCGAAGAGGGCGCCGTCTACAACGCGTTGGGTGTCTTCCCCATCGGCGGTACCTCGGACGGCGCGACGCCCCCCGAACGGGTGAGCCGTTGCAGCCTGCTGGTGAGCGTGCGCGAGCTGGACGTGCCGGATCCGGGGCTGGCGGCCGCGGGCATCGCCGAACTGCTGGCGCGCGAGGCCGGCGAAGAGGGCACCGTCCAGCTGATAGCGCTGCCTGCCGGACCCGCCGTCGTACGGGTGGGGGGCAGTCGCGCCGTATGGGAGCGCGACGGGGGTGCGAACGCCGAAGAAGGCGTTGTCGAGCGGTTCTTCGTCCGGGTCGAGGTCTGGGTGCCGTTCCCGGACGAGGACAAGGTGCTGCTGCTCTGCCTCAGCACCTCCGACGTGCAGGACCTCTTCATGTACCAGGCGGTCCTCGCGGACATCGCCGACACCGTGACCTTCGGCGCCGACGACGCGCCCGTCGCTGCGGGGTCCGCCCCGAAGCCCCGTACGTTCGGCTGAGCGCCCAGGGAGGATCCGCACACCATGAGCACCATGACCTACGAGGCCCTGGGCTTCGATCCGGCACCGGGCATACCCGCCTCCGTGGAGCGCCTTGTCACCACGTTGAGCAAGGTCGGCAACGAACTGCACCAGGCGCACTCCACCCTCACCCGGTTGGGCCGAAGCGACGGGATCTGGGAGGGCGATGCCGCAGCCGGCTTCGCGCAGAAGGTCGGTGAGCTGCCGAAGTACCTGAACGACGGCTACGGCTCGCTCATCGACGCCGCGCACAGCCTGCACCAGTGGCAGGCGCAGCTCGTGGACTTCCAGACGCTCGCCGCCCGTTACGAGACGGAGGCCGCCGAGGCGCGCCGCGTTCTCAAGGCGGCCGAGGGCGATCCGGACCTGAAGCTGGCGGGGCAGACCTTCGACACCGATGCCGCCCTGCAGAACGCACAACAGCGCCTGGACTTCGCGGTCAAGAGGGTCAACGACGCGACCGGCGACCTCAGCGCCGTCATCAAGAAGGCGCAGGATCTGCTCGGTGAGCACGAGAAGGCGGCGCGTACCGCGGCGTCCGCGGTCCGCAAGGCCGCCGAACGCGCGCCCGACGAGCCCGGTCTCTTCGACCGCTTCATGGACGCCCTCAAGGGTCTGGGCGACAAGATCAAGGAGCTTGCCGGGGACGTCTGGGCGTGGATGAAGGAGCACGCCGACACCCTCTACAAGATCGGCGACTGGCTCGGGTACGCGAGTGCCGCCTGCGACGTGCTCGCGGTCGTCTTCTCGGAGACCGTGATCGGCGCTGTCGTCTTCGAGGCCATCGGCATGGTCCTGAACGGCGGGGCGCTCGCCTTCCACGCCGCGGGCTGGGCGGCGGGCTCCAAGAAGGGCTCGTGGACGGACATCGGGCTCGACATCGCGGGCTTCATCCCCTTCGGGGACCTCGCGCGCGGCGGCAAGGTGCTCAAGGGCGCCTTCAAGGGGGTCTCGATCCCCTCGAACGTGCTGCAGATGGGGTCGAAGGCGGCCGACGCCTTCAAGCGCGCCGACGACATCGTCGCCTCGGTCGGCGGGAGCGCCTGGAACTACGCGGAGCGCGAGGGCATGCGCTCGCTGGGCATCATCGGCGGCAAGGTCGACGCGGTCAAGATCACCGCCGACACGTTCAAGGAGCGCTTCCAGATCGCCGTGGCGAAGGAGTTCGGCGACTCGACGCTGTACCGCGCGGCCAGCGGCCGGCTCGGGAGCGCCCTCGACCAGGTGGTACCGAAGCTCGTCGAACACACCCCGCTCGGGCGTATCCCGGCCATCGCCGACTCCGTCAAGCCCGTGATGGACGACGCCGGCAATGTGGTGCGGCACTATGTCGACCCGCGTTCCTGGACGGCGCGCGGCTACGAGGCGATCACCGGGGCCAAGGGCCTGTACACCGAAGGCGTGCGCCTGGTGACGGATGACGTGCAGTACGCGTCCGACAAGGTCCATGAATCGATCGACCACGCCCGAGAGACGGCCGGTAGGGTCTTGGACGGCATTTCCCGAGCCAATCCCTTCGGATGAGCAGAGACCGGACAGGTTTGCCCCAATGAATGTGATGCACACCGACCCCCGCACCGCGGTCCGGTCCCCGAAGTCCCTGGCGGGCGCGCGGCTGCGCTACACGCTGCAGTGGGTGTGGTTCCCCTGTCTGGCGGCGGTCTGGCTCCTGCCCTACCTCCTGCTGGTGGTGGGCTACTTCACGGTCTTCTTCCCGCTCGCCTTCGTCTGGGACATCGACGTGCCGGCACCGCCGGGAAGCGGCCGCCGCTTCCGGTGGCGGCGCCGGATGTGGCTCAACCGCAAGCGGATGCGCCGCGAGTGCTCCGGCGATCTGCCGTGGCTGGAGGACCAGTTCCGCGCGCTGCTCGACGGCCGCGCGCCGATCCTCCTGGGCCGGCAGAGCAGCGGGACGGTGTGGCGCCACCGCGACGGCCGGGTCGAGATCGACGACAGCTACTTCCGGCAGATCGGCGCCGCGCGCGCCCTCGCGGTCGCGCGGGAACTCGGCTGGACCCCGGACCGGAAGGGCACCGAGGACCTGCCCGTGTGGCTGGTGCTGCGCGCCGCGCCCCGCGCCTGACCGTACGCGGCGCGGTGCTCGTTCCGGGCGCCTGTGCCCGGGTCGTCCTTCGTCCGGGGAGCGTTCGCCCGGGGAGCGATCCGCTCCCGTCGTGACGCGGGCCGTCAAGCCCGTGCCCCGATGCTGCGTGCAGGACCGATTCGCCCGGTGGATCGGTTCGCGCGGCAGTGTCCCGCCGTACCGGCTGTCGTTGTGCGCGGTGGAATCGACGACGGCCGCGACGACCCGCGGTCCGGGCGGGAGGGCATGTGGTGTTCAAGGTCTGCCCGGAGGACCTCGAGGGGTACGGACGCCTGATCGACAGGGCCGCGGGCGATGTGGCGGAGGGCGGGGCCTATCTGAGGCGCCACGGTACGGTCGCCGAATCCGCCCAGGGCCTGTGCAGCCAGGTGTTCGACGTCCACGGCACCGTGCTGCGGGACATGGCGGCCACCTGCGAGAAGTTGCGCACCCTGCTGGAGGCGTCGGCCGCGGAACTGACCAGGTCCGCCGCGTACTACCGCGTGACCGACCGGGCGGAGGCCGCGCGGGTTGACGCCTTGCGGCCCGCGGCCGGACACCGGGGCGGCACGTGATGGGTCCTGCCGACGTCGTGGAACCGGCACGGCACCTCGTGGCGCCCGGTGCGCCCGCTGAGTTCCACAGCCCGCTCGAAGTGCTCAACCAGGCCGGCGACCTCATCAGCCCCGCCTTCTGGATGGCGGAGATCTGCGACGTCGCCCTCGGCTTCCAACCCATGGACGAGGCCAAGGAGTACTTCGCCGGCGACTGGGAGACCTACGCCAAGTGCGCCCAGGTGTGGGAACGGCTCGGCAGCACACTCGGCGACGTCTCCAGGAACATCGGTGCCGGCAGGGACTGCGTCGACAGCACCTGGGACGGCAACGCGGCCGACGCCGCCCGCGCCTACTTCGACGGCATCGCCGGGCGCTGCGACGGCCTGCAGGCCGAACTCGACGCCCTCGGGACCCAGTACAAGGTGATCTCCCACGGCGTCTGGTCCGCCGCGGAGGCCGTCGGCGCGGTCCTCAGCGGCATCGCCGACGCCGCTGCCATGGCGGCGATCTCGGCCGCGGCGGGCACCATGACCTCCTGGACGGGCTGGGGCGCCGCCGTCGGGTACGGAGCGGCGGCCCTCGAGATCGCGCGCATCGTCGAACTCTGGGGCGAGGCGACCCAGGCGGTGAACGCCGCACAGCGCCTGGTGAACGCCGCCCTCGGGGCCGTCGAGCAGGCGGGTGGCGGTCTCGCCACCGCGTTCCACGACGTCCCGCTTCCCGGGGCGGCCTACGACAATCCCGCAGTGGGGCCTGCCCTGCCGGGACAGAGGTGACGTGTGCGGAGGGAAGAAGACGCCTTCGAGGTCGGCGAAGCGGAACTGCTCGGGCCGGCGGTCGATCCCGTGCGCGCAAGGGTCCTCCGCGAACAGCTCCGCCGTCTCGCGAAGGGCGGCGCGGGGGACCCCGTCCTGCAGGAGATGGCGGCCGAAGTGCTGGCCGGCCGGGTCGGGTTGCGCGAAGCCCTGCGGATTCCCGCCTACGCGGAGGCCCTCGGGGAGCGCGTGCGTGCCTTCCGCCGGACGTGGGCCGAGATGAGCCCCCAGGAGAGGGCGGAGCACGAGGCGGAAGCCCTGCGCTTCGCCCAGGCGCAGCGTGACGCACGGTAGGAGGCCGAGTGTTCCCGGAACCCGAACCCGAGCCGGAGCCGGAATCGGACGTGGCCGAGCGTGACGCGGGCAGCAGTGCCGGTGCATTTCTCGGTGGGGTCGGTCTGACGTCGGGAGCCGTGTTCGCGCTCGGGCTCTGGGCGGTGTTCGTCGGTACTGCGGTGGCAGGTGACTTCTCGCCCGCGGGCCTGATCGCCGCCCTGCTCGTCTCCTTGTCCGCGTGGCTCGCATGGCGCGGCCGGCGGCTGCGGCATGCGGGCTGGAGCTGCGGCGGACTCGTGCTGCTGTTCGCCGTCATGACCCTCACCAAGCACCTGCCGATGTGAGCCGCAGCGCCGGTCCCGGTCACCAGGCGGCCGGCGGGAGCCGCAGGGCCCCGGAGAGGCCCGGGTGCCCCGCGGTCGCGTTGTGGACCGCGTCAAGGTGTCCGGTGGCCCACGAGCAGCTCCGCCAGGCCCGCCGGGTTGCTCAGTGCCACCAGGTGGCCGCCGGGCAGGACGTCCGCCTCCACGCCGAGGCGTTCGCGGGCGACGCGTCGCTGGAACTCCTCGGGGAAGAGCCGGTCGTCGCGGCCGGCGACGACACGGGTGGGCACGTCCGGCCAGGCCGGCAGCGGGAAGGGGACGCCGAACGGGGTGTCGGACTGGCGGGGCTCCCGGGCGAGGGCCGCTTCCACCAGGGGCCGCGGCAGGTCGTGGAAGAAGGTCACCAGGGGGTCGAAGTCCGCGTCCGGCGGGCGGCCCTCGGCGAGGTCGAGCGCCCGCCGGGCCCCGGGCTGGCCCGTGTTCGCCCACCAGTCCCCCGCGGTCTCCCCGGGGGCCGGGATCATCGCGTTGACCAGGACGAGCAGTTCGACCCGGTCGCCCAGACGCTCGCAGGCCAGGGGCGCGGTGAACCCGCCCATCGACTGGGCGACCAGCACCAGGTGCTCGCGGTCGCCCACGGCGGCGGCGACCGCGTCCGCGTACTCCTCCAGCCCCGCCGTGTCGTCGTCCGTGGGGAGTTCGACCGCCAGGGCCTCGTGGCCGCGGCGGCGCAGCTCCGGCACCACGAGCTGCCAGTACCAGGCGCTGTCGCCGCCCGCTCCGGGGATCAGGGCGTAGGTTGTGGTCGTCACGGTCGCGGGCTCCGTCCTGCCGTCATGCCCTCGCCAGGACGGAGGCGAAGCTGTCGAGGATGTGGTGGACGCCCGCCTCGGTCCGGGCGAAGTGCTCGGCGGGGACGTCGGGCTGGCAATAGACGACCTCGGTCTTGTCGCCGTGGTCGGTGAACGCGGCGTCCATGACGACCTCGGCGCCGTCGGGGCCGCCCATCGTCCACACCAGCCGCTCCTGCCGTACGACCTCGCGGTAGGTGCCGCCCAGCGGCATGTCGCCCTGGGGGGTGGTGACGGTGGCGCTCCATGTGCCGCCGGTGCGGACGTCGCTGACGACCGTCGGCAGCGGGGCGCCGAACCACTGGGCGAAGTACTCGCGCTCGGTCCACACCTTCCAGACCTTGGCGAGCGGCGCGTCGAAGACCCGGGTGACGGTGATGTCGTTCATGGAGGCATGCCTTCCTCGGTACGGCGGCGGAGCGTGTGCGGCGCACTCCTTCTCACGAGGGGGCAGACCGGCGGCGGGCCCCGGACTCATCGGTCGGCCCGCCCCGATGTCCGACCCTCGTGATCTCATCGGCAGGAGCGAGGAGAGGAGCCGGGGCATGACCGTCGAGGTGAGGATCGAAGCGTGGGGGCAGGACGATCTCGCCCTGCTGCGGCGCACGAACGCGCCCGAGATGATGGCGCACCTGGGGGGCCCGGAGAGCGAGGAGCAACTGCGGGCCCGGCACGCGCGGTATCTGGAGCGGCACGGCGGCGGGGGGATGTTCCGCATCGTGCTGTCGCCCACGGGCGAACCGGCGGGCACCATCGGCTACTGGGAGCGGACCTGGCGGGGGGAGACGGTGTACGAGACGGGCTGGAGCGTCCTGCCGGAGTACCAGGGGCGCGGCATTGCCGTGGCGGCGGGACGCGAGATCATCGGGCTGGCGACGGAGGCGGCGTCGGCCGGGGACGGGCCGCGGTCCCTGCACGCGTACCCGAAGGTGGACAACCCCGCGTCGAACGCGATCTGCCGCAGACTCGGCTTCACGCTCGTCGAGGAGTGCGACTTCGAGTACCCCGCCGGCCATCCGATCCGCTGCAACGACTGGCGGCTGGAGCTCACCCCCGCCGGCTGACGCGGCGGCCGACCGGCGGACCGGCTGCCGGGCCTACCAGGCGTCGCCGTCCCGCCAGTCGCACACGAGGCCGCCGTCGAGGTCGAGCGGCGCGGCCACCGGGAACACGTACACGCAGTCGTCGTCCTCCGGGGTGCGCCGGACCCCCGACGGCGTGAGCACGGAGGTGGGTCCCCGCCACGGCCGCCAGCCGCGGGCCGCGTAGAAGCCTCCGGCGCCGTCGGCGGCGGCCAGCGCGCCCAGGTCGTACGCGCGGCGCAGCCGGCGTTCCAGCGCGTCCATCAGGGCGGCGCCGTGACCGCGCCCGCGGCGGTCCGCGCGCACGCCCACCCCCTCGACGTAACCGGCCCGCAGGGCACGTCCGCGGTGCAGCACACGGCGCTGCACGAGGGCGGCGTGCCCGATCAGCTCCGCGCCCTCCCACACCAGGGTGTGCAGGCCGCCGAGGGAGTGCTCCCAGTCCGCGGCGTCCAGGCCGCCGTCGAAGGCCTCGACGAGCAGGGCGCGTGCCGCGTCCAGGACGGCGCCGTCCAGGTCGGCGGTGTGGGCCACGTCGACGCGGATACGGGTCATGTGCCCATCCTCGCAGCAGGCTTCGCGGCAGGGGCGGTGTCGGTGGGTGCTGCCATCATCGAGGCATGCTGAGCCTGGGAACCATCGTGCTGGGAGCCGCGGACGTGCACCGGGCCGCGGCCTTCTGGGGTGCCGCACTCGGGTACGTGCCGCGGGACGGGGACGTCGGGGACGACTGGGCGGTGCTGGTCCCCGCCGAGGGCGGCGCGGGCCCCGGCATCGCCGTGGGCCGCAGCGCCACCCCCGTCCAGGAGCACCCGCGGGTCCACCTCGACCTGTACGCCGAGGACGCCGCCGATCAGGCGGCACAGGTCGAGCGGCTGGTCGCCCTCGGGGCCGGGCGCGTCGACTGGGACCTGTACCCGCCGGACCCCGACTTCGTCGTGCTCGCCGACACCGAGGGCAACCGCTTCTGCGTCATCGACGCGTCCTTCGTGCCGTCGCCCGGTACCTCCTGAGGTACGTCGCCGTCCTGTGCCGGGGAGTGGCACGATGGCCCGCACACCCTTCTCGCGACGCACACGACCGGGGGCACCGAGCCGATGAGCAAGGAGATCAGCGACGCCGAGCTGATGGAGGTCGCCGCCGACCCGGAGCAGGCCCGCCGCCTGCACAAGGCGCTCAGGACGCTGGCGGACAACCCGAGGGTGACCGGCCCGCTGAAGGACATGGCGCGCGAGGTCCTGAACGGCCGTCTCGGCATGCGCGAGGCCCTGGACTCCGACGTCTGGCGCGGAGCCGTCGGTGACCGCATGGCCGAACTGCGCCGGAACGACGAGCGGATGACCCCCGAGGAGCGCGCCGAGGCGCGTGAGCGTGCCGCGCGGTGGTTCGAGCAGCAGGACCAGCGGGACCAGCAGGACCGGGACGAAGAGCGGGACGACCGGGACGCGCAGGGCCCGCCCGAAGCGCACGGCGCCGGTGCCGCCGACCCGCGCGACGTCCCGCCCGCCTACCGCCCGCCCACCCGGCGCGACTGACCGGCAGCCCACGGCCTCCCCACGGCAACGGGGCGGGGACGGACACCCGGTCCGTCCCCGCCCCGCCCCGTGCCGTCAGCTCTCCGGCAGGAACCCGGTCTGGATCAGCTGGTTGCCGCGCCGCCGGGTGAGGAACTGCGCCCGCCCCGGCGGCAGCTTGACCGCCTTGGTGCTGCCGAAGACGGGGCCCTCGCCCGGGTCGCCGGACAGGACGATCCCGGTCGCGCCGAGTTCCTTCGTCCGGGTGAGGAACGGCTCGAAGGAGGACCGCGAGGCGCCCGACGTGCTGCGCGACAGGATGATGCGCAGGCCCAGGTCGCGGGCGAACGGCAGGTACTCCATCAGCACCTGCATCGGGTTGCCCATGGAGGTCGCGACCAGGTCGTAGTCGTCGACAAAGACCCACGCGTCCGGCTCGGTGTACCAGCTGCGGTTGCGCAGCTGCTCCGGCGTCACGTCCTGGCCGGGCATCCGGCGGCCCATCGAGCCGGCCAGCGACTCCATGACCTCCTGCAACTGCGGGCCCGAGGCGCAGTACTTGTACATGTGGCTCTCCGGCACCTGACCGAGCAGCGCCCGGCGGAAGTCGGAGACCACGAACAGCGCCTTGCCGGGCTCGTAGCGCTCGCTGACCTGCTTGGCGATCAGCCGCAGCAGCGAGGACTTGCCGGACTCGCTCTCGCCGTAGACCACCATCAGCGGATCGGTCTCGAAGTCCACGAACACCGGGGAGAGCGTGAGCTCGTCGACGCCGATCGCGATGCCGCGGTCGGAGAAGTCGCCGCCCTTGGGGAGCTCGGTCGCCGGGAGCATCGTCGGCAGCATCCGCACCTTCGGCGCGACCGGCCCCGGCCAGTTGGCGTTGACCTGGGCCACGAACTGCGCCATGCCCTCGGACAGGTCCTCCACGGCGGAGGAGGCGTCGATGCGCGGCAGCGCCGCCAGGTAGTCCAGCTTCTTCGGGGACAGCCCGCGCCCCGGCTTGCCGACCGGCACGTTCTCGGCGCGCCGGCGGTCGAACTCGGACTCCATCGGGTCGCCGAGCCGCAGTTCCAGCCGGCTGAGGATCTGGTCGCGCAGCGCGGGCCGGATCTCGGTGTAGCGGGTGGCGGTGACGACCAGGTGGATGCCGAAGCCGAGGCCGCGGGTGGCGATGTCGTTGATGACCGGGTCGAGCTGCTCGTAGTCGGTCTTGAACGTGCCCCAGCCGTCGATGACCAGGAACACGTCGCCCCACGGCTGGTCCGGGAAGTGCCCCGCCGCCCGCCGGGAGCGGAAGGTGTTCATGGAGTCGACGACGTTGCTGCGGAAGAACTCCTCGCGGGCGTTGAGGATGCCGTGCACCTCGGCGACCGTGCGGCGGACCTTCTCCGCGTCCAGCCGCGAGGCGACCCCGCCGACGTGCGCCAGCCCGTCCAGCGCCAGCATGCCTCCGCCGCCGAAGTCCAGCGCGTAGAACTGGACCTCCTTCGGGGTGTGGGTCAGCGCGAAGGACGCGATGAGCGAGCGCACCAGGGTGGACTTGCCGGACTGGGGGCCGCCGACGACCAGCGCGTGGCCGCCGGAGCCGGACATGTCGGCGTACATCACGTCGCGGCGCTGCTCGAAGGGCTTGTCGACCAGGCCGACCGGGACCGCGAGCTTGCCGGTCGCCGTGTAGCCGTCGGCGTGCAGGCCGCGTTCGGCGCTCACCGTCAGCGGCGGCAGCACCTGGTCGACGCTGAACGGCTCGTCCAGCGGCGGCAGCCACACCTGGTGGGCGGGCGGGCCCTGCCCTTCGAGGCGGCCCACGATCACGTCGAGGACGGTGTCGGCCAGCGCGTCGTCCACTGCGCCCGGACGCGCCTGCGGTTCCGGCTCGGTGAGGATGCGCACCGGCACCGGCGCCGCGGTGAACAGCACGGGGGAGCGGTCGATGCGGGCCCCATTCGCCGTCCGCGTGCCCGGCGCGCGGTAGGTGCCGGAGACGTACGCGGCCTTGAACTGCACCATCGTGTCGGTGCCGTACTTCAGGATGCCCGCGCCGGGCACGTTGGGCAGGTGGTACGCGTCCGGCACGCCGATCGCCGTGCGGGACTCGGCGGCGGAGAAGGTGCGCAGACCGATGCGGTACGACAGGAAGGTGTCCAGGCCGCGCAGCTTGCCCTCCTCCAGCCGCTGCGAGGCGAGCAGCATGTGCACACCCAGCGACCGGCCGATGCGGCCTATCTGGATGAACATCTCGATGAAGTCGGGCTTGGCGGCGAGCAGTTCGGAGAACTCGTCGATGATCAGGACGAGCGAGGGCAGCGGGTCCAGCGCGGCCCCGGCCGCGCGGGCCTTCTCGTAGTCCGTGATGTTGGCGTAGTTGCCGGACTGCCGCAGCAGTTCCTGGCGGCGGGTGAGCTCACCGGTGATGGAGTCGCGCATGCGGTCGACGAGGGTCAGCTCGTCGGCGAGGTTGGTGATGACCGCCGACACGTGCGGCATGGTGCCCATGCCGGTGAAGGTGGCGCCGCCCTTGAAGTCCGCCAGGACGAAGTTCAGCGTCTCCGAGGAGTGGGTGACCGCCAGGCCCAGCACCAGCGTGCGCAGCAGCTCCGACTTGCCGGAACCGGTGGCGCCGACGCACAGGCCGTGCGGGCCCATGCCCTCCTGCGAGGCCTCCTTGACGTCCAGCATGACCGCCTCGCCGGTCTCGCCGAGGCCGATCGGCACGCGCAGCCGCTCGTGCAGGGTCCGCGGCCGCCAGGTCCGCGAGACGTCCACCGAGGACGCGTCGCCGATCCCCATCAGGTCGGTGAAGTCCAGGTTCGCCAGCAGCGGCTCGTCGGCGTCGGCCGCGCCCAGGCGCAGCGGCGCCAGCTGCCGCGCCAGCGACTCCGCCTGCACGGGGGACAGCACGTCCGGGGTGCCGACGAAGGTGCCGGAGCCGGCCTCCAGGTAGAGCTGGTCGCGCCAGACCTGGATGGACAGCGAGCCGCGCATCTCGTCGAGCTCCCCGGGCACGACCTCCAGGATCGTCACGCCCTGCAGGCCCTCGGCGGAGGCGATCACCGAGTCGGCGGGGACGCCGCCGCCGTCGAGCACGATCACCACGTGCGGCTGGTCGAGGACCGTCTGGCCGTCGCGGTTGAAGCGCGGCCGGCCGTCCAGCTCGTCGGCGAGCAGTTCCTCGGCCTCGCCGAGATCGCCGCAGACCAGCCGGCGCGAACCGGCGCCGTCCTGCTCCTTGTGCTGCGCGTGCGGCAGCCACTTCGTCCACTCCCACTCCGACTGGGCGCCGGGCGCCGCGACCACGGCGACGACCAGGTCCTCGGGGGAGTGCAGGGAGCACAACTGGCCGACGACGGAGCGGGTCTGGCCGTAGACGGTGTCCGGGTCGCCGGAGATCGTCACGTGGTAGAAGGAGCGCAGCCCCACCGCCAGCGGCAGGTTGTCCAGCGAGCCGTGCGCGGCGATGAACTGCTGCATCGAGTGCGCGGTCAGCGGCTCCAGTTCGTCGACCGGGGCGGTCTCGGGCGCGACGATCGGGGTGGCCAGCTGCTGCGGGCCGAGCCCGACCCGCACCTGCGCGAAGTCGGCGTCGGAGGCGCGGCGTTCCCACACCCGCGAGCCCTCGGCGACCAGCGCCCACAGCTGCTCGGGAGCGGGGTGCAGGTAATACTGTGCGTCACGCTGCTTGCGGGCGGTCTTGCGGACCCCGCGGCGCACCTGCGCCAGGTACTTGAGGTAGTCGCGGCGGGCCTCGGCCATCTGGCCGGAGGGGCCCTTGCGGGAGCGGACGATCTGGGCGACCACCATCGCGAGGGTGGAGCCCATCATCAGCACACCCATGATCTTCATGAACCCGCCGGAGCCCCCGCTCCCCGTGGGCAGGAAGAAGAAGGCGGCCGACGAGCCCATGCCGAGCATGGGCAGCAGGTTCATCAGCAGGCCCTGGTCCTCGCCGCGCGGCAGTTCGGGCGGCGCGACGAGCCGTACCTCCTCGTTCGGCACCTCCGGCGGGTATACCCGCGGCGGGCGTTTGATGACGACCACGCTCACCGATGCACCAGTCCTTCACGCGAATCGCAGTTTCGGGCCGCCCCCGTGGCGACGGTCCCCCGTATGACACGTCCCGGTCGCGCACCGGCCCTTCGGGGGCCGGGCGTTGGACCACAGGCAGGTGGCGATCCTACTGGGCATGACAGCCGCGAGGCAGTGGGTCGGGTGGGGGGCAAGGGACTTGGGGCACGGGGTAGGGTGACGGATCGCGCAGCGCGGACGGGGGTCCGACCCTGGACGGCCGCGTCACTGCCACCCCAAACCACCCACCGCCGGACGAGGGGGACAACTCCAGGTGAGCACGGTCTCAGCAACCGGATTCTGCAGAGTCACGGTGGCGGCGCCGAACAGCCGGATCGACGTGGCACTCCCGGAGGACGTGCCGCTCTCCGACATCTATCCGGAGATCCTGCGCCTGTCGGGCCAGACCCCGGAAGAAGCCGCACCCACCGGGTACAACTTGGTCCGCAGGGACGGAAGGGTGCTCGACGACACCCTTTCCCTGACCGAACAGCGCGTTCACGACGGCGAGTTGCTGCTCCTGCGTCCCTTCGCCGACTCGCTGCCGCCCGCCGTCTTCGACGATGTGGTCGACGCGGTCGCCGCCGCCGTGCAGACCGACCGGCGCAGCTGGAACGACGCCCTGATGCGCGGTGTCGGGCTCACCGCGGGTGTGGTCCTGCTCGTCCTCATGGCCTTCGTGCTGTGGTTCTCCGAGCCGGCCGAGCACGACATGCACGGCCTGCCCGGTGTGCTCGCCGGGGCCGCGGGCCTGGTGCTGGTCGCGCTGGCGGGCGTGCGCGCCCGGGTGTACGACGACCGGCACTCCGCCGTCGCCCTCGGCCTCGCCTCCCTGCCGCTGCTGCTGGTCGCCGGCTCGGGCGTGATGGGTGTCGACAAGGGCGAGGGCCCGGGCCGGCTGCACTTCCTCATCGGCTGCGTCGTGGTGCTGACCGCGTCCGTGCTGCTCGTCCTGCTGCTGCCGCAGGGTGACGCCCCGTTCGTCGCGGCGTCCTTCACCGCGGGCGTCGGCACCCTCGCCACCTTCGTGGCGATCCTCACCGAGGCCGCGCCGCGCGAGGCGGCCGCCGTCACGGCCGTCGTCATGATCGCCGTGGTCGGGTTCCTGCCCGGCTGGTCGGCGCGGTTCGCGCGGCTGCCGATCGGCTTCCGCTCGCCCGACCAGGTCGCCATGCGGCACCGCGGGGACGCCGAGCGGCAGGGCGAGGAGGAGCCGGTCGACTTCGAGGTCATCACCAACCAGGCCCGCCGCGGCCACGAGCTGCTGCTCGGCCTGGTCGCCGGCTGCTCCGCCGCGATCGTCGGCTCCGCCGGCGTCGTACTGGGCTTCTCCGACAGCGCCTGGGCGCAGCTGCTCGCGCTCGTGATGGGCCTGGCGACGCTGATGCGCGCCCGGCTGTTCCGGTACACCTCGCAGGTCGTGACGCTGATGGTCGCGGGCGTCGTCACGATCGGCCTGCTGGTCGCCGGGCTCGCGCTCAACCTGCCGTCCGGGATCCTCACCGACCTGATGCGCGGCAACCACTCCTCGCTCGACATCCGCACCGTGTGGCTGTCGGCCGCGGTGGCGCTGGGCGCCGCCCTCCTGGTGGCGATCGCCCTGATCGTCCCGAACAAGGGCGTCACCCCCTTCTGGGGCCGGATGCTGGACCTGACCGAGGCCGCGGTGCTGCTCTCGCTGATCCCGATCTGCCTCGCCGTCCTCGACCTGTACGCCAAGGCCCGCGGCATGACGAGCGGCTGAGACCGGCCGTCACGCCGTCCGGGGCGGTCCCGCCGCCCCGCCGCTCACACGTGGTGCCCGCCACCCCGGATCCGGACATCGCACCGGGCCCGGGGTGGTACTCTGTGTAACCGATGCGTCTGCCCCCGTGCGGCGCGTCCCGCCTTTCGAGTCATCGCAGATTCCCCTGTGACACAGACCAGGGGCGCTCGAAGGCACCGACACACAAGGAGACCGTATGTCGCTCGACGTCGCGACGAAGAAGCAGATCATCGCCGAGTTCGGCACCAAGGAGGGCGACACGGGCTCCCCCGAGGTCCAGGTTGCGCTGCTCTCGCGCCGCATCTCGGACCTCACCGAGCACCTCAAGACCCACAAGCACGACCACCACTCCCGTCGTGGTCTGCTGATCCTGGTCGGCCAGCGCCGCCGCCTGCTGCAGTACCTGGCCAAGAAGGACATCCAGCGCTTCCGCGCGCTCGTCGACCGCCTCGGCATCCGCCGCGGTGCGGCCGGCGCCCGCTGAGACGCCGTAGAGGGAGCGGTTCCCGTACGGGAGCCGCTCCCTTGGCGTACGTGGGGTACCGCGCTGGGCGCGAGAGCGGGGCCGAAGCTTTGTAGGCTGGTCCCATACACAACGCCATAGAGCATGCGGAGGGAGCGTCCTCCTAAGCGCCACCAGCGCCGGTCCTCGGTAGTGGCCGCCGGGCAGCACGTACGTCCCGGTGGCTTCGATCGAAGACCGGCCCGGCGGGACGCCCCTCCACCGACGGCCACCGGGAAGACGCCCGGGGGCACGAAAGAGGAGAATCCCCATAGTGGAGAACGAGACCCACTACGCCGAAGCCGTGATCGACAACGGCAGCTTCGGCACCCGTACGATCCGCTTCGAGACGGGCCGTCTGGCCCGCCAGGCCGCCGGCTCGGCCGTGGCCTACCTGGACGACGACACCATGGTGCTGTCGGCCACCACCGCCTCGAAGCACCCGAAGGACCAGCTCGACTTCTTCCCGCTGACGGTGGACGTCGAGGAGCGCATGTACGCGGCCGGGCGGATCCCCGGCTCCTTCTTCCGTCGCGAGGGCCGCCCCTCCGAGGACGCGATCCTCACCTGCCGTCTGATCGACCGCCCGCTGCGCCCGTCCTTCAAGAAGGGCCTGCGCAACGAGATCCAGGTCGTGGCGACGGTCATGGCGCTCAACCCCGACCACCTCTACGACGTGGTCGCCATCAACGCCGCCTCCTGCTCCACGCAGCTGGCCGGCCTGCCGTTCTCCGGCCCGATCGGCGGCGTCCGCGTCGCGCTGATCCGCGGCCAGTGGGTCGCCTTCCCGACGCACAGCGAGCTGGAGGAGGCCGTCTTCGACATGGTCGTCGCCGGCCGCACCCTCGAGGACGGCGATGTCGCGATCATGATGGTGGAGGCCGAGGCCACCACCCAGACGATCAAGCTGGTCGAGGGCGGCGCCGAGGCGCCGACCGAGGAGATCGTCGCGGCCGGCCTGGACGCCTCCAAGCCGTTCATCAAGGTGCTGTGCAAGGCGCAGGCCGACCTGGCCGCCAAGGCCGCCAAGGAGACCGCCGAGTTCCCGATCTTCCTGGACTACCAGGACGACGTGTTCGAGGCGCTCGAGTCGGCCGTCGCGGACGAGCTCAAGCAGGCGCTGACCATCGCCGGCAAGCAGGCCCGCGAGACCGAGCTGGACCGCGTGAAGGCACTCGCCGCCGAGAAGCTGCTGCCGCAGTTCGAGGGCCGCGAGAAGGAGATCTCCGCCGCCTACCGCTCGCTGACCAAGAAGCTGGTCCGCGCCCGCGTCATCAAGGACAAGGTCCGCATCGACGGCCGCGGTGTCACCGACATCCGCACCCTGGCCGCCGAGGTCGAGGCGATCCCGCGCGTGCACGGTTCGGCGCTGTTCGAGCGCGGCGAGACCCAGATCCTGGGCGTCACCACGCTGAACATGCTGCGCATGGAGCAGCAGCTGGACACGCTGGCGCCCGAGACGCGCAAGCGCTACATGCACAACTACAACTTCCCGCCGTACTCCACCGGTGAGACCGGCCGCGTCGGCTCCCCCAAGCGCCGCGAGATCGGCCACGGCGCGCTCGCCGAGCGGGCGCTGCTGCCGGTCCTGCCGACCCGCGAGGAGTTCCCCTACGCGATCCGCCAGGTCTCCGAGGCGCTGGGCTCCAACGGCTCCACGTCGATGGGCTCGGTCTGCGCCTCCACCATGTCGCTGCTGAACGCCGGTGTGCCGCTGAAGGCCCCCGTCGCCGGTATCGCCATGGGCCTGATCTCGCAGGAGATCGAGGGCGAGACCCACTACGTCACCCTCACCGACATCCTCGGTGCGGAGGACGCCTTCGGCGACATGGACTTCAAGGTCGCCGGCACCAAGCAGTTCGTCACGGCGCTGCAGCTGGACACCAAGCTCGACGGCATCCCGGCGTCGGTCCTGGCCGCGGCCCTCAAGCAGGCCCGCGACGCGCGTCTGCACATCCTCGACGTGATGATGGAGGCGATCGACACTCCGGACGAGATGTCGCCGAACGCCCCGCGCATCATCACCGTCAAGATCCCGGTGGACAAGATCGGTGAGGTCATCGGCCCCAAGGGCAAGATGATCAACCAGATCCAGGAGGACACCGGCGCCGAGATCACGATCGAGGACGACGGCACCATCTACATCGGTGCCGCCGACGGCCCGTCCGCCGAGGCCGCCCGCGCGACCATCAACGGCATCGCCAACCCGACGATGCCCGAGGTCGGCGAGCGCTACCTGGGCACGGTCGTGAAGACCACCACCTTCGGTGCCTTCGTCTCCCTGCTCCCGGGCAAGGACGGCCTGCTGCACATCTCGCAGATCCGCAAGCTGGCCGGCGGCAAGCGCGTGGAGAACGTCGAGGACGTCCTCCCCGTGGGAACCAAGGTCCAGGTCGAGATCGCCGAGATCGACCAGCGCGGCAAGCTCTCGCTGATCCCCGTCATTGAGGGCGAAGAGAACGAAGACGGTGCGGACGCCGCTGCCGACGACAAGTCCGAGGACGCGTCCGAGCAGTGACCGACCGCTCCACACGCGTGACGGCCCGCCCCTCCACCAA
>NZ_JBIVLI010000017.1:203693-213198 GCF_044751205.1 Streptomyces sp. NPDC088732
AAGACGGTGCGGACGCCGCTGCCGACGACAAGTCCGAGGACGCGTCCGAGCAGTGACCGACCGCTCCACACGCGTGACGGCCCGCCCCTCCACCAAGGGGCGGGCCGTCCGCACGCAGACCCTGCTCCCCGGCCTCGACGGCATCGGCACCGTGCGCCGCAGCGTCCTGCCCGGGGGGCTGCGCGTCGTCACCGAGACGCTGCCCACCGTGCGTTCGGCGACCTTCGGGATCTGGGCCGCCGTCGGCTCCCGCGACGAGACCCCGGCCCTGAACGGCGCCACGCACTATCTGGAGCACCTGCTCTTCAAGGGCACGGCACGCCGCAGCGCGCTGGAGATCTCCTCCGCGATCGACGCGGTCGGCGGCGAGATGAACGCCTTCACCGCCAAGGAGTACACGTGCTACTACGCACGTGTCCTCGACACCGATCTGCCGCTCGCCATCGACGTGGTCTCCGACATGCTGACCGGCTCGCTCATCCGCCAGGAGGACATCGACGCCGAACGCGGCGTCGTCCTGGAGGAGATCGCGATGACCGAGGACGACCCCGGCGACCAGGTGCACGACCTGTTCGCCACCGCGCTGCTGGGCGACTCCCCGCTGGGCCGCCCCGTGCTCGGCACCGTCGAGACCATCAACGCCCTCACCCGCGACCAGGTGCACCGCTTCTACCGGAAGCACTACGACCCCACCAGGCTCGTCGTGGCCGCGGCGGGCAACATCGACCACGATGCCGTCGTCCGGCAGGTGCGCGAGGCCTTCGAGGGCGCGGGCGCCCTCCGCGACCCCGAGGCCGTGCCCCGGCCGCCGCGCGGCGGCAGCAAGACCCTGCGCAGCCACGGCCGGGTGGAGGTGCTGGAACGGCGCACCGAGCAGGCCCACGTGGTGCTCGGCATGCCCGGTCTGTCCCGGCACGACGACCGGCGCTGGGCGCTGGGCGTACTCAACACGGCGCTCGGCGGCGGTATGAGCTCGCGGCTGTTCCAGGAGGTCCGCGAGAAGCGCGGCCTCGCCTACAGCGTGTACTCCTACACGTCGTCCTTCGCCGACAGCGGCCTGTTCGGCGTCTACGCGGGCTGCCAGCCGCGCCGGGTGCCCGAGGTGCTGAAGATCTGCCGCGAGGCACTCCACCAGGTCGCCGAGCACGGCCTCGACGACGAGGAACTGCGGCGCGCCGTCGGCCAGTTCTCCGGCTCGACCGTGCTCAGCCTGGAGGACACCGGCGCCCTGATGAACCGTATCGGCAAGAGCGAGTTGTGCTGGGGCGAGCAGATGTCGGTCGACGCCACCTTGGAGCGGATCGCCGCGGTGACCCCCGAGGAGGTCCGCGCGGTCGCCCGGGACGTGCTCGGGCAGCGACCGTCGCTGGCCGTCATAGGCCCGCTCAAGGACAAGCAGGTGGCCCGCCTCCACGATTGCGTGGCCTGAGCGCCCGGGCCGGCCGGCCCGGCCGGCCCGAGCGCCTTCCTCCAGCCCTACCGACCGAAGGACAGGAACGATGAGCACAATCCGCGTGGGTGTGATCGGGGCCCGTGGCCGCATGGGCACGGAGGCGGTCAAGGCCGTCGAGGCCGCCGGGGACATGGAGCTGGTCGCCGCCATCGGCCGCGAGGACAAGCTGGAGGCGCTGGCCGAGAACGGCGCCCAGGTCGCGATCGAGCTGACCGCGCCCGGCTCGGTCATGGGCAACCTCGACTTCTGCCTGCGGCACGGAATCCACTCCGTCGTCGGCACCACCGGCTGGACCGACGAACGCCTCGACACCCTGCGCGGCTGGCTCGGCGCCGCCCCGGGCACGGGTGTGCTCATCGCCCCCAACTTCGGCATCGGCGCGGTGCTCACGATGCGCTTCGCCCGCCAGGCGGCCCGCTTCTTCGAGTCCGCGGAGATCGTCGAACTGCACCACCCCGACAAGGTGGACGCCCCGAGCGGCACGGCCGCCCGCACCGCCCAGCTGATCGCCGACGCCCGCCGCGAGGCCGGCCTCGGCCCGCAGCCGGACGCCACCGCCACCGCCCTGGACGGGGCGCGCGGCGCCGACGTGGAGGGGGTCCCGGTGCACTCGGTACGGCTGCGCGGGCTCGTCGCCCACCAGGAGGTCCTCTTCGGCGACGCCGGCGAGGTCCTCACCATCCGCCACGACTCCATGAACCGCGCCTCCTTCATGCCGGGCGTCCTGCTCGGCGTGCGGCGGGTCGTCTCCACGCCGGGACTCACCTTCGGCCTGGAACACTTCATGGACCTGGACTGAGAGCCAGAGTCAGAGTCGAAGACCGAGAACCGGATCGCCCATCATGCGCGCAAAGATCACCTACTTCGTCACCGCCGCCGTCCTCGTTGTCTACTTCGCCCTGGTCGGCGCCCGTGGCGTGTGGCTGATCCAGGACGGCCGCCCGGTCACGGTCGTCCTCGGCCTGGCGGTCCTCGTGCTGCCGGTGATCGGTGTGTGGTTCCTGGTCCGTACGACCCGGTTCGCGCGTGACGCGGGCCGGCTGGCCCGCGAGCTGGAGGCCGAAGGCGGGCTGCCCGAGGACGAGTTGGTGCGCACCCCCAGCGGGCGGATCGACCGCTCCTCGGCGGACGCGGTGTTCGCCCGGCGCAAGGCGGAGACCGAGGCCGCGCCCGAGGACTGGCGCGCCTGGTTCCGGCTCGCCGTCGCCTACCACGACGCCCGCGACACCCCCCGGGCCCGCAAGGCGATGCAGCGCGCGATCGCGCTGCGCGGCAAGGCGCCGCAGACGTAGGGACGCGCCCGGTCCGTCAGCCGGGCAGCACCGTCGTGCCGCCGCCCGCGGGCCCGCCGACCAGGGCGTGCAGCAGCGCGTGCGGGACGCGGCCGTCCAGGATCCGGGCGGAGCGCACGCCGGCCCGGACCGCCAGCAGGCAGCCGCGCATCTTCGGGCCCATGCCGCCGCCCAGCGACGGCAGCATCGTCTCCAGCTCGTCGGCGGTGAGCCGGTCCACCACGCTCTCGCGGCACGGCCAGTCCGCGTACAGGCCTGGTACGTCGGTCAGGACGACCAGCGAGTCGGCGCCCAGGGCGGCGGCGATGGCGCCGGCGGCCGTGTCGGCGTTGACGTTGTAGGCCTGGCCGTCGGTGCCGCGGCCGATGGGGGACACCACGGGGATGTGGCCGTGGTCCAGGAGCACGTCGACGGCGCCGGTGTTGACCTCGCTCACGTCCCCGACGAGCCCGATGTCGACCAGTTCGCCGTCGACCTCGGCGTAGCGGCGCACCGCGGTGAGGGTGTGGGCGTCCTCACCGGTGAGCCCGACCGCGTACGGGCCGTGCCGGTTGAGCAGGCCGACGAGTTCGCGCTGCACCTTGCCGGCCAGCACCATCCGTACGACGTCCAGGGTCTCCGGTGTCGTGACCCGCAGCCCGGCCAGGAAGCGGGCCTGCACGCCCATCCGCTCCAGGTGCGCGCTGATCTGCGGGCCGCCGCCGTGCACGACGACCGGCCGCACCCCGGCGTGCCGCAGCCGCACCACGTCGTCGGCGAAGGCGGCGAGCAGTGCGTCGTCCGTCATGGCGTGGCCCCCGTACTTGACCACCACCGTGCGTCCGCGCAGGAGTTCCAGCGCGTTGCCCGGCGAGGCGGAGGTGAGGAGGGCGGTCACGGACGGGCCGGACGGTCGTCGCGGGGGAACGCGTCGGAAGGGGGGCCGAACGGGCCGAACGGTCCGTGCACCAGTCGCTCCAGATCCTCGTCGGGGTCGGCCCGCCGGACGCCGTCGCCAGGGCGTCGCGTGGGCCGCGCCGGAACGTAACAGGCCCAGGGAAACGCGCGATGACGGCCGGCTGTCGGTCCGGCCCCGGCGGGACGTGTCGTGGGTGTCACACCGCCGTGCCCGCCCGCCGGGTCCCGGGGAGGGCGGCCGTTCACATGCCGCACGCCCAACCACCCCGGTCCCCCGGGGTGGTTGGGCGTGCGATCCGGTCCCGCGAAGCGGAGGGCCTAGCGGGGCCCCGCGGCCCAGGCCTCTATGGCGTCGGCCGCCTGGTCGAAGGCCTCCGTGCGGCCCAGGAAGTCCGCGTTGTGGTCCGTCAGCAGCGGGCGCAGCCGCTCGCCGCCCGTCCGGGTGACGACCAGCGCCTGCCCCTGCACGGTTCGCGGCATCGCGAGCCACTTCACCGGCTGCTGGACCGTACGGACCGAGGCCACCCGGTCCCACGGCAGCGTCACCGTGTGGAGCAGCCCGACCTGCCGCACGCCCCGGGCGCTCACCCAGAACCCCACGTGCAGCAGCCGCAGCACGCCGGCGATCACCAGCACCGCGCCGCCGGCCGTCCACGTCACCCCGGAGCCGCTTCCGGCGAGCCCCATGACCACGGCGGCGAAGAGCATGTACGAGGCGAGCACCAGCAGCAGCGCCGCCGTCCCGACCCGCCAGGGGCCCGGCCGGTACGGACGCGTCCACCGGTCGACGGACCGGTAGGGGAGTGCGGCGTCGGCGAGGTGCTCGTCATGGCCGCTGTCAGCGGCGAGGAAGGGCAGAGACACACGGTGAGGCTATAGGGGACTCTCGGGCCGGGCCACCGCTGGTCGGCCACCGTCGGCCTTTGCGCCGCTTTGCCGCGCGTGCCGTGTTGTCGGCGATATCGGTGCTGTCGGCGCCGTCTGCGCCGCCCCATAAAGTGGTCGCCGTCCACAGCGCCAGAGGAAGGACGCCCCGGTGACCGACACCCCCGCCGACGATTCCGCAGAGTTCGCGGAGTCCGTGCAGTTCCGCGACGACGTGACCGTCGAGCTCGTCAAGCACAGCGCCTCGGACTCCGATGTCCTGTGGGCCGCTCGTGTGTCCACCGCCGGCGAGCAGTCCCTCGCGGAGCTCAGCAAGGACCCCGAGCGGTCCAAGGGCTTGATCAACTACCTCATGCGGGACCGCCACGGCAGCCCCTTCGAGCACAACTCGATGACCTTCTTCGTGAGCGCCCCGATCTTCGTCTTCCGCGAGTTCATGCGCCACCGCGTCGGCTGGTGCCTCGCCGGCGACACCGAGATCACGCTGGAGAGCGAGGCCGGCACCCTCCGCCGCAGGAGCATCAGGGAGCTGCACCGCCTGTGGCACCTGGACGCCGAGGACCGGCTGCCGGCCTCCGCGGGCGGCGTGACCTGGCACCCCGCGGCGGGCCGCTGGCGGGCGGAGGTCCACCGGGCCGACCGGAGCCACTACCTCGGCCTGTACGAGAGCCGGGAGGCCGCCGAGAGCGCGGTCGTCGAGTTCCGCGAGCAGGACCCCGGCACCCGGCTGCGCACCCTGGAGTCGGTGCGCCGCACACAGGTGCGCTGCTACGACGAGGAGACGCTGCTGCCGGGGCGGGCCCGGATCACCGACGTGATGGAGTCGGGGGTCAAGCAACTGCTGAAGATCACCACGTCCTCCGGCCGGGTCCTGCGCTGCTCCGCGGACCATGCGGTCCTGACGCCCGAGGGCTGGGCGAAGGCCGGCGAGCTGGCCGTGGGCGACGCCGTCCTGGGCGCGGGCCCCGAGCGGGAGCCCTCGCGGTCGCCCGTGCCCCCGGCTCTGGAGCGCGGCATCGGGGTGTGGACCGCCCGGCAGCGCGAGCGCCTGATCGGCGCGACCGGCACGTGCCACGTGTGCGCCCGGTCCTTCCCCGGTGGGGAACTGGCCCTGGACCACCGGGTCCCCGTCGCCGCGGACCTCGCGCTGGCCCTGGACGAGCGCAACCTGGCCCCCGTGTGCGAGGAGTGCCACACCCGCAGGAGCGGCGAGGAGCGGGCGCAGGCGCGTGACGGCGCCGCAAGCGGCCCGGCCCTGCCCGACCCGATCGTCTCCATCGCGCAGGACGGCGAGGAGATGACCTACGACCTTTCCGTCGAGGGCCCGTGGCACAACTTCCTCGCCGACGGCATCGTCGTGCACAACTCCTACAACGAGGAGTCGGGCCGCTACCGCGAGTTGCAGCCGGTGTTCTACGTGCCCGGCGAGGACCGCAGGCTGGTGCAGCAGGGGCGGCCGGGGAAGTACGAGTTCGTGCACGGCACCCCCGAGCAGCACAAGGCGGTCAGCGAGGCGATGGAGGCCTCATACCGCCAGTCCTACGAGGCGTACCAGAGCATGCTCGCCGCCGGCGTCGCGCGCGAGGTGGCCCGGGCCACGCTGCCCGTCGGCCTGTTCTCGTCGATGTACGCCACGTGCAACGCCCGCTCCCTGATGCACTTCCTGGGCCTGCGCACCCAGCACGAGCTGGCCAAGGTGCCGTCCTTCCCGCAGCGGGAGATCGAGATGGTGGGGGAGCGGATGGAAGCCGAATGGGCGAAGCTCATGCCGCTCACGCACAGTGCGTTCAACGCGAACGGCCGGATCGCTCCGTAGCGCTGCGCCACTCATCCGGAATGTTCCGATTGCCGGGTTTCCTGCAGTTCGTCTAGTCTGCAGAAACGGATTCCGGTGCTGCTTGAACCCCCGAGCAGGCAGCGCCGGAGTCCTCCTCGCAGGTCCCGAGGGGTCCTCCGGACACCGGCACCGAGTAGCGTTGTACTCATGGCTCCGACCTCCACCCCGCAGACCCCCTTCGGCCGGGTCTTGACCGCAATGGTCACACCGTTCACCGCGGACGGTGCTCTCGAC
This sequence comes from Streptomyces sp. NPDC088732, assembly GCF_044751205.1. NCBI lineage: Bacteria > Bacillati > Actinomycetota > Actinomycetes > Kitasatosporales > Streptomycetaceae > Streptomyces > Streptomyces sp. NPDC088732. The sequence goes on from NZ_JBIVLI010000017.1 coordinate 210,292, forward strand.
CTCGACGGCGCGCAGCGCCTGGCCGCGCACCTGGTCGACGCAGGCAATGACGGCCTGGTCGTCAACGGCACCACCGGTGAGTCCCCGACCACCAGTGACGTGGAGAAAGAGCAGCTCGTCCGGGCCGTCCTGGAAGCGGTCGGGGACCGCGCCTTCGTGGTGGCCGGCATCGGCACCAACGACACCCACCACACCGTCGAGCTCGCCCGCCAGGCCGAGCGCGCCGGCGCACACGGCCTGCTCGCGGTCACGCCGTACTACAACAAGCCCCCGCAGGAGGGCCTGTACCGGCACTTCACCGCCGTCGCGGACGCCACCGGCCTGCCGGTCATGCTCTACGACATCCCCGGCCGCAGCGGGGTGCCCATCGAGACCGAGACCCTGGTCCGGCTCGCCGAGCACCCCCGCATCGTCGCCAACAAGGACGCCAAGGGCGACCTCGGCGCCGCGAGCTGGGCCATCAGCCGCAGCGGTCTCGCCTGGTACTCCGGCGACGACATGCTGAACCTGCCGCTGCTGTCCGTCGGCGCCGTCGGCTTCGTCTCCGTCGTGGGACATCTGGTCACCCCTGAGCTCCGCGCCCTCCTGGAGGCGTATCTCTCCGGTGACGCCCACAAGGCGACCGAGATTCACCAGAAGCTGCTCCCCGTCTTCACCGGGGTGTTCCGCGCCCAGGGCGTGATCACCACCAAGGCCGCGCTGGCCTGGCAGGGACTCCCGGCCGGACCGCTGCGACTGCCGCTCGTCGGCCTCGACGCACTCGGCGAAGCGGCGACCGCGCAGCTGAAGAAAGATCTGGCCGCCGGCGGGGTACAGCTGTAATCACAGACTTCACAACTGAATACCGGCCAAGAGAAGCAACCAGACAGAAGAAAACACGATGTCACACGCGTCCCGTGCCCCCGGGGGATTCCCCCGGGGGATGCGGCGTGTGTGGTGAGGAGAGACTTTGAGCCATCCGCACCCTGAGCTCGGCCCACCCCCCGTGCTGCCCACGGGCGGCCTGCGGATCACCCCACTCGGCGGCCTCGGCGAGATCGGCCGCAACATGACGGTCTTCGAGTACGCGGGACGCCTGCTGATCGTCGACTGCGGGGTGCTTTTCCCGGAGGAGGAGCAGCCCGGAGTCGACCTGATCCTGCCGGACTTCACGTCGATCCGGGACCGGCTGGACGACATCGTCGGCATCGTCCTGACGCACGGCCACGAGGACCACATCGGCGCCGTCCCCTTCCTCCTGCGGGAGAAGGAGGACATCCCGCTGATCGGCTCCAAGCTGACCCTCGCCCTGATCGAGGCCAAGCTCGCCGAGCACCGGATCCGGCCGTACACCCTGGAGGTCGCCGAGGGGCAGCGCGAGCGCATCGGCCCCTTCGACTGCGAGTTCGTCGCCGTCAACCACTCCATCCCCGACGCGCTGGCCGTCGCGATCCGGACCCCGGCCGGCATGGTCGTGCACACCGGCGACTTCAAGATGGACCAGCTGCCGCTCGACGGCCGCCTCACCGACCTGCACGCGTTCGCGCGGCTGTCGCAGGAGGGCATCGACCTCCTGCTGTCGGACTCCACCAACGCCGAGGTCCCCGGCTTCATCCCGCACGAGCGGGACATCGCGCCGGTGCTGCGGCAGGTCTTCGCCAAGGCCGACAAGCGGATCATCGTGGCCAGCTTCGCCAGCCACGTCCACCGCATCCAGCAGGTCCTGGACGCCGCCCACGAACGCGGCCGCAAGGTCGCCTTCATCGGGCGCTCCATGGTCCGCAACATGGGCATCGCCCGCGACCTCGGCTACCTCCGGGTGCCGAACGGCCTGATCGTCGACGTCAAGACGCTCGACGACATCCCCGACGAGCGGGTCGTGCTGGTCTGCACCGGCTCCCAGGGCGAACCCATGGCGGCGCTCTCGCGCATGGCCAACCGGGACCACCAGATCCGCATCGTCGAGGGCGACACCGTGGTCCTGGCGTCCTCCCTCATCCCCGGCAACGAGACCGCGGTGTACCGCGTGATCAACGGCCTGACCCGGTGGGGCGCCCACGTGGTGCACAAGGGCAACGCCAAGGTGCACGTCTCCGGCCACGCCTCCGCGGGCGAGCTGTTGTACTTCTACAACATCTGCAAGCCGCGCAACCTCATGCCGGTCCACGGGGAATGGCGCCATCTGCGCGCCAACGCCGAACTCGGCGCGGCGACGGGCATCCCCAAGGAGCGCTGCGTCATCGCCGAGGACGGCGTCGTGGTCGACCTGGTCGACGGCGTCGCCAAGGTCGTCGGCAAGGTCCAGGCGGGTTACGTGTACGTCGACGGGCTCTCCGTGGGCGACATCACCGAGAGCTCGCTCAAGGACCGCCGGATCCTCGGTGAGGAAGGCATCATCTCGGTCTTCGTCGTCGTGGACGCCAGCACCGGCAAGCTCGTCGGCGGTCCGTTCATCCAGGCCCGCGGCTCCGGCATCGACGACGAGGCATTCGCGGCCGTGCTCCCCAAGGTCGAGGAGTCCCTCGCCCGCGCGGCGTCCGACGGTGTCGCCGAGGTGCGGCAGCTGCAGCAGCTCATCCGCCGCTCGGTCGGCAAGTGGGTCTCCGACACCTACCGCCGGCGCCCGATGATCCTCCCTGTGGTCGTGGAGGTCTGACGACCCACCAGGAGCGGGCCGCCCCGATTTGCATCGGGGCGGCCCGCTCCAGTACGTTGTCACAACCCCCGGGACGAGTGAGCACGGAAACGTGTGCCCTCGAAATCCAGGTGGTAAATCCGACGGAAAGCATCTGCTAAAGTCGGTGAAGCGGGAAAGCCGAAAGGCCGGAACGCAAAAGCAGGAAAGCGAGAATCCCCGCCGGCGGGAATCGGGCCCGAAAGAGTCTGATAAGCTGGTGACAACGAAGGGAAAGCCCGGAGGGGCCGGTG
>NZ_JBIVLI010000018.1:0-198485 GCF_044751205.1 Streptomyces sp. NPDC088732
GGGGGGGGGGGGGGGGGGGGGGGGGGGGGGGGGGGGGGGGGGGGGGGGGGGGGGGTTTGGGGGGGGGGGGGGGGGGGGGGGGGGGGGCCCCCCCCCCCCCCCGCCCGGAACCCTCGTGATCAGCCGGCGCGAGGCACCGGCACACCACTGGTCAGACGCGCCGGCGCTTCGGCGGGCGGCATCCGTTGTGCGGGGTCGGCGTGACGTCCTGGATCGAGCCGACCTCCAGGCCGGTGGCCTGGAGCGAGCGGATCGCGGTCTCGCGGCCGGAGCCCGGGCCCTTGACGAACACATCGACCTTGCGCATGCCGTGCTCCTGCGCGCGACGCGCGGCCGACTCGGCGGCCATCTGCGCGGCGAACGGAGTCGACTTGCGCGAGCCCTTGAAGCCGACGTGGCCGGCGGAGGCCCAGGAGATCACGTTGCCGGACGGGTCCGTGATCGAAACGATGGTGTTGTTGAACGTGCTCTTGATGTGCGCGTGGCCGTGAGCGACGTTCTTCTTTTCCTTGCGGCGCACCTTCTTGGCAGCGCCCTGACGACCCTTGGGGGGCATCTACTAACTCCTACGGGAGGTGGTCGGTCCTACAGCGAAGACCGCTGACGAGCGTCCGCTGAGGACTACTTCTTGCCCGGCTTCTTCTTGCCGGCGATGGCGCGACGCGGGCCCTTGCGGGTGCGGGCGTTGGTGTGGGTGCGCTGGCCGTGGACCGGCAGGCCGCGACGGTGGCGCAGACCCTGGTAGCAGCCGATCTCGACCTTGCGACGGATGTCCGCCTGGATCTCGCGACGGAGGTCACCCTCGGTCTTGATGTTGGCGTCCACGTACTCGCGGATCTTGACCAGGTCCTCTTCGTCCAGGTCGCGAACGCGGGTGTTCGGGTTCACGCCCGTGGCGGCGAGGGTCTCCTGGGCGAGAGTGCGCCCAATGCCGAAGACGTAGGTGAGGGCGACCTCCACGCGCTTTTCGCGCGGGATGTCAACACCTGAAACGCGTGCCATTCAATGGCTCCTGTTGGTGTTCGGGGGTCTTCCGCAGCCCCACTCCTGACCGCCGTACGAGGTACGGATCAGGTCCCCGGCCCCCGGCCGGAGGTGTCGTCAGCCGCGAGGGGCTCGACGGGCGCTGCGTATGTACGAGTTGCTTGCGTCGCGCGAAGAACTGCGAAGTGCAGGTCGGTGTGCGTCAGCCCTGGCGCTGCTTGTGGCGCAGGTTGTCGCAGATGACCATGACCCGACCGTGACGGCGGATCACCTTGCACTTGTCGCAGATCTTCTTGACGCTCGGCTTGACCTTCATGGGATGTCAGGTTCTCCGGGTCGTGAGATCTACTTGTAGCGGTAGACGATCCGTCCGCGCGTGAGGTCGTAGGGAGACAGCTCCACAACGACTCGGTCATCCGGGAGGATACGGATGTAGTGCATCCGCATCTTGCCGCTGATGTGCGCGAGGACCTTGTGACCGTTCTGCAGCTCCACCTTGAACATAGCGTTCGGCAGAGATTCGATCACAGTGCCTTCGATCTCAATGGCGCCTTGCTTCTTGGCCATGTCCTGCTTTCGGGATCGGCTACCTTGGTCGGCTTTTGGCATGCCTGAAGACATACGTGAGCCGACGTGTCAGTCTACGCCAGGCATCCGCGAAAGACGAATCCGGGGTGTATGCCCCCGAATGAAGATCATTAAGCAAGCGGGTCGGGCGCCGCCGTGACCCCGAACTCCGCCAGCCTGGCCTTGCCGCCGTCCTCGGCGGTCAGGACCAGCGGACCCTGCTCGGTCACGGCGACCGAGTGCTCCCAGTGCGAGGCCCAGGTGCCGTCGGTGGTGACCACCGTCCACTGGTCCTCGAGCACCCGGGTGTGCGGGGTGCCCAGGCTGACCATCGGCTCGATGGCCAGGCACATGCCCGGCACCAGCTTCGGCCCGCGGCCCCGGCCGCGCTCGACGTAGTTCAGCACGTGCGGCTCCATGTGCATGGCAGAGCCGATGCCGTGGCCGCCGTAGCCCTCGACGATCCCGTACTTGCCCTTGGGGGGCAGCGGCTGCCGGCGGATGTAGGACTCCACTCCGCGGCTGATGTCCTGGAGCCGGTTGTTCTTCTTCACCTGGGCGATGCCGGACCACATCGAGCCCTCGGTGGTCGCGCTCAGCTGCAGCAGTTCCGGGGCGACCGCACCGACCGGGACGGTGATCGCGGCGTCGCCGTGCCAGCCGTCGACGATCGCGCCGCAGTCGATGGAGATCAGATCGCCCTCCTGCAGCACCCGCCCGCCGGGGATGCCGTGCACGACCTCGTCGTTCACCGACGCGCAGATGACCCCGGGGAACCACAGACCGCCGTGGTCGGCCTTGAAGTTGGAGGTGGCACCGTGGTCGGCGATCACCTTGGCCGCGATCTCGTCCAGATCGCCGGTGCTCACCCCGGGCGCGACCGCGTCGCGGCACGCCTTGAGCGCCGCCGCGACGACCAGCCCCGCGGCGCGCATCTTCGCGATCTGCTCGGGGGTCTTGATCTCCACCATCGGCTCTGGCCTTCCTCAGTGCAGCGATTAGCTCAACGGTACGGCCGCGGCGTCCTCCCGGACACCGCGGCCGTAACGGACTTCTACGGGTTCAGGCGGCGCTGTCGCCCGTGGTCTTCTTGACCCCCAGGGCTTCCATCGCCCGCTGGGTGACCTCGGAGACCTTGCCCAGGGCCGAGATCGTGCGGACCAGGCCCTGCTGCTTGTAATAGTCGATGATCGGCTCGGTCTTGCTGTGGTACTCCTCGAGCCGTACCCGGACCTTCTCCTCGGTGTCGTCCGAGCGCTGGTAGAGCTCGCCACCGCACTCGTCGCAGACACCATCGGCGGCCGGAGGGTTGTAGACCACGTGGAAGACGTGGCTCCCGTCCTTGCGGCACAGCCGGCGACCGGCGATCCGCTTGACGACCTCTTCCTCGGGCACTTCGAGGTCCAGGACGGCGTCCAGCGCTATCCCGTTCTCGGCGAGGATCGTGTCGAGCGCCTGGGCCTGGCCCACGTTCCGCGGGAAGCCGTCCAGCAGGAAGCCGTTCCCGGCGTCCGGCTGCAGCATGCGGTCCTGGGCCATGCCGATGGTGATCTCGTCGGGAACCAGCCGGCCGGCGTCCATGTACTCCTGGGCCTTGCGGCCCAGCTCCGTGCCCTGGCTGATGTTCGCCCGGAAGAGGTCGCCCGTGGAGATGTGCGGGATCGACAGGTTCCTGGCAAGGTACGCGGCCTGCGTACCCTTGCCGGCCCCGGGGGGCCCGACGAGGACAATGCGCATCAGCGGAGGAACCCTTCGTAGTTACGCTGCTGAAGCTGGCTCTCGATCTGCTTCACGGTTTCCAGGCCGACACCCACGATGATCAGGATGCTCGTCCCGCCGAACGGGAAGTTCTGGTTCGCGTTGAACAGCACCAGCGCCACAGTGGGCACCAGGGCGATCAGACCCAGGTACATCGCGCCCGGCCACGTGATGCGGTTGAGCACGTAGCTGAGGTACTCCGCGGTGGGTCGACCAGCCCGGATGCCCGGGATGAACCCACCATACTTCTTCATGTTGTCCGCGACTTCCTCGGGGTTGAACGAGATGGCCACGTAGAAGAAGGCGAAGAAGACGATCAGCAGGAAGTACGTGACGATGTAGACCGGGTGATCGCCCTTGACCAGGTTGTCCCTGACCCAGTTTGCCCACGTTGAGGTGGATCCGCTGAACTGGACGACCAGTGACGGGATGTACAGGAGCGATGACGCGAAGATGACGGGAATCACACCCGCCTGGTTCACCTTCAGCGGGATGTAGGTGGACGTACCGCCGTAGGAACGGCGGCCGATCATGCGCTTGGCGTACTGCACGGGAACCCGGCGCTGCGCCTGCTCCACGAAGACCACCAGGGCCACCATCGCCAGGCCGACGAGGATGACCGCGCCGAACTCGACCCAGCCGTCCGCGATCTTGCCGGACTTCTTGATCGCCCAGAGGGCGCCGGGGAAGCCGGCCGCGATGGACAGGAACATCAGGATCGACATGCCGTTGCCGATACCGCGGTCGGTGATCAGCTCGCCCAGCCACATGATGAACGCGGTACCCGCGGTCATCGTGATGACCATCGTGACCGTCGTGAAGATCGACTGGTTCGGGACGATGCTGAAGCGCTCGGTGCATCCCTGGAACAGGCTGCCGGAGCGGGCGGTCGCCACCAGGCCGGTGCCCTGCAGGACCGCGAGGGCCACCGTCAGGTAACGGGTGTACTGCGTGATCTTGGTCTGGCCGGCCTGACCCTCCTTCTTGAGGGCCTCGAGCCGGGGGATGACCACGGTCAGCAGCTGCAGGATGATGCTCGCCGTGATGTACGGCATGATCCCGAGCGCGAAGATGGTCAGCTGAAGGAGCGCGCCGCCGCTGAAGAGGTTCACCAGGCCGAAGAGACCCTGGCTACCCTGCACCTCCTTGATGCACTGGTTCACGACCTGGTAGTCGATCCCCGGGATCGGGATGTGCGCACCCAGCCGGAACAGCACCATGATGCCCAGCGTGAACAGCAGCTTCTTGCGCAGGTCGGGCGTCCTGAACGCCCGGGCGAACGCGGTGAGCACGGTGCCTCCTGCGCCCCCCGCTTCTTGGGCGGGAGGTAACGGTTGAACAGCAACGAATACGAGTGTGGTCCCAGACCCGCGTCAGCACACAGGCTTCACGAGACTAGCAGCGTCTGCCACCTTACCGGCGCAGGACCATCGCTTGGAATGAACAACCGGGGATGCTCCGCACAATGTGCGGAACATCCCCGGTCGGGTGTTGCATCACTCTCAGACGAGCTCGGTGACCGAGCCGCCCGCAGCGGTGATCTTCTCCTTGGCGGAGCCGGAGACCGCGTCAACGGAAACCTGCAGCGCGACGGAGACCTCGCCGGTGCCGAGCACCTTGACGAGCTGGTTCTTGCGCACCGCGCCCTTGGCGACCAGATCGGCCACCGTGACCTCGCCACCCTCGGGGTAGAGCGCGGTCAGCTTGTCCAGGTTCACGACCTGGAACTCGGTGCGGAAGGGGTTCTTGAAGCCCTTCAGCTTCGGCAGACGCATGTGGAGGGGCATCTGCCCACCCTCGAAGCGCGCCGGAACCTGGTAACGGGCCTTGGTGCCCTTGGTACCACGACCGGCCGTCTTGCCCTTGGACGCCTCACCACGACCCACACGGGTCTTGGCGGTCTTGGCACCGGGGGCCGGACGGAGGTTGTGGACCTTCAGCGGGTTCGACGTGTTGTCGGTTCCCATGTCAGTCGACCTCCTCGACCGTGACGAGGTGGCGGACGGTGTGGACCATGCCGCGGATCTCCGGGCGGTCCTCCTTGACCACGACGTCGTTCAGCCGCTTCAGGCCGAGCGAACGCAGGGTGTCACGGTGGTTCTGCTTGCTGCCGATGTACGACTTGACCTGCGTGACCTTGAGGCGAGCCATTACGCACCCACCCCAGCACGCGCCCGGAGCAGAGCCGCGGGAGCCACGTCCTCCAGGGGCAGGCCACGGCGGGCGGCGATCTCCTCGGGGCGCTGCAGGCCCTGAAGAGCGGCCACCGTGGCGTGCACGATGTTGATCGCGTTGTCGGAGCCGAGCGACTTCGACAGAACGTCGTGGATGCCGGCGCACTCCAGAACGGCGCGCACCGGACCACCGGCGATCACACCCGTACCGGGAGAAGCAGGCTTGAGCAGGACAACGCCCGCGGCCTTCTCGCCCTGGATGGGGTGGGGGATGGTGCCCTGGATGCGGGGGACCTTGAAGAAGTGCTTCTTGGCCTCCTCAACGCCCTTGGCGATGGCGGCCGGCACCTCCTTGGCCTTGCCGTAACCGACACCCACGGTGCCGTCACCGTCGCCCACCACGACCAGCGCGGTGAAGCTGAAGCGACGACCACCCTTCACAACCTTGGCGACGCGGTTGATCGCGACAACGCGCTCAACGTACGCGGTCTTCTCGGCAGCAGCTGCGCCGCCGTCACGGCCCTTCCGGTCCCGCCGCTCGCCGCCACCGGCACCGCCACCGCGGCGCTGGGGTCCAGCCATTGGATTACCTCTCTCTGTTTCCGCTAGCTACGGAACCGGCTCAGAAACCGAGCCCGGCTTCGCGGGCGGCGTCGGCAAGGGCGGCAATGCGCCCGGCGTACCGGTTGCCACCACGGTCGAACACGACGGTCTCGACACCGGCCGCCTTGGCGCGCTCGGCGACCAGCTGGCCGACCTTCTTCGCCTGCTCGGTCTTGTCGCCCTCGACACCACGGATCGAGGTGTCCAGGTGCGACGCCGAGGCCAGCGTGTGGCCCTTGAGGTCGTCGATGACCTGCGCCGTGATACCGCGGTTGGACCGGGTCACGACCAGGCGCGGACGCGCCTCGGTGCCCGAGACACGCTTGCGGACCCGGATGTGGCGGCGCTTCTTGGCCGCGCCCTTGTAAGCATCGCCCTTGGCGATCTTCACACCGTATGCCATGGCTTACTTACCCGCCTTTCCGACCTTGCGGCGGATGACTTCGCCCTCGTACTTGACGCCCTTGGCCTTGTACGGGTCGGGCTTCCGCAGCTTGCGGATGTTCGCGGCGACCTCGCCGACCTTCTGCTTGTCGATGCCCTCGACCGAGAACCGGGTGGGGTTCTCGACCTTGAAGGAGATGCCCTCGGGGGCCTCGACAAGGATCGGGTGGCTGTAGCCCAGGGCGAACTCCAGGTTGGAGCCCTTCGCCTGGACGCGGTAGCCGACACCGCTGATCTCGAGCTTCTTCACGTAGCCCGCGGTCACGCCGGTGATCATGTTCGCCACCAGCGTGCGGGACAGGCCGTGCAGGGCCTTGTTCTGACGCTCGTCGTTCGGGCGCGACACCTGCAGGGTGCCGTCCTCGCCCTTGGCGATGTCGATCGGCGCGGCAACGGTGTGGGTCAGGGAACCCTTGGGGCCCTTCACCGAGACCGTCCGGCCATCGATGGTGACGTCCACGCCGGCGGGAACCGGGATGGGCAGCCGTCCAATTCGCGACATGGCTTTACCTCCGTTTCCCGACTACCAGACGTAGGCGAGGACTTCCCCACCCACGCCCTTCTTGTTCGCCTGCTTGTCGGTGAGGAGCCCGTGGGAGGTGGAGATGATCGCCACGCCCAGGCCGCCGAGCACCTTCGGCAGGTTGGTGGACTTTGCATAGACCCGCAGACCGGGCTTGCTGATGCGCTTGATGCCGGCGATCGAGCGCTCGCGGTTCGGACCGAACTTCAGCTCGAGAACGAGGGCCTTGCCGACCTCGGCGTCCTCGACCTTCCAGCCGGTGATGTAACCCTCCTGCTGGAGGATCTCCGCGATGTGCGACTTGATCTTGCTGAACGGCATGGTGACGTCATCGTGGTACGCGGAGTTCGCGTTCCGCAGACGTGTCAGCATGTCTGCGATCGGGTCAGTCATGGTCATGTGATGGCCTTAGGCCTCTCTCGCCGGGGTTTCCTATCTGCGCCATCCCTCTCCCCCACTCAGACTGGGGACGGGTGCGGCGCGGGGACCTACGGCGTAGTAAGACGGTCATGGGCGACGAGCGCCCAACCCTTCTACCTTACGGTATGCGGGGCTGGGCTCCCGCCGTCCTTGATGCTCACCGAGAGTCCCGGCACAACCCAGAAGGGTTGTTACCAGGAGCTCTTGGTCACGCCCGGCAGCTCGCCGCGGTGCGCCATCTCACGAAGGCACACACGGCACAGGCCGAACTTGCGGTACACGGAGTGCGGACGGCCGCAGCGCTGGCAGCGCGTGTAGCCACGCACGCCGAACTTGGGCTTGCGGGCGGCCTTCGCGATAAGAGCCTTCTTCGCCACGGCTCACGCCTCCTTGAACGGGAAGCCGAGGTGACGAAGGAGCGCGCGGCCCTCAGCGTCGTTGGTCGCCGTGGTCACCACGGTGATGTCCATACCCCGGGTGCGGTCGATCTTGTCCTGGTCGATCTCGTGGAACATGACCTGCTCCGTGAGACCGAAGGTGTAGTTGCCACGGCCGTCGAACTGCTTCGGCGACAGGCCGCGGAAGTCGCGGATGCGCGGAAGCGCGAGCGACAGCAGCCGGTCCAGGAACTCCCACATGCGGTCACCGCGGAGGGTGACGTGGGCGCCGATCGGCTGACCCTCACGCAGCTTGAACTGCGCGATGGACTTCCGGGCCTTGGTGACGGCCGGCTTCTGGCCGGTGATCGTGGTGAGGTCGCGGATCGCGCCCTCGATCAGCTTGGAGTCGCGGGCGGCGTCGCCCACACCCATGTTGACCACGATCTTGGTGAGACCGGGGATCTGCATGACGTTCTCGTACTGGAACTCGTCACGCATCTTGCCCGCGATCTCCTCGCGGTAGCGCGCCTTCAGACGCGGCTTCACGTGCGTCGTGTCGGTGGTAGTCATCAGATGTCCTCACCGGTCCGCTTCGCAACGCGGATCTTGTTGCCCTCGTCGTCGAAGCGGTAGCCGACGCGAGTGACGACCTTGTTGCCGTCCTTCTCCACGACCAGCTGGACGTTGGAGACGTGGACGGGGGCCTCGGTCGTGATGATGCCGCCGGTCTTCGAACCGCGGTCCGTCTGGCCGGCCTTCGTGTGCTTCTTGACCCGGTTGACACCTTCGACCAGGACACGGTCCTCAGTGGGGTAGGCCGCGATGACCTTGCCCTGCTTGCCCTTGTCCTTGCCGGTGATGACCTGGACCAGGTCGCCCTTCTTGATCTTCATCGGTTACAGCACCTCCGGCGCGAGCGAGATGATCTTCATGAACTTCTTCTCGCGCAGCTCCCGGCCCACGGGGCCGAAGATGCGGGTGCCGCGGGGGTCACCGTCGTTCTTGAGGATGACGGCCGCGTTCTCGTCGAAGCGGATGTACGAGCCGTCGGCACGGCGGCGCTCCTTGACGGTGCGCACGACGACCGCCTTGACGACGTCGCCCTTCTTCACGTTGCCACCGGGGATCGCGTCCTTGACGGTGGCGACGATGACATCACCGATTCCCGCGTAGCGGCGACCTGAGCCGCCGAGCACACGGATGCAAAGGATTTCCTTCGCACCAGTGTTGTCGGCGATGCGGAGTCGCGACTCCTGCTGGATCACGTCTATCTCCTGATCGTCTGCCGGTTCCCGCAGGATCCTTGCGGATCACTCTGCGAGCCTGGCGGAACCGTCCTGCGGGATGTTCCCCGCAGGAATTGCTGACCGGCTCCGGACCGGCCGCGTGCGAACACGCGGCCGATCCGGCTGCCGGCGGGTGTTACTTGGCCTTCTCGAGGATCTCGACGACGCGCCAGCGCTTGCTCGCGGACAGCGGCCGGGTCTCCATGAGGAGGACACGGTCGCCGATGCCCGCGGCGTTCTGCTCGTCGTGCGCCTTGAGCTTGTTGGTGCGGCGGATGACCTTGCCGTAGAGGGCGTGCTTGACACGGTCCTCGACGGCGACCACGACGGTCTTGTCCATCTTGTCGCTCACCACGAGACCCTCACGGGTCTTGCGGTCGCCGCGCTGCTCGCTGCTCTCAGTCACATTCTTCTCGCTCATCAGGCGTTCTCCACCGTCTCGATGCCGAGCTCACGCTCACGCATGAGGGTGTAGATCCGGGCGATGTCCTTGCGGACGATCTTCAGCCGGGAGTTGTTCTCGAGCTGTCCGGTGGCCGCCTGGAAGCGGAGGTTGAACAGCTCCTCCTTGGCCTCACGCAGCTTGCCGACGAGTTCCTCGTCGCCCAGCTGACGCAGCTCGGTCGCCTTGGTACCGGCCGCCATCACAGCTCACCTGCCTCGCGCCGGACGATCCGGCACTTCATCGGAAGCTTGTGGGCAGCTCGGGTGAGCGCCTCACGCGCAACCTTCTCGTTCGGGAAGGACAGCTCGAACATCACCCGACCGGGCTTGACGTTCGCGATCCACCACTCAGGGGAGCCCTTACCGGAACCCATGCGGGTTTCGGCCGGCTTCTTCGTGAGGGGACGGTCCGGGTAGATGTTGATCCAGACCTTGCCGCCACGGCGGATGTGACGGGTGATGGCGATACGAGCGGACTCGATCTGCCGGTTCGTCACGTAGGCCGGGGTCAGGGCCTGGATGCCGTACTCACCGAACGCCAGCTCGGTGCCACCCTTGGCCATGCCATCGCGGTTGGGGTGGTGCTGCTTACGGTGCTTGACCCGACGGGGGATCAGCATGGGGGTCAGGCCTCCGTTCCAGTGGTCTCCGCGGCCGGAGCCTCAGCGGTGGTCGCCTCGGCCTTGGGGGCCTGGGCGTCACCCTGAGGACGACGGCCGCGGCCGCCGCGCTCGCCACCGCGGCGCTGCGGGCGCTCGTTGCCGCCACCGCCGCCGGCGCCGCCGCGGGCCGGGCGGTTGCCGGCACGGGCAGCGGCGTTGTCCGCGCGGACCTCGGCGATGTTCTTGACATTGCCCTTGTAGATCCAGACCTTCACGCCGATACGGCCGAAGGTCGTCTTGGCCTCGAAGAAGCCGTAGTCGACGTTGGCGCGCAGCGTGTGCAGCGGAACGCGACCCTCGCGGTAGAACTCCGAGCGGGACATCTCGGCGCCGCCGAGACGGCCACCGCACTGGATCTTGATGCCCTTGGCGCCGGCCTTCATCGTGCTCTGCATGCTCTTGCGCATGGCACGACGGAAGGAGACGCGGGAGGACAGCTGCTCGGCGACGGCCTGGGCCACCAGCTGAGCGTCCGTCTCCGGGTTCTTGACCTCGAGGATGTTCAGCTGGACCTGCTTGCCGGTCAGCTTCTCCAGGTCGCCGCGGATGCGGTCGGCCTCCGCGCCGCGACGGCCGATGACGATGCCCGGCCGGGCGGTGTGGATGTCGACGCGGACGCGGTCACGGGTGCGCTCGATCTCCACCTTGGAGATGCCGGCCCGCTCCATGCCCTGCGTCATCATCCGGCGGATGGCGACGTCTTCCTTGACGTAGTCCTTGTACAGCTTGTCGGCGTACCACCGGGACTTGAAGTCCGTGGTGATGCCGAGGCGGAACCCGTACGGGTTAACCTTCTGGCCCATTACCGGGTTCCTTCCTTGCTGCTGACGACCACGGTGATGTGGCTGGTCCGCTTACGGATCCGGTAGGCACGACCCTGCGCACGCGGACGGAACCGCTTCAGGGTCGGGCCCTCGTCCACGAACGCCTCGCTGATGTACAGCGACTGGGCGTCGGTGTGGTCGTAGTTGTGCGCGGCGTTGGCAATGGCGCTGTCGAGCACCTTGCCCACCGGCACGCTCGCGGCCTGCGGGGCGAAACGCAGGACCGCCTGAGCCTCCGTGGCACTCATGCCACGGATGAGGTCCACCACGCGGCGGGCCTTCATGGGCGTGACGCGGATGTACCGCGCCTGGGCCCTGGCTTCCATGGTTGTCCCTTCGGTGTCTGTCTTTGTCGTCACTTTTCCGCTCCGCAGGTCAGCGACGACGCGACTTGCGGTCGTCCTTCTCGTGGCCGCGGAAGGTGCGGGTCGGCGCGAACTCGCCGAGCTTGTGGCCGACCATCGACTCGGTGACAAACACCGGGACGTGCTTACGGCCGTCGTGCACCGCGATCGTGTGGCCCAGCATCGCCGGGATGATCATCGAGCGGCGGGACCAGGTCTTGATGACGTTGTGGGTACCGGCCTCGTTCTGAACGTCCACCTTCTTGATCAGGTGGTCGTCGACGAAGGGCCCCTTCTTGAGACTGCGCGGCATCTAAACCCGCTCCTAGCGCTTCTTGTTCGTCTTGCGGCGGCGGACGATGTACTTGCTGCTGGCCTTCTTCGGCGAGCGAGTACGACCTTCCTTCTGACCCCACGGGCTGACCGGGTGGCGACCACCGGAGGTCTTGCCCTCACCACCACCGTGCGGGTGGTCGACGGGGTTCATGGCCACACCGCGGACGGTCGGGCGGACGCCCTTCCAGCGCATACGGCCGGCCTTGCCCCAGTTGATGTTCGACTGCTCGGCGTTGCCGACCTCACCGATGGTGGCGCGGCAGCGGACGTCGACCAGGCGGACTTCACCGGACGGCATGCGAAGGGTGGCCATGGAGCCCTCCTTCGCCAGCAGCTGCACCGAAGAGCCCGCGGAACGGGAGATCTTCGCGCCGCCGCCGGGACGCAGCTCGATGGCGTGCACCGTCGTACCGACCGGGATGTAGCGCAGCGGCAGGTTGTTGCCCGGCTTGATGTCGGCCCCGGGGCCGTTCTCGATCCGGTCACCCTGGCTCAGCTTGGCCGGGGCCAGGATGTAGCGCTTCTCGCCGTCCGCGTAGTGCAGGAGCGCGATGCGCGCGGTGCGGTTGGGGTCGTACTCGATGTGCGCGACCTTGGCCGGCACGCCGTCCTTGTCGTGACGACGGAAGTCGATCACGCGGTAGGCGCGCTTGTGGCCACCACCCTGGTGGCGAACGGTCACACGACCGGCGTTGTTACGGCCGCCCTTGCTGTGCAGGGGGCGGACCAGCGACTTCTCCGGCGTGGACCGCGTGACCTCGACAAAGTCGGCGACGCTGGAGCCACGACGGCCCGGGGTCGTCGGCTTGTACTTGCGGATACCCATTTCTCAGTCCTCGGAATATTCCGGACTTCGACACGTACCGGTCCCCGTTAGGAGACCGGGCCGCCGAAGATGTCGATGCGGTCGCCCTCGGCGAGGGTCACGATGGCGCGCTTGGTGTCCTTGCGCTTGCCGAAACCGGTCTTGGTGCGCTTGCGCTTGCCCTGACGGTTGATCGTGTTGACCCCGGTGACCTTGACCGAGAAGACCGCCTCGACGGCCTGCTTGATCTGGGTCTTGTTCGCGCGCGGGTCGACGACGAACGTGTACTTGTTCTCGTCCAGCAGCGCGTAGCTCTTCTCGGAGACCACCGGCTTGACCAGGATGTCACGGTGGTCCGTGAAGGTCCGGCTGGTGATCGCGGTCTGCTCGGCCATCAGGCGTCGCTCCCTTCGGTCTCGGCGGCGCCGTTACCGATGAAGCGGTCGAAGGCGGCCTTGGTGAAGACCACGTCGTCGGAGACGAGCACGTCGTACGTGTTCAGCTGGCCGGCCTCCAGGATGTGCACCTGGGGCAGGTTGCGCGCGGACAGCCACGCGGCCTCTTCGGCGCGGTCGGCGACGAGCAGCACGTTCTTGCGGTCGCTGATCTTGCCCAGCAGCACCTTGGCGGCCTTCGTCGACGGGGACTCGCCCTCGATGACGCCGGTCACGACGTGGATGCGGTTGTGACGCGCCCGGTCGGTGAGGGCACCGCGCAGGGCGGCGGCCTTCATCTTCTTCGGGGTCCGCTGCGAGTAGTCACGCGGCACGGGACCGTGCACGACGCCACCACCGGCGAACTGCGGGGCGCGGGTCGAACCCTGACGGGCGCGGCCGGTGCCCTTCTGGCGGTACGGCTTCTTGCCGCCACCGCGGACCTCGCCACGCGTCTTGACCTTGTGCGTGCCCTGACGGGCGGCGGCCAGCTGCGCCACGACGACCTGGTGGATCAGCGGGATGCTGACCTTCGCGTCGAAGATCTCGCCCGGGAGCTCAAGGGTCCCGGTCTTGTCGCCGGCGGGCGACAGAATGTCAATGGTGCTCATGTCCTCAGGCCCCCTTGGCCGCGGTGCGGACCAGGACGAGGCCGCCGTTCGGGCCGGGAACCGCGCCCTTGATGAGCAGCAGGCCCTTCTCCGCGTCAACGGCGTGAATGGTCAGGTTCTGGGTGGTGACCCGCTCGTTGCCCATGCGGCCCGCCATGCGCATCCCCTTGAACACACGGCCCGGGGTGGCGCAGCCACCGATGGAACCGGGAGAGCGGTGCTTGCGCTGGGTGCCGTGACCGGCGCCGAGGCCCTTGAAGTTGTGACGCTTCATGACACCGGCGAAGCCCTTGCCCTTGCTCTTGCCGGTGACGTCCACCTTCACGCCGGCCTCGAAGAGCTCGGCGGTGATCTCCTGGCCGAGGCTGTACTCGGCGGCGTCGGAGGTGCGGAGCTCCACCAGGTGGCGGCGGGGGGTCACGTCGGCCTTGGCGAAGTGGCCCTTGAGGGGCTTGTTCACCTTGCGCGGGTCGATCTCGCCGAAGGCGATCTGGACCGACTCGTAACCGTCGACCTCGTTCGTACGGACCTGGGTCACGACGTTCGGACCGGCCTTGACCACGGTCACCGGGACGACACGGTTGTTCTCGTCCCAGACCTGGGTCATGCCGAGCTTCTCGCCCAGGATGCCCTTGATCTGCTTAGCCATCTGTTCCGCGCCTCTCAGAGCTTGATCTCGATGTCAACGCCGGCCGGAAGGTCCAGGCGCATCAGCGAGTCAACGGTCTTGGGCGTCGGGTCGAGGATGTCGATCAGGCGCTTGTGCGTGCGCATCTCGAAGTGCTCGCGCGAGTCCTTGTACTTGTGCGGCGACTTGATGACGCAGTACACGTTCTTCTCAGTGGGCAGCGGCACCGGGCCCGCGACCTGCGCACCAGTACGCGTCACCGTCTCGACGATCTTCTTCGCCGAAGAGTCGATGACCTCGTGGTCGTAGGCCTTGAGCCGGATGCGGATCTTCTGTCCCGCCATGGCTACTTCGTAGTCCTGTCTAGTAGTAACGCTCTGGAACTCGGTGGTTCGACCGTCTTCTCCGACCCACGCGGTCGGGCGTGTCGCGCCCCTTCTTGTAAATCTCCGCATGGCGGAGACCCTCAGGGAGGGGATACGTGGGAGAAGACACCCACCGAGCGCCTGGTGAGCACCCCGCTGACACTTCCCGGAAGATTCCCGTACGTCCGCCACCCCGCCTGGGGCGGAGAGTGACGACGAGTACTGTGGGACTCGCTTCCGGTCCTCCCGACGGGAGGCGCGCAACATCGGCGCTCGACCGAGCAACCCGGCTAGTCTGCCATACCGGACGTGCCGGACGCCAATCGGGCCGGGTAGCTTACCCCGCCCGCGCCGGACTCCAAACCCGCCCCCGGGCCCGGGTCACAGGCCCCCGGTGTACAGCAGCAGCCGCGGTGTCCCGGCGGGCAGCTGCGCGGGCACGTCCGGCGTGGCGTTCGCGGTCAGCCAGGCTGCCAGGGCGGCCGTCGGCACGTCGCCGTGGGTGTCCTTGTAGAGCGCGGCGACGCCGGTGACATGGGGCGCCGCCATGGACGTGCCGCTCATCCTCGTGAAACCGCCGCCCCGGGCGGCCGAGGTGATGTTCGTGCCCGGCGCGTTGATGTCCACGCACGGGCCCCAGTTGCTGAACTCCGCCTTGCGGTCGGACTCGTCGACGGCGGCGACGGTGTACGCGTCCGGGGCCCCCGCCGGCGAGGTACCGCAGGCGTCGGTGTCGCCGTTGCCCGCCGCGACGACCGGGAAGACCCCGGCCGCGGCCAGCCCCTCGACCGCCCGCTCCGAGGCCTCCGTGTGCGGCCCGCCGACGGACAGGTTGGCGACGGCCGGCTTCACGGCGTGCTCCGCCACCCAGTTGACGCCCGCCACGACCGAGGCGATCGAACCGCTCCCGTCGCAGCCCAGCACCCGCACCGACACCAGGCGGGTGCCGCGGGCCACGCCCGAGTGCGCGCCGCCGACCGTCCCGGCGACATGGGTGCCGTGGCCGTTGCAGTCCACGCCGTCCCGGCCGTCCCCCACGACGTCGTAGCCGGACACCGCCCGCCCGCCGAACTCCTCGTGCCCGAAGTCGATACCGGTGTCGATGATGTACGAGGTGACCTTGGCGCCGGTCGCGCGCACCGAGAAGCCGGTCGCGCCCGCCTCCCGGTGGTTGATCCGGGCCAGGCCCCACGAGACGTCGTCGGCGAAGGTCGTCACCGCCCGCGGCCGGGGCACCGTCACCACCGCGTCCTGCTCCACCGCCCGCACACCGGGCACCGTGCGCAGCTCCGTGACCTGCCGGTCGGTCAGCCTGGCCGCGAAGCCCAACAGGGCGCTGGTGTACGTGAACATGGGCGCCGCGCCCACCTCCCGCACAACCGACCGCGGGTCCGTGCCGGCCGCCAGGGTCACCAGGTACTGCCCCGCGATACCGCCCTCAGCGGCCATCCTGAGCGGCGCCGGGGCCGGGGGCGGCGCCACCGCCCCGGAGGTGCCTGCCGGGACGGCGAGAGAGGCCGTGAGGGCTGCGGCGACGGCCGCGAGCCGGCGCGGGGATATGCGCATGCGGGGGGCTCCAGGACTCGTACGGGTGTGCACCGAACGCAATCATTCGTAACACCCGGTCACCGGACCCCGCCCGCCCGGAGCGCCATTGGTGGTACCCGGCCGCCGCCTGCCGCCGGCACAACACCGAGGGCCCCGGCCCACCGCTCACGCGGTGGGCCGGGGCCCTCGTACAGCTCGCCTACGGCAAGCGGCAGATCGCCGGGATCCTTACTTCAGGATCTTGGTGACCTGGCCGGCGCCGACGGTCCGGCCACCCTCGCGGATGGCGAACTTCAGGCCCTCCTCCATGGCGATCGGCTGGATCAGCGCGACCGTCATGGCGGTGTTGTCGCCCGGCATGACCATCTCGGTGCCCTCGGGGAGGGTCACGACGCCGGTCACGTCCGTGGTACGGAAGTAGAACTGCGGGCGGTAGTTGTTGAAGAACGGGGTGTGACGGCCACCCTCGTCCTTCGACAGGATGTAGGCCTGGGCCTCGAAGTCGGTGTGCGGCGTGACCGAACCCGGCTTGATGATGACCTGGCCGCGCTCGACGTCCTCGCGCTTGATGCCGCGGAGCAGCAGACCGACGTTCTCACCGGCCTGGCCCTCGTCGAGCAGCTTGCGGAACATCTCGATGCCGGTGACCGTGGTGGTGGTCTTCTCGGTCTTGATGCCGATGATGTCGACGGTCTCGTTGACCTTGAGGACACCACGCTCGATGCGGCCGGTGACGACGGTGCCACGACCGGTGATCGTGAAGACGTCCTCGATCGGCATCAGGAACGGCTTGTCGACGTCGCGCTCGGGGGTGGGGATGGCCTCGTCCACGGCGGACATGAGGCCGAGGAGCTTCTCGCCCCACTCCTTGTCGCCCTCGAGGGCCTTGAGCGCGGAGACGCGCACGACCGGCAGGTCGTCGCCCGGGAACTCGTACTCGGAGAGCAGCTCGCGGACCTCGAGCTCGACGAGCTCCAGGATCTCCTCGTCGTCCACCATGTCGGCCTTGTTCAGGGCGACGACGATGTAGGGAACGCCGACCTGGCGGGCCAGGAGCACGTGCTCCTTGGTCTGCGGCATCGGGCCGTCGGTGGCGGCGACCACGAGGATGGCGCCGTCCATCTGCGCGGCACCGGTGATCATGTTCTTGATGTAGTCCGCGTGACCCGGGCAGTCGACGTGGGCGTAGTGACGCGCCTCGGTCTGGTACTCGACGTGCGCGATGGAGATGGTGATACCGCGCTGGCGCTCCTCGGGAGCCTTGTCGATCTGGTCGAAGGCCGAGGCCTCGTTCAGGTCCGGGTACGCGTCGTGCAGCACCTTGGTAATGGCGGCCGTGAGGGTCGTCTTACCGTGGTCGATGTGACCGATGGTGCCGATGTTGACGTGCGGCTTAGTCCGCTCGAACTTCGCCTTCGCCACTGGGGTCCTCCTGTGAAGTGGTTCTGGTACGCCTTACTTCATCGGCGCCAGGTGATCTTTGCTGGGTTGCGGGCGGCCGGGGTACCCGACGCTCCCCTTGCGGTTTGCGGCGGAATACCCCGAAGCCTCCCGGTCAAGCCTACGGCGTGTGCGCAGCGTGAAGAACTGCGGTTACTCGCCCTTGGCCTTCGCGATGATCTCCTCGGCGACGTTCTTGGGAACCTCGGCGTAGGAGTCGAACTGCATCGAGTAGCTTGCGCGACCCGACGTCTTGCTGCGGAGGTCGCCGACGTAGCCGAACATCTCCGACAGCGGGACCAGGGCCTTGACGACGCGGGCGCCGGCGCGCTCCTCCATGGCCTGGATCTGGCCACGGCGGGAGTTGATGTCGCCGATGACGTCGCCCATGGACTCCTCGGGCGTGGTGACCTCGACGGCCATCATCGGCTCGAGCAGCACGGGGCTCGCCTTGCGCGCGCCCTCCTTGAAGGCCTGCGAACCGGCGATCTTGAACGCCAGCTCGGAGGAGTCGACCTCGTGGTAGGCACCGTCGAGAAGGATGATGCGGACGCCCACCATTTCGTAGCCGGCCAGGATGCCGAACTTCATGGCCTCCTGCGCACCCGCGTCCACCGACGGGATGTACTCGCGGGGGATGCGGCCACCGGTGACCTGGTTGACGAACTCGTAGTTGGCGTCGCCACCCTCGAGAGGCTCGATGGCGATCTGGACCTTCGCGAACTGGCCCGTACCACCGGTCTGCTTCTTGTGGGTGTAGTCGATCCGCTCGACCTTCTTGCGAATGGTCTCGCGGTACGCCACCTGCGGCTTGCCGACGTTGGCCTCGACCTTGAACTCACGGCGCATGCGGTCGACCAGCACCTCGAGGTGCAGTTCGCCCATACCGCCGATGATGGTCTGGCCGGTCTCCTCGTCCGAGTGGACCTGGAAGGAGGGGTCCTCCTCCGCGAGACGCTGGATGGCGACACCCAGCTTCTCCTGGTCGCCCTTGGACTTGGGCTCGATCGCGACCTGGATGACCGGCGCCGGGAAGTCCATGGACTCCAGGATCACCGGGTGCTTCTCGTCGCTCAGCGTCTCACCGGTGGTGGTCTGCTTCAGGCCCATGACGGCGACGATGTCGCCGGCGCCCACCGACTCGATCTCCTCACGCTTGTTCGCGTGCATGCGGTAGATCTTGCCGATGCGCTCCTTGCGGCCCTTCACGGAGTTCAGCACGGCGGTGCCGGACTCCAGACGGCCGGAGTACACGCGGACGAAGGTGAGCTTGCCGAGGTGCGGGTCGCTCATGATCTTGAACGCCAGCGCCGACAGCGGCTCCTCGTCGGACGGCTTGCGCTTGACGACCTCCTCCGCGTTGCCGACCGCGTGGCCCTCGATGGCCTCGACGTCCAGCGGGGAGGGGAGGTAGCGCACGACCGCGTCGAGCAGGGGCTGCACGCCCTTGTTCTTGAAGGCGGTGCCGCAGAAGACCGGGGTGACGGTGACGCCGTCGCCCTTGCCGGAGTTGATGGTGACGCGGCGGATGGCCGCGTACAGCTGCTCCTCGGTGGGCTCAGTGCCCTCCAGGTACAGCTCCATCATCTCTTCGTCGTTCTCGGCGACGGCCTCGAGCATCTTGCCGCGCCACTCGTCGGCCGCCTCGGTGTGCGTGGCCGGGATGTCGACGACGTCGTACATCTCGCCCTTGGTCGCTTCCGCGGACCAGACCAGGGCCTTCATGCGGACCAGGTCCACAACGCCCTTGAAGTCGGCCTCGGCACCGATCGGCAGCTGCATGACGATCGCCGTCGCGCCCAGCCGGTCCTTGATCATGTCGACGCAGCGGTGGAACTCCGCGCCGGTACGGTCAAGCTTGTTGACGAAGCAGATACGCGGCACGCCGTAGCGGTCCGCCTGACGCCACACGGTCTCGGACTGCGGCTCGACACCGGCGACACCGTCGAACACCGTCACGGCACCGTCGAGCACGCGCAGCGAACGCTCCACCTCGACGGTGAAGTCGACGTGGCCCGGCGTGTCGATGATGTTGATCGTGTGGTCGACGTTGTCCATCGGCCAGTGACAGGTGGTCGCGGCAGACGTGATCGTGATGCCGCGCTCCTGCTCCTGCTCCATCCAGTCCATCGTGGCAGCGCCGTCGTGGACCTCACCGATCTTGTACGAGACACCGGTGTAGAACAGGATCCGCTCGGTGGTCGTCGTCTTGCCCGCGTCGATGTGGGCCATGATCCCGATATTGCGGACCCTGGCCAGGTCAAGTGAAGTGGTAGCCATAAGGCTTCAGTCTTCTCTCGGTTCTCGATGGGGTAGCGACTACCAGCGGTAGTGCGCGAAGGCCTTGTTGGACTCGGCCATCTTGTGGGTGTCCTCGCGGCGCTTGACCGCGGCACCCAGACCGTTGCTGGCGTCCATCAGCTCGTTCATCAGACGCTCGGTCATGGTCTTCTCGCGGCGCGCGCGGGAGTAACCCACGAGCCAGCGCAGCGCCAGGGTGTTGGCACGACCGGGGCGGACCTCGATCGGGACCTGGTAGGTCGCACCACCGACACGGCGGGACTTGACCTCCAGGGAGGGCTTGACGTTCTCCAGGGCGCGCTTGAGCGTGATGACCGGGTCCTGGCCGGTCTTCTCGCGCAGGCCCTCGAGGGCGCCGTACACGATGCGCTCGGCGGTGGAGCGCTTCCCGTGCAGGAGGATCTTGTTGACGAGCGACGTCACCAGAGGAGAACCGTAGACCGGGTCGATGATGACCGGGCGCTTCGGGGCGGGGCCCTTACGAGGCATTCTTACTTCTCCTTCTTGGCGCCGTAGCGGCTGCGGGCCTGCTTGCGGTTCTTGACACCCTGGGTGTCAAGCGAACCGCGGATGATCTTGTAGCGAACACCCGGCAGGTCCTTCACACGGCCACCACGCACGAGCACGATGGAGTGCTCCTGCAGGTTGTGACCCTCACCCGGGATGTAAGCGGTGACCTCGATGCCGCTGGTCAGTCGCACACGGGCGACCTTGCGCAGGGCAGAGTTCGGCTTCTTCGGGGTGGTCGTGTAGACGCGCGTGCAGACGCCGCGGCGCTGCGGGGAACCCTTCAGCGCGGGCGTCTTGTTCTTCTCGACCTTGTCCTGCCGGCCCTTTCGGACCAGCTGCTGGATCGTAGGCACCGTTTCTCCGGTTTCTGTGTGCCGATCTCGATACTTCTAACCTGGGGTTTCCCCGACCCACGCGGTCGGGTGTGTCGCGAGCCCCATACGCTTCCCACCGAAACGGAAAGTGCGTATTGTCGGCGTGTCGCGGCGTTCGGCCTCGGAATCCCGCACGGACAAGTGCACGCGCAGGAACCCGGGCACACCCCAGGCACAAGGTCAGAGCGTACCCAGCGCACCCGCTCCGGTCAAAACAAATGGGATTTCGCTCCGTCGCGCCCGGTATGTCCCCGTCTGTCAAGGGCCGCCGGGTGACGTGACCTCGTTGGCCACCACGGACACGAGCACCACCACGAGCACCGTCACGAGCAGCAGCAGCGCCGTCACGACATAGCCCAGCACCAGGCCGCCCAGCGCCAGCCCGTCTCCCTGCTCACCCGTACGGCGGATCTCCCGGCGCGCCAGGTGACCCAGCACGATCGCCGGCAGGGCGGTGAGCCCCAGGAACACTCCGCCTATGCCGCAGATCAGCGCGGCGAGGGCCTTGGCGTTGACGCCGGGCGGCGGCACCGGCCGCGGCCGCGGGATGTCCAGCACCAGGACGTCCAGTTCACCGTAAGTACGCGACTCGTACGCGCGCCCGATGCGCTCCTCGTACTCCTGGAGCGTCAGCCGTCCCTCGGTGTACGCGTCCTTGAGCACTTCCACCGTCCGCTCGCGAGCGGCATCACCGGCAAGCACCGTCGCACCACCTCCCCGATCCGCTCCGTCCTCCCATAGTGCCCGAAGACGGGCGCGGACGGCCGAAGGGCGGCCACCCCCGTGAGGGTGACCGCCCTTCGGCGTGATGACGTGGACGTCAGCCGTTGTACGGGCCGTAGTCGTAGTCCTCCAGCGGAACGGCCTGGCCGGAGCCGGTGCCGAACGGGCTGTAGTCGATGTCGTCGTAGCCGACGGCCGAGTACATCGCGGCCTTGGCCTCCTCGGTCGGCTCGACCCGGATGTTGCGGTAACGGGACAGACCCGTACCGGCCGGGATGAGCTTGCCGATGATGACGTTCTCCTTCAGGCCGAGCAGGGAGTCGGACTTGGCGTGGATCGCCGCGTCCGTCAGAACCCTGGTCGTCTCCTGGAAGGAGGCGGCCGACAGCCAGGACTCGGTCGCCAGCGAGGCCTTGGTGATACCCATCAGCTGCGGACGGCCGGAGGCCGGGTGGCCACCCTCCGCCACGACCCGACGGTTCTCGGTCTCGAAGCGGCCGCGCTCGACCAGCTCGCCCGGCAGCAGCTCCGCGTCGCCGGACTCGATGATCGTCACCCGGCGGAGCATCTGCCGGATGATGATCTCGATGTGCTTGTCGTGGATCGACACACCCTGCGAGTTGTAGACCTTCTGGACTTCCCCGACCAGGTGGACCTGCACGGCCCGCTGACCCAGGATGCGCAGCACGTCGTGCGGGTTGGTGGCACCCACGGTCAGCTTCTCGCCGACCTCGACGTGGTCGCCCTCGCCGACCATCAGACGGGCACGCTTGGAGATCGGGTAGGCGATCTCCTCGGAGCCGTCGTCCGGGGTGATGACGATCTTCTTGGTCTTCTCGGTCTCCTCGATGCGGATGCGGCCGGCCGCCTCCGAGATCGGGGCGACACCCTTGGGCGTACGGGCCTCGAAGAGCTCGACGACACGCGGCAGACCCTGGGTGATGTCGTCACCGGCCACACCACCGGTGTGGAAGGTACGCATCGTCAGCTGGGTGCCGGGCTCACCGATGGACTGGGCGGCGATGATGCCGACCGCCTCGCCGATGTCCACCAGCTTGCCGGTCGCGAGCGAACGGCCGTAGCACATCGCGCAGGTGCCCACCGCGGACTCGCAGGTCAGGACCGAGCGGGTCTTGACCTCGGAGACACCGTTGTGGATGAGCTGCTCGATGAGCACGTCGCCCAGGTCGGTGCCGGCGGTGGCCAGGACACGCCCGTCCACCACGACGTCCTCGGCGAGGCAGCGCGCGTACACGCTGGTCTCGACGTCGTCCGTCTTGCGCAGCGAGCCGTCCTCGGAGCGCTCGGCGATCGCCAGCTTGAGGCCGCGGTCGGTGCCGCAGTCCTCCTCGCGGATGATGACGTCCTGGGAGACGTCCACCAGACGACGAGTCAGGTAACCCGAGTCGGCGGTGCGCAGAGCGGTGTCGGCCAGACCCTTACGGGCACCGTGGGTGGAGATGAAGTACTCCAGCACGGTCAGGCCCTCACGGAACGAGGCCTTGATGGGACGCGGGATGGTCTCGTTCTTGGCGTTGGACACCAGGCCACGCATACCCGCGATCTGACGCATCTGCATCATGTTTCCACGGGCACCCGAGTCGACCATCATGAAGATCGGGTTGGTCTTCGGGAAGTTCTCGCGCATGGCCTCGGCGACGTCGTTGGTCGCCTTCGTCCAGATCGCGATGAGCTCCTGCGTGCGCTCGTCCTTGGTGATCAGACCACGCTCGTACTGCTTCTGGACCTTCTCGTCCTGCGCCTCGAAGCCGGCGATGATCCCCTTCTTCGCCTCGGGAACGACGATGTCGGAGATGGCCACGGTGACGCCGGAACGGGTCGCCCAGTGGAAGCCCGCCGCCTTCAGGTTGTCGAGCGTCGCCGCCACGATGACCTTCGGGTAGCGCTCGGCGAGATCGTTGACGATCTCGGAGAGCTGCTTCTTGCCCACCGGGTAGTCCACGAACGGGTAGTCCTCGGGCAGCAGCTCGTTGAAGAGCGCACGCCCCAGGGTCGTGTTCAGCCGGAAGGAGTCGCCGATCTGCCAGGGCTCCTCGCCCTCCACGTCCGCCGGCGGGGTCCAGCCACGCGGCGGGACGGTGCCGATCGGGAAGCGGATGTCGATCCGCGACTGCAGCGACAGCTCGCGGGCGTCGAAGGCCATGATCGCCTCGGCGGACGAGCCGAACGCCCGGCCCTCACCCTTGAGCTCGCGCTCCTCCGCGTCCGTGGTGAGGAAGAACAGACCCAGGACCATGTCCTGCGTCGGCATCGTCACCGGACGGCCGTCGGCGGGCTTGAGGATGTTGTTCGAGGACAGCATCAGGATGCGGGCCTCGGCCTGCGCCTCCGCGGACAGCGGCAGGTGCACGGCCATCTGGTCGCCGTCGAAGTCCGCGTTGAACGCGGTGCAGACGAGCGGGTGGATCTGGATGGCCTTGCCCTCGACCAGCTGCGGCTCGAAGGCCTGGATGCCCAGGCGGTG
The DNA here is from genome assembly GCF_044751205.1 of Streptomyces sp. NPDC088732. NCBI lineage: Bacteria > Bacillati > Actinomycetota > Actinomycetes > Kitasatosporales > Streptomycetaceae > Streptomyces > Streptomyces sp. NPDC088732. Next base: position 23,974 of record NZ_JBIVLI010000018.1, read on the forward strand.
CAGGGTCGGCGCACGGTTCAGCAGCACCGGGTGCTCGGCGATGACCTCTTCGAGCACGTCGTACACGACCGTGCGGCCGCGCTCGACCATGCGCTTGGCCGACTTGATGTTCTGCGCGTGGTTGAGGTCCACCAGGCGCTTCATCACGAACGGCTTGAAGAGCTCCAGCGCCATGGCCTTCGGCAGACCGCACTGGTGCAGCTTGAGCTGCGGGCCGACGACGATGACCGAACGGGCCGAGTAGTCGACGCGCTTGCCGAGCAGGTTCTGACGGAACCGGCCCTGCTTGCCCTTGAGCATGTCGGACAGCGACTTCAGCGGACGGTTGCCGGGGCCCGTGACCGGGCGGCCGCGGCGGCCGTTGTCGAAGAGCGCGTCGACGGCCTCCTGGAGCATGCGCTTCTCGTTGTTCACGATGATCTCGGGGGCACCGAGGTCGAGGAGGCGCTTGAGGCGGTTGTTGCGGTTGATGACGCGGCGGTACAGGTCGTTCAGGTCGGAGGTCGCGAAGCGGCCACCGTCCAGCTGCACCATCGGACGCAGGTCCGGCGGGATCACCGGGACGCAGTCCAGCACCATGCCCTGCGGCTTGTTGGTGGTCTGCAGGAAGGCGGAGACGACCTTGAGACGCTTGAGCGCACGGGTCTTCTTCTGGCCCTTGCCGGTACGGATGATCTCGCGGAGCTTGGCGGCCTCCTCGTCCAGGTCGAAGGACTCCAGGCGCTTCTGCAGCGCCGCGGCACCCATCGAACCCTGGAAGTAGGTGCCGAAGCGCTCCCGCAGCTCGCGGTAGAGCAGCTCGTCACCCTCCAGGTCCTGGACCTTGAGGTTCTTGAAGCGGGACCACACCTCGTCGAGCCGGTCCAGCTCGCGCTGGGCGCGGTCGCGCAGCTGCTTCATCTCACGCTCGGCGCCCTCGCGCACCTTGCGGCGCACGTCGGACTTGGCGCCCTCGGCCTCCAGCTCGCCGAGGTCGGCCTCGAGCTTCTTCTGCCGGGACTCGATGTCCGCGTCACGGCGCTGCTCGACCTGCTGGCGCTCGACGGAGACCTGGGCCTCCAGCGAGGGCAGGTCGCGGGTGCGCCGCTCCTCGTCCACCCACGTGATCATGTAGGCGGCGAAGTAGATGACCTTCTCCAGGTCCTTCGGGGCGAGGTCGAGCAGGTAGCCCAGCCGCGACGGAACGCCCTTGAAGTACCAGATGTGGGTCACGGGAGCGGCCAGCTCGATGTGGCCCATCCGCTCACGACGCACCTTGGCGCGAGTGACCTCGACGCCGCAGCGCTCGCAGATGATGCCCTTGAAGCGGACACGCTTGTACTTGCCGCAGTAGCACTCCCAGTCCCGGGTGGGGCCGAAGATCTTCTCGCAGAAGAGCCCGTCCTTTTCCGGCTTCAGGGTGCGGTAGTTGATGGTCTCCGGCTTCTTGACCTCGCCGTGAGACCACTGCCTGATGTCGTCCGCGGTCGCAAGGCCGATCCGCAGCTCGTCGAAGAAGTTGACGTCGAGCACTTTGTCGTCAATCCCTCTTTCGGGGTCGAAAGTCAAACATGTCTGAACGGTCCGGGGGAGGTGGGGAGCCGCCTCGGGGCGGCTCCCCTACCGGCCCGTCAGACCTCTTCGACGCTGCTCGGCTCGCGCCGGGACAGGTCGATTCCGAGCTCCTCCGCAGCGCGGAAGACGTCCTCGTCGGTGTCGCGCATCTCGATCGACATGCCGTCCGAGGACAGCACCTCCACGTTGAGGCAGAGCGACTGCATTTCCTTGATGAGCACCTTGAAGGACTCGGGAATGCCCGGCTCGGGGATGTTCTCGCCCTTGACGATGGCCTCGTAGACCTTCACGCGGCCGAGGACGTCGTCGGACTTGATGGTGAGGAGCTCCTGCAGCGCGTAGGCCGCACCGTATGCCTCAAGGGCCCACACCTCCATCTCACCGAAGCGCTGACCACCGAACTGAGCCTTACCACCCAGCGGCTGCTGGGTGATCATCGAGTACGGGCCGGTGGAGCGGGCGTGCAGCTTGTCGTCCACCAGGTGGTGCAGCTTGAGGATGTACATGTAGCCGATCGAGATCGGGTCCGGGAACGGCTCGCCGGAGCGGCCGTCGAAGAGCCGGGCCTTACCCGAGGGCAGCACCAGGCGCTGGCCGTCGCGGTTCGGGATCGTGGCCTCGAAGAGGCCGGTGATCTCGTCCTCGCGGGCACCGTCGAACACCGGGGTGGCGACGTTGGTGCCGGCGGCGACCTGGTCGGCGCCGATCGCCGTGAGGCGGCGCGCCCATTCGTCGCTGAGGCCGGAGACGTCCCAGCCCTGTGCTGCGAGCCAGCCCAGGTGGATCTCCAGGACCTGTCCCGGGTTCATTCGGGACGGGACACCCAGCGGGTTGAGGATGATGTCGACCGGGGAGCCGTCCTCCAGGAACGGCATGTCCTCGATCGGCAGGATCTTGGAGATGACGCCCTTGTTGCCGTGGCGGCCGGCGAGCTTGTCACCGTCGGTGATCTTGCGCTTCTGCGCGACGTAGACGCGCACCAGCTGGTTCACACCGGGGGGAAGCTCGTCGCCCTCCTCGCGGTCGAAGACGCGCACGCCGATGACCTTGCCGGTCTCGCCGTGCGGCACCTTCAGCGAGGTGTCGCGGACCTCACGGGCCTTCTCGCCGAAGATCGCGCGCAGCAGGCGCTCCTCCGGGGTCAGCTCGGTCTCGCCCTTCGGGGTGACCTTGCCGACCAGGATGTCGCCGGCGACGACCTCGGCACCGATGCGGATGATGCCGCGCTCGTCCAGGTCCGCCAGGACCTCCTCGGAGACGTTCGGGATGTCCCGGGTGATCTCCTCGGGGCCGAGCTTGGTGTCACGGGCGTCGACCTCGTGCTCCTCGATGTGGATCGAGGACAGGACGTCGTCCTGCACGAGGCGCTGCGACAGGATGATCGCGTCCTCGTAGTTGTGGCCCTCCCACGGCATGAACGCGACCAGCAGGTTCTTGCCGAGCGCCATCTCGCCCTGCTCGGTGGACGGACCGTCCGCGAGCACCTGGCCGGCGATCACGCGGGCGCCCTCGTCGACGACGACCTTCTGGTTGAAGGACGTGCCCTGGTTCGAGCGGGAGAACTTGGCGACACGGTAGGTGTTGTACGTGCCGTCGTCGTTGGCGACGGTGACGTAGTCCGCGGAGACCTCCTGGACCACGCCGTCCTTGTCGGCCTTGATGACGTCACCGGCGTCGACCGCGCAGCGGTACTCCATGCCGGTGCCGACCAGCGGGGCCTGCGCCTTCAGCAGCGGCACGGCCTGGCGCATCATGTTGGAGCCCATGAGCGCGCGGTTGGCGTCGTCGTGCTCGAGGAACGGGATCATGGCGGTCGCGACCGACACCATCTGGCGCGGCGAGACGTCCATGTAGTCCACGTCCTCACCGGGGACGTAGTCGATCTCGCCGCCGCGGCGGCGCACCAGGACGCGGGACTCCGCGAAGCGGTTGTCCTCCGTCAGCGGCGCGTTCGCCTGGGCGATGACGAAGCGGTCCTCCTCGTCGGCGGTGAGGAAGTTGACCTCGTCGGTCACGACACCGGTCTCGTCGACCTTGCGGTACGGGGTCTCGACGAAGCCGAAGGCGTTGACCCGGCCGTAGGAGGCCAGCGAGCCGATCAGACCGATGTTCGGGCCTTCGGGGGTCTCGATCGGGCACATGCGTCCGTAGTGGGACGGGTGCACGTCACGGACCTCGAAGCCGGCCCGCTCACGGGACAGACCACCGGGGCCCAGCGCGGACAGACGGCGCTTGTGGGTCAGGCCCGACAGCGGGTTCGTCTGGTCCATGAACTGGGACAGCTGGCTGGTGCCGAAGAACTCCTTGATGGAGGCGACGACCGGCCGGATGTTGATCAGGGTCTGCGGCGTGATCGCCTCGACGTCCTGGGTGGTCATCCGCTCGCGGACGACGCGCTCCATACGGGCCAGACCCGTGCGGACCTGGTTCTGGATGAGCTCGCCGACGTTGCGCAGACGACGGTTGCCGAAGTGGTCGATGTCGTCGACCTCGACGACCACGGAGGAACCGTTGTCGCCGGTGGTCTCGGTCTCGCCCGCGTGCAGCTTGACCAGGTACTTGATCGCCGAGATGACGTCCTCGACGGTCAGCACGCCGGCGTCGAGCGGCGCGTCGGCACCCAGCTTCTTGTTGATCTTGTAGCGGCCGACCTTGGCCAGGTCGTAGCGCTTGGGGTTGAAGTAGAGGTTCTCCAGCAGCGTCTGCGCGGCCTCACGGGTCGGCGGCTCGCCCGGGCGCAGCTTGCGGTAGATGTCGAGCAGCGCGTCGTCCTGGCCCTGGGTGTGGTCCTTCTCCAGGGTGGCGCGCATGGACTCGTACTCGCCGAACTCCTCGAGGATCTGCTCGGTGGTCCAGCCGAGCGCCTTCAGGAGGACGGTGACGGACTGCTTGCGCTTGCGGTCGATGCGGACACCGACCATGTCGCGCTTGTCGATCTCCATCTCCAGCCAGGCACCGCGGGAGGGGATGACCTTGGCGGAGTAGATGTCCTTGTCGGACGTCTTGTCGATCTGGCTGTCGAAGTAGACACCCGGCGAGCGGACCAGCTGGGACACCACGACACGCTCGGTGCCGTTGATGACGAAGGTGCCCTTGTTCGTCATGAGCGGGAAGTCGCCCATGAAGACGGTCTGGGACTTGATCTCACCGGTCTCGTTGTTGGTGAACTCGGCCGTGACGAAGAGCGGGGCCGCGTACGTGAAGTCGCGCTCCTTGCACTCGTCGATCGAGTTCTTCGGCGGTTCGAAACGGTGGTCGCGGAAGGTCAGCGACATCGACCCGGAGAAGTCCTCGATCGGCGAGATCTCCTCGAAGATCTCCTCCAGACCGGACTTGGTGGGGACGTCCTGACCACTGTCCAGGGCCGCCTCGACGCGAGCCTTCCACGCGGCGTTGCCGAGGAGCCAGTCAAAGCTCTCGGTCTGCAGCGCGAGGAGGTTCGGGACCTCGAGGGGCTCCTTGATCTTCGCGAAAGAAATGCGCAGCGGGGCGGTGCTTGCGCCGTTGTTCGAATTGGCAGTCGAGGCGTTGCGCGAGGCGGCCAAGAGGGGGTCCTTCCGAGGGCTCGGACTCACTACGCGCGTACCGGCTTCCGCCCCCGGGCGCAGACAAGGATGTCCTGGTCAGGACGGTTCCTCATGTGTGCTCAGGCTTGGGCTGGTCCCTGGTGACGGGCCAGGCGACAGCTAACAGGCAGCGCAAAGGGTCAGTGTAGCCACTTGGCACACTGATGTCCAGTGCAGAGTTTCGGAGACCGGTGCTGCACCAATCTCGTCCTCCGTAGGGGTCGGTAGGAGCCCCTTGTTGTGAGCCGTCATGCCCCTCGTTCACGCTTGCCACGCTAGGCATTCCCGCATCGCCCTCGATCCATGCCTCGGTACATGGCCGATGTGGCGACGCGTCCTGAGAATCGCGCGCTGCGTGCGGTTCGTCAAGGCCCCCGCCCCGCGGAGATCGTCACAGGGGGTGGTACGCGACGAGCGGCGACGTCAGCGGAACGACGATGATCACCTTACCCGGGGATGCCGACAGCCCGGGTGAAGGCCCACGCAAACGACCGAGGGCGGCCACCCGAAAGGGTGGCCGCCCTGCGGCTGATCAGCCCCGGTAGGGGCATGGATCACTTGACCTCGACAGACGCGCCCGCGCCCTTGAGGGACTCGGCGGCCTTCTCCGCGGCCTCCTTGTTGACCTTCTCGAGGACCGGCTTCGGAGCGCCGTCCACGAGGTCCTTGGCCTCCTTGAGGCCCAGGGAGGTGAGCTCGCGCACGACCTTGATGACCTGGATCTTCTTGTCGCCGGCACCGGTGAGGATGACGTCGAACTCGTCCTTCTCCTCCTCGGCCTCGGCGGGGACACCCGGGCCCGCGACGCCGGCCACGGCGACCGGGGCGGCGGCGGTGACGTCGAACTTCTCCTCGAAGGCCTTCACGAACTCGGAGAGCTCGATGAGGGTCATCTCCTCGAACTGGGCGAGCAGGTCGTCCTGGCTGAGCTTCGCCATGATGGCGGTCCTTCCACTAATTCGGCTGGTGCCGTATGTACATTGCGGCGGGCGTACGGGCCCGCTAGAGAACAGCGGGAGTGGTTACTCCGCGTCCTCGGCGGGAGCCGGCTCGCCGGCACCGCCCTGCTCGGCCTGCTTGGCACGGAGCGCGTCCACGGTGCGGACGAGCTTCGAGGGCAGCGCCTGGAAGACCGCGGCAGCCTGGGAGGGCTTGGCCTTCATGGCACCCGCCAGCTTGGCGAGCAGCACCTCGCGGGACTCGAGGTCCGCGAGCTTCTTGATCTCATCGGCGGTCAGCGCCTTGCCGTCAAGGACACCGCCCTTGATGATGAGGTTCGGGTTGTCCTTGGCGAAGTCACGAAGACCCTTCGCCGACTCCACCGGGTCACCGGTGACGAAGGCGACAGCCGTCGGACCCGCGAACAGGTCGTCCAGCTGGCTGATCCCGGCCTCGTTGGCCGCGATCTTGGTCAGCGTGTTCTTCACCACGGCGTACGTGGCGTTCTCACCGAGCGAACGGCGCAGCGTCTTGAGCTGCGCCACGGTGAGACCGCGGTACTCGGTCAGCACAGCGGCGTTGGAGCTGCGGAACTTGTCCGTCAGCTCGGCAACCGCGGCGCCCTTCTCGGGCTTCGCCATAGAGCCTCGGCCTCCTTCCGGGTGATTCGGACCGCACGGGAAGGGGCCGGGAAAAACGAACGCCCCGGCGCAGGCGCACGGGGCGTGACTCGACCGGGAGCGCGTGAGCGTTCCCAGGAGTGCATCCACAGTCACCTGCGCGGGTCGTCCGCAGTAAACGGATCCTTCGGCCGCCGCACCCCGTAGGGGCACGGCAACGACCAGCGGTCTTTGGCTTCCGTGGAAGGGTACGCGAACCGATCGGCGGCAAGCAAATCGGGCGTCAGGGGCCTCGCGTCAGCCGTTCGCGTCGGAGGGCTTCATGCTCCCCAGCATCCCGAACAGGTCCACGGTGTCCTTGGCGGGCGGCGCCTTGACGGTGGCCGCGGCACCGTAGTCGGAGTAGTCGGCGCGCACCTTCACCGTGCCCCCGGCCATCCGCATCCCGACGGTCATCCGCACCGGGTAGTGGTCGGAGTTGACCCAGAACTCGGTGTCGTAGCCCTTGATCCCCATCTTCTTGGTGCTTGCAAGCACGTCCGCGCGCTGCTTCCCGGACAGGGCGGAGGCGGACTTGCCGGCGTCCAGCATCTCCTCGAAGGTGAGCGTGCCCTTGTAGTGCTCGGCCTGGACGCCGCCGATCTTCTCCGAGCCGAGGTGCTTGAGGTTCGGCGACTCCAGCAGCAGGGCCAGCTGCTCGGACGGGTCCTGGTTCATGTTCTCCAGGCCGGCCGCCATCTGCTTCTGCATCTCCGCGTTGCCGCTCGCGGCGGCTGCCTTGAAGTCCAGCTTCATCCAGTGCTTGCCGCCCATGGTGGCGGCCTGCCCGGGGCCCAGGTTCGTGTACAGGGCGCCGTCCACGAGCATCATGTGCACCTGGGAGGGGACGTCGGCGGCATCGCCCGTGAGGGCGGAGCCCTTGGCCACCATGTCCATCACCGCGGGGTCCCAGCCCTGGACGCCGGAGAGCTGCGCGGTGCCGCCGCCCGGCATGCCGGGCGGCGTCGTGACCGTCATCCGGACCTTGGCCGACTTGGCCCCGGAGGTCTTGGTGAAGGCGGCACGGATGAACTGGACCGCCTCGCTCCGCGTCTGGAGGGCCCCTGCCTTCCCCCCGGTGCCCGTGTCGCCGCTCTGGCAGCCGGCGAGGCCCACCACGACGGCCGCGGCCGCCAGACCGGCGCTCGCGCGCTTCCCTGCGGACATGCTCATCAGTTCCCACCCCTGTGTCTCGTCGGCCGGCCCCGGAGGCCTCCCCGGCGGCCGGTGGCACGCTAGCGCACCGCGCGGACACCGTCGTACGAAAAAAACCGGCCCCCGCGCCTTGAGGCGCGGGGGCCGGTTCACAGCACACGACCCGGTCAGAGAGCGGCCGGGTCCTCCTCGGTGAGGAGGTTGCGGGTGCGGTTGGAGTCCAGCGGGATGCCGGGGCCCATCGTGGTGCTGATGGCGGCCTTCTTGATGTAGCGGCCCTTGGCGGCGGACGGCTTCAGACGCATGATCTCGTCCAGCGCGGCGCCGTAGTTCTCGACCAGCTGCTGCTCACCGAACGAGGTCTTGCCGATGATGAAGTGCAGGTTCGAGTGCTTGTCGACGCGGAACTCGATCTTGCCGCCCTTGATGTCCGTGACGGCCTTGGCGACGTCGGGGGTGACGGTGCCGGTCTTCGGGTTCGGCATCAGACCACGGGGGCCGAGGACGCGGCCGAGGCGGCCGACCTTGCCCATGAGGTCCGGGGTGGCGACGACGGCGTCGAAGTCCAGACGGCCCTTCGCCACCTCGTCGATCAGTTCGTCGGCGCCGACGATGTCGGCGCCCGCGGCACGCGCGGCCTCGGCACGGTCACCGGTCGCGAAGACCAGGACCCGGGCGGTCTTGCCGGTGCCGTGCGGGAGGTTCACGGTGCCACGGACCATCTGGTCGGCCTTGCGCGGGTCGACGCCCAGACGGAAGGCCACCTCGACGGTGCTGTCGAACTTGGTGGTGGAGGTCTCCTTGGCGAGACGGACCGCCTCGAGGGGGGCGTACACACGCTCCCGGTCGATCTTGCTGTCCGCAGCGCGGAGAGACTTGCTGCGCTTGCTCACTGCTGCTCCTGTGTGTCCTGAGGAGTCGTGGTGCGGGCCGAGCCGGCCCTGCCACGTTCTTGCGGGTGGGGAAGAGGTGCTCGGGGGCTGTGTCAGCCCTCGACCGTGATGCCCATGGAACGCGCGGTGCCGGCGATGATCTTCTCGGCGGCGTCCAGGTCGTTCGCGTTCAGGTCGGGCAGCTTGGTCGTGGCGATCTCGCGGACCTGGTCGCGCGTCAGCTTCGCGACCTTGGTCTTGTGCGGCTCGCCGGAGCCCTTGTCCACACCCGCGGCCTTGAGGATCATGCGGGAGGCCGGCGGCGTCTTGGTGATGAAGGTGAAGGAACGGTCCTCGTAGACCGTGATCTCCACCGGGATCACCCAGCCACGCTGCGACTCGGTCGCCGCGTTGTAGGCCTTGCAGAACTCCATGATGTTGACGCCATGCTGGCCGAGCGCCGGGCCGACGGGCGGGGCCGGGTTGGCCGCACCTGCGTTGATCTGGAGCTTGATAAGCCCCGTGACCTTCTTCTTCTTGGGAGGCATGTGCTCTCTCCGGGTCCTAGTGAGAGTGTTCCTGCCTGCGAACAGGCATACCGCACGATTTTAGCGGTGGCCTGCCGAAACCCTGAAACCGGCAGGTCAGACCATCCGGCGAGGACGCCTGGCGCGGCGTGGGGGCGGCATTGGGCCGACGGCCCCGCGACAACCCCGACACGCGGAAGGGCCCCTGTCCAGCGGGTGAACGCTGGAGGCAGGGGCCCTGTCCGAAGACCGTCCGGTCAGTTCTTCTGGATCTGGTCGAAGCTGAGCTCGACCGGGGTCTCGCGGCCGAAGATCTCCACGAGTCCCTTGACCTTCTTGGAGTCCGGGTTGATCTCGTTGATCGTGGCCTGGAGGGTCGCGAAGGGGCCGTCGGTGACCGTGACCGAGTCGCCGACCTCGAAGTCCAGCACCTGGACCTCGACCTTGCGCTTCGTGGCGCCGCCCTCGCCGCCCTCGGCGGCGGCGGCCTGCTCCTCGACCTCGGGAGCGAGCATCTTGGTGACCTCGTCCAGCGTCAGCGGGTACGGGTCGTAGGCGTTGCCGACGAAGCCGGTGACGCCCGGCGTGTTGCGGACGACGCCCCAGGACTCGTTCGTCAGGTCCATGCGCACCAGCACGTAGCCGGGGAGCTTGTTCTGGCGGACGGTGCGGCGGTCGCCGTTCTTGATCTGGACGACCTCTTCCTGGGGCACTTCGGCCTGGTAGATGTAGTCCTCGACGTTCAGGGAGACGGCGCGCTGCTCCAGGTTGGACTTCACGCGGTTCTCGTAGCCGGCGTAGGTGTGGATGACGTACCACTCGCCGGGCAGGGCCTTCAGCTCGTCACGGAAGGCCGCCACCGGGTCCACCGGGGCCTGCTCCTCCGCGCTCTCCTCGTGCTCGCCCTCGCCGGCCGCCGCCTCGTCCACGTCCTCGTCGACGACCTGCACGGCATCCTGCTCGGCCGGCTCGCCGGCGGCCTGGTCAGCAGCCTCGGCCTGGTCGATGTCGCCGTCGGCGGCCTCGACGATGTCGAGCGCGGTGTCGTCGCCCTCGACGGTCTCGTCGGCGTCGTACAGGTTCGGGTCAGACACGGTCGCTGCTTCTTCCTTCAAGATGTGGAACAGGCGGTCGGGCACCACGGGTGCCCTCCGCGAGGGGAATCACCCGAAGATGTACGAGACGCCCTTGTTGAGTCCCCAGTCAATCACGGTCACGAGCGCGATGATGACCACAACGAAGACAATCACCACGCTGGTGTACGTGCTGAGCTCACTGCGCGTCGGCCAGACGACCTTGCGGAGCTCCGCCACGATCTGGCGGTAGAAGAGCGCGAGGCGGGCCAGAGGGCCCTTCTTCCCGCGCTTGCCGCCGCGACGGGCCTTCTTGGAGCCGTCGTCCGCGGAACCGTCGTCAGGACGACCGCTTTCAGGTGTTGCGGTCGAGCCCAGGGCTTCCGTCACTCGTCCTCACCTGAATCCGATTGATTGCCGATACATCGATACATCGAAACACTGAAGAAGCTTTGCGCCTGCGAACAGCAGGGCCGGAGGGACTCGAACCCCCAACCGCTGGTTTTGGAGACCAGTGCTCTACCAATTGAGCTACGACCCTTCGAGTGTCCCCCAACGTACCGCATCCGGCCGAGTGCACGATGTGCACAGGCTTGATCGGCTCGTGGGGGCCATCGACGGATGAGTGTACGTGTTCCTGGCCCGGCCGTCGAATGCGTTGCGTGTTCGGCGCGGTTGGGCTCGGTTCTGCCCGGAACGTGAACTCGTGTGCCCGGGCCCCCCGCGGTCTGCGACGATGCAGACATGACCGCAGCAAATGAACGACGCGTGTCGGCCCGCATCGGGTCGATCTCCGAGTCCGCGACGCTCGCCGTGGACGCCAAGGCCAAAGCGCTCAAGGCCGCCGGGCGACCGGTCATCGGCTTCGGTGCCGGCGAGCCCGACTTCCCCACGCCCGACTACATCGTCGAGGCGGCCGTGGAGGCGTGCCGCAATCCGAAGTTCCACCGCTACACCCCCGCCGGCGGCCTCCCGGAGCTGAAGGCCGCGATCGCCGCCAAGACGCTGCGCGACTCCGGCTACGAGGTCGACGCCTCCCAGGTGCTGGTCACCAACGGCGGCAAGCAGGCCATCTACGAGGCCTTCGCGGCCATCCTCGACCCGGGCGACGAGGTGATCGTCCCGGCCCCGTACTGGACGACCTACCCCGAGTCGATCCGGCTGGCCGGCGGTGTCCCGGTCGCGGTCGTGGCCGACGAGACGACCGGCTACCGGGTCTCCGTGGAGCAGTTGGAGGCCGCGCGCACCGAGAACACCAAGGTCGTGCTCTTCGTGTCGCCGTCCAACCCGACCGGCGCCGTCTACAGCGAGGCCGAGACCGAGGCGATCGGCCGCTGGGCCCACGAGCACGGCCTGTGGGTGCTGACCGACGAGATCTACGAGCACCTGGTCTACGGCGGCGCCTCCTCGGTCTCGCTGCCCGCGCTCCTGCCCGAGCTGCGCGACAAGTGCATCGTGGTCAACGGCGTCGCCAAGACGTACGCCATGACCGGCTGGCGCGTCGGGTGGGTCATCGGGCCGAAGGACGTGGTCAAGGCCGCGACCAACCTCCAGTCGCACGCCACCTCGAATGTGAGCAACGTCGCACAGGCCGCCGCCCTGGCCGCCGTCTCCGGCGACCTGGAGGCCGTGGCGCGGATGCGCGAGGCCTTCGACCGGCGCCGGCAGACCATCGTGCGGATGCTCAACGAGATCCCGGGCGTGGTGTGCCCCGAGCCGGAGGGCGCGTTCTACGTGTACCCGTCGGTCAAGGACGTGCTCGGCAAGGACATCCGCGGCAAGCGGCCGCAGAGCTCCGTGGAGCTCGCCGAGCTCATCCTGGAGGACGCCGAGGTCGCGGTCGTCCCGGGGGAGGCCTTCGGCACCCCGGGCTATCTGCGGCTGTCGTACGCGCTCGGCGACGAGGACCTCGTCGAGGGCGTCTCCCGGATCCAGAAGCTGCTGGGCGAGGCCAAGGCCTGACTGGCCTGACTGCCCTCACTGCCCTGACTGCCCTGACGCATCGGTGCTGTCGCGGGCCCCGGCCGGTTCGGCCGGGGCCCGCGCGCGTGTACGGGCAAGCCCTCGTTCGGGGAAAGCGCTACCAACAACCCGGGGCGGTGCGGCAGGATCTCTGAATGGCACGTGATGTTTCCCTTCTCCCCAAGGCGCACCTCCACCTGCACTTCACCGGCTCGATGCGGCCGGCGACCCTGCTGGAACTGGCCGACAAGTACGGGGTGCACCTCCCCGAGGCCCTGACCTCCGGCGAGCCGCCGAGGCTCCGCGCGACCGACGAACGCGGCTGGTTCCGCTTCCAGCGCCTGTACGACATCGCGCGTTCGGTGCTCCGCTCCCCCGACGACATCCGGCGGCTGGTGCGGGAAGCCGCGGAGGAGGACGCCAGGGACGGTTCGGGGTGGCTGGAGATACAGGTCGACCCGACCTCGTACGCGCCCCGGCTGGGCGGGCTGATCCCGGCCATGGAGATCATCCTGGACGCGGTGGAGAGCGCCTCCCGCGACACCGGCGTGGGCATGGCGGTGGTCGTCGCCGCCAACCGCACCAAGCACCCCCTCGATGCCCGCACCCTGGCCCGCCTCGCGGTCCGCTACGCCGACCACGGCGTCGTCGGCTTCGGGCTCTCCAACGACGAACGGCGCGGCCTGGCAAGGGACTTCGACCGCGCCTTCGCCATCGCCCGGGAGGGCGGCCTGCTGGCGGCCCCGCACGGGGGCGAGCTCTCGGGGGCGAGCAGCGTCCGCGACTGCCTGGACGACCTGCACGCGAGCCGGATCGGGCACGGCGTGCGGGCCGCGGAGGACCCCCGGCTCATGGCGAAGCTCGCCGAGCGCGGCGTGACCTGCGAGGTCTGCCCCTCCTCCAATGTCGCCCTCGGCGTCTACGAGGAGCCCGGACAGGTGCCGCTGCGCACCCTCTACGACGCCGGGGTGCCGATGGCCCTGGGCGCCGACGACCCGCTGCTGTTCGGCTCGCGGCTGGCCGCCCAGTACGAACTGGCACGGGAGGCCCACGGCTTCGGCGACGCCGAACTCGCCGAACTGGCCCGCCAGTCCGTACGCGGCTCGGCGGCGCCGCAGGGGGTCCGCAACAAGCTGCTGGCCGGCGTCGACGACTGGCTCGCTCACTGATCCAGGGCGATCCCGGCCGGCACGGTCCGCGCGATGCCGGCGGCCGGCAGCGCGGCGGCCGTGTCCGTGTCGGCGTCGGCGCGGGCCCCCGAAAGTCACTTCCCGCCCGCCGGGCACTGCGGCATCGTTCCCTGCATGACACGCGCACCACGCCTGGAAACGATCACCGCCGGCAACCTCGACGCCGCGCTCGGCCTGCGGGTCCGGCCCGGACAGGAGCACCTGGTCGCGCCGGTCGTGAAGTCCCTCGCCGAGGCGTACGTCCATCAGGACACCGCCTGGCCGCGGCTGATCACCGACGGCGGCCGGGCGGTCGGCTTCGTGATGGCGTTCCTGGACATCGACTGGACCGGCGACGGCACGGGCCGGGACGTGCGGTCCGGCCTGTGGCGGCTGCTCGTGGACGCGGACGAGCAGGGCCGCGGTTACGGCCGCTTCGCCGTCGCGGAGGTCGCCGCCGAGATCCGCCGTCGCGGCGGCACCCGGATGACCAGCACATGGGTGCCGGGCCCGGGCGGCCCCGAGCGGTTCTACGAGGGCCTCGGCTTCCGCCCGACCGGGGAGACCAGCGGGGACCAGGTGGTGGGCGAGCTGGAACTCGGCGTCTGACCGGGCCCCGGCCCGGCCCCGTCAGACGCTGACGCCGACCGTCACCGGCTCGTTGACCAGGGTGACGCCGAAGGCCTCGTGGACGCCGGCGACGACCTCGCGGGCGAGCGCGAGCAGGTCGGCGGTGGTGGCGGAGCCGCGGTTGGTCAGGGCGAGGGTGTGCTTGCTGGAGATGCGGGCGGGGCCCGTGCCGTAGCCCTTGGTGAAGCCCGCCTTGTCGATCAGCCAGGCCGCGGAGGTCTTGATGCGGCCGTCGCCCGAGGGGTAGGCGGGCGGTTCGGCGTCCGGGCCGAGGCGGTCGTGGACGCGGGCGAGGAAGTCCGCGTAGCCGGCCTCGGTGAGAACCGGGTTGGTGAAGAAGGAGCCGGCCGACCAGGTGTCGTGGTCCTCCGGGTCCAGCACCATGCCCTTGCCGGAGCGCAGCTTCAGCACCGTCTCGCGGGCCGTGGCCAGCGCCACCCGGTCACCGGCGCCGACTCCCAGGGCGCGGGCCACTTCGGCGTACTTGACGGGGGCGGACATGCCGCCCGCGTCCTCCAGCTCGAAGCGGACGCGCAGCACGACATAGCGCGCGGGGTCCGCCTTGAAGCGGCTGTGGCGGTACGAGAAGGCGCAGGCGGCGTTGGAGAGGGTGACGGTCTCCCCCGCGACGCGGTCGTAGGCGGTCACCTCGGTGATCGTGCTCGCCACTTCCTGGCCGTACGCGCCCACGTTCTGGATCGGCGTGGCACCGGCGGAGCCCGGGATGCCCGCCAGGCACTCCACGCCCGCCAGGCCCGCTTCGACGGTGCGGGCGACGGCGTCCGTCCAGACCTCGCCCGCGGCCAGCTCCAGCGCGGTGCCGCGCAGTGCGAAGCCCTGGGTGGCGATGCGCAGCGCGGTGCCCGCGAAGCCCTCGTCGCCGATGACCAGGTTGCTGCCGCCGCCGATGACCAGCAGCGGGGTCCCGGACGCGTCCGCCTCCCGGACGGCCTCGACGACCTCGGCGTCGGTGGTCGCGGTCACCAGGCGGGTGGCGGGGCCGCCGAGGCGGAAGGTGGTCAGGGGCGCGAGCGGGGCGTCGTGGAGTACGTGCACGGCATTCAGGGTACGGGGCGGGCCGCGTCGTCCCGGGGCCCGGCCGCCCCGTACTCCCGGGGGGTGGCTTACAGGGCCTCGACGATCGTCGCGTTGGCCAGGCCGCCCGCCTCGCACATGGTCTGCAGTCCGTAGCGCGCGCCGCGCGCCCGCAGGGCGTGGACGAGGGTGGTCATCAGCCGGGTGCCGCTGGCGCCGAGCGGGTGGCCCAGTGCGATGGCGCCGCCGTTGACGTTGACCTTGGCCGGGTCGGCGCCGGTCTCCTGCTGCCAGGCGAGGACGACGCCGGCGAAGGCCTCGTTGACCTCGAACAGGTCGATGTCCGACAGGTTCAGCCCGGCGCGGCGCAGCACGCGCTCGGTGGCCGGGATGACACCGGTCAGCATCAGCAGCGGGTCGGAGCCGGTGACGGCGAAGCTGTGCAGCCGGGCGAGCGGGCGCAGGCCGAGGCGTTCGGCGGTCTCGCTGCTCATGATCAGCACGGCGGAGGCGCCGTCGTTGATCGGGCTGCTGTTGCCGGCGGTGACCGACCAGTCGATCTGCGGGAAGCGCTCGGCGTAGCCGGGGTGGGCGAAGGCGGGGCGCAGCCCGGCAAGGACCTCCGGGGTGGTGGTGGGGCGCACCGACTCGTCGGCGGTCAGTCCGGCGAGCGGGGCGACCTCCGCGTCGAAGGCGCCCGCCGCCCAGGCCGCGGCCGCCTTGCGATGCGACTCGGTGGCGAAGACGTCCATGGCCTCGCGGCTGAGCGAGTGCTTGGCCGCGATCAGTTCGGCGCTGATGCCCTGCGGGACGAGTCCTCCGGGGAAGCGCTCGGCGATACCGGGCCCGAACGGGTCGGAGCCGGGGAGCACGCTCGACCCCATGGGCACCCGGCTCATCGACTCCACTCCGCAGGCCACGACGATGTCGTAGGCGCCCGCGATGACGCCCTGCGCGGCGAAGTGCACGGCCTGCTGCGAGGACCCGCACTGGCGGTCGACGGTGGTGGCCGGGACGGAGTCGGGGAAGCCGGCGGACAGCCACGCCCAGCGGGTGGTGTTCATCGCCTGCTCGCCGACCTGGCCGACGGTGCCGCCGACGACGTCGTCGACGAGCGCGGGGTCGATGCCGCTGCGGGTGACGAGCTCGGCGAGCGTGTGGGCGAGCAGTTCCACCGGGTGCGTGCCGGCGAGCGCCCCGCCGGGCTTGCCCTTGCCGATGGGAGTGCGGACGGCTTCGACGATGACGGCGTCGCGCATGAGGGTCGCCTCCTGGGGTGAGGGTGGGGTTCAGGGGGTTGATTTGAATATCCAACTAACTCCCTACTCCAGAGTAGGACCAGTCGATTTGAATTCACAACCTGCCATGTGAGACTGGACCGGTGAGCCCGACCACACCCCGCCCCGCCCTTCCCGGGCGCCCCTGCTCCGCCGCCGCCGCGCTCCAGGTCGTCGGAGAGAAGTGGGCGCTGCTCGCGATGCGCGAGATCCTCTACGGCAACCACCGCTTCGACGCCATCGCCCGCAACACCGGCGCCCCCCGCGACCGGCTCACGGCACGGCTGCGCGCGCTGGAGGAGGCCGGCGTCATCGAGCGCCGCGCGTACAGCGAGCGCCCGCCGCGCTACGAGTACCACCCCACCGCCGCCGGCCGGGACCTCGCCGAGGTCCTGCGCGCCCTGGTCCGGTGGGGCGACACGTGGATCCTCGACGAGCCGCCGGTCGCCTTCCACCACCACGACCACCCGTTCGACCCCGTCGAGACGTGCCGCACCTGCGGCGAGACGGTGGGCGAGGGCAGCCTCTCGCTCCGCCTCAACACCCCGGACTGGGACCACAGCGGCCCCGTCGGCTGAGCGCCCCCGGGCACGCCCGGAAGCGCCGGTGCGGCCCCACCCGCGACGGGGTGGGGCCGCACCGGCGCCGGTGTCACTGCTCGGCGCCCACCAGGAGCCGCGCGTCCCCGGCCGCAGCGGTCTTCTCCGCGGCCGCCGCGGCGGACCGCCGCCCCGGTACGAGGAGTGCCGCGACCGCGCCGGCGCCGACCGCCGCCGCTCCCACCCAGAGGGCGGGGGTGAGTCCGTCCACGAAGCGGGCGGCGGACTCGTAGCCGCCCTGTGCGGAGAAGACCGCCGCCAACGTGGCCACGCCGAGCGCGCCGCCGACCTCCCGCAGGGCGTTGTTGGCGCCGGAGGCGATGCCCTGCTCCTCCGGGCGGACGCTGCTCATGACGATGTTGGCGCTGGGCGCGAAGTACAGCGCCATGCCGACACCGCTCACGATGAGCGCCGGGAGCTGCGCCGCGTACGACATGCCCGGTTCGACGACCAGGGCGAAGAGCCCGAGGCCGACCGCCTGGAGGGCGAGTCCCGCCGCGACGACCGGGCGGCCGCCGATCCGGTCGGAGAGGATGCCCGCGATCGGCGCCACGATCATCGGCATGCCGGTCCAGGGCAGCATCCGCAGCCCGGCCTCCGTCGGGGAGTAGCCCGCCGCGTTCTGCAGGAACTGGCTGAGCAGGAAGATCGACCCGAACATCCCGAGGAACATCAGCAGGCTGGCCGCGTTGATCGCGGCGAAGGCGCGGCTGCGGAACAGCCGCATCGGCAGGATCGGGTTGCGGGCCCGCATGCCGTGCCGCACGAAGAGGGCGAGCAGGACGCCGCCACCGATCAGGCCGCCGAGCACCGGTCCGCTGGTCCAGCCGTCGGCGTTGCCGCGGACCAGGGCGTAGACGATCCCGAAGAGGCCGGCGCTGGCGAGCAGCGTGCCGGGCAGGTCCAGCCGCGGGTTGGGGCCGCGGCTCTCCGCCAGGCGCAGCCGGGCGAGCGGGATGAGCAGCAGGCCGATCGGGACGTTGACCCAGAAGATCCACTGCCAGGAGATGTGCTCGGTCAGGGACCCGCCGATCAGCGGTCCGGCCGCGACCGCGAGGCCGTTGACCGCGCCCCAGATGCCGAAGACCATGCCGCGCCGCTGCGGCGGCACCGCGGCCGACAGCAGGGTGAGCGTGAGCGGCATGAGGATGGCGGCGCCGACGCCCTGGACCGCGCGGGCCGCGATCAGCTCGCCCATGCCCGGCGCGAGCGCGGCGCCGGCGGAGGCGGTGGAGAAGACGCCGAGGCCGACCAGGAACATACGGCGGCGCCCGAAGCGGTCGCCGAGGGCCGCGCCGAACATCAGGAGGACGGCGAAGGTGAGTGTGTAGGCGCTCACCGTCCACTCCAGTTCCTCCAGGGCGCCGCCCAGGTCCTTGCGGATGGAGGGCAGCGCGGTGGTGACGACGAGGTTGTCCAGCGCGGCCATGAAGCCGGCGACGCTGGTGATGAGCAGGGCCCATCCGAAGCCACCGCGTCCCGCGGCGGCGTCCTTCCGCTGTTCTTGCTGTGCCGGTTCCATGATCTCGTTCCCCCAAGCTGATTAGTAATCGATCAATTACTTTTGCGGGCAGACGTCTGCCCGGGTCCGGCCGGCGCGGTCCGCCGGCCCTCCCCTGCGTGCTCAGTGCGTACCGGCCGGGGGTTTCCCCGGGAACCGGTCGGCGTACAGCTCGTCGATGCCCGTCCAGCAGCGCGCGCTCGGCGGGACACCCAGCGCGACCAGGACGTTCACCAGCATCCCGGTGCCGAAGAACTCGGCGACCTCCTGCTCGCTGACTCCCGTGCGCGCCGCGACGTACTCCCACAGCCCCAGCCAGCCGCCGCGGCAGGCGTCGCGGATCTCCTCGTCGTCGACGGCGGCCACGTACATCTGGAGTTGCATCCGCAGGACGTCGCCGCCCGAGATGAGCTCCTGGTACGAGCCGCACATCGCCTGGAAGGCATCCGCCCCCGCCAGTCCCTGCGCCGCCTTCTCGAAGTGCGCCTCTATGGTGCGGACGCACCGCTCGGCCACGGCCAGGAACAGTGCCTTCTTGTTCGGGAAGAGCCGGAAGAGGTAGGGCTGCGACACTCCCATCCGTGTGGCGATGGCGGCGGTGGACGTGCCGTGGTAGCCGCCCATGCCGAACTCCGTCATCGCGGCGCGCACGGCCGCCTCGCGGCGTTCGTCCGCACTCATCCGCATTCCGTCGCTCGCCATGCTCAGTAAGTTATCAGTCACTAACAAGGCTGCACAAGGGGGAGGCGGCGGGATGTCCCGCCGCCTCCCCCTTGTGCGTCCGCGACCGGGCTACGCCAGCCGGACCACCGCGCGGGACATGCCCAGCACCTTCTGCCCGGCGCTGACGGCGGTCAGATCGACCCGCACCGTGCGGTCGTCGTCGTCGAGCTTGGCCGCGACCTTGGCGCTCACTTCGATGAGCGCGCCCTCGTCGCCGTCGGGCACCACGACCGGCTTGGTGAAGCGCACCCCGTAGTCGACGACCGCTCCCGGGTCGCCCGCCCAGTCCGTCACCACGCGGATCGCCGAGGCCATGGTGAACATGCCATGCGCGATGACGTCCGGCAGGCCCACCTCCTTGGCGAACCGCTCGTTCCAGTGGATCGGGTTGAAGTCACCCGAGGCACCCGCGTACCGCACGAGCGTCGCGCGGTCCACGGGGAAGGACCGCGCCGGCAGTTCGGTGCCGACCTCGACCTCGTCGTAGGAGATCTTCGCCGTCATCAGCTCACTCACCCTCCGGCGCGCGCGCCACCAGCTTGGTCAGCGCCGTCACCACGTGCTCGCCGCTCTCGTCGTACGCCTCGCCGCGGACGTCGATGACATCGTTGCCCGCGAGCGACTTGATCGCGTCGATCGCGACCCGCACCGACAACCGGTCGCCGGCCCGCACCGGGCGGGTGTAGGCGAACCGCTGGTCGCCGTGGACGACCCGGTCGTAGTCCAGTCCCAGCTCCGGGTCGAGGATGACCTGCATCGAAGCCTTGAACGTCATCACGAAGGCGAAGGTCGGCGGGGCGATCACATCGGGGTGCCCGAGCGCCTTGGCCGCCTCGGGATCGATGTAGACCGGGTTCGGGTCGCCGATCGCCTCGGCGAACTCGCGGATCTTCTCCCGGCCGACCTCGTACGGGGCGGTGGGGGGATACGTCCGTCCCACGAACGACTGATCCAGCGCCATCGGCACCTCCTGGAGCTGTGGTGATTCCTGGTCCAACAACGCCGCAAGGCCGCCCCTGAAGTACAGGGACGGCCTCGTCGGACTTACTACGGCCTGTGTCAGCGCGTCTCGCGGTGCGCGGTGTGCGCGTTGCAGCGCGGACAGTGCTTCTTCATCTCAAGACGGTCCGGGTCGTTGCGCCGGTTCTTCTTGGTGATGTAGTTCCGCTCCTTGCACTCCACGCAGGCCAGCGTGATCTTCGGGCGGACGTCGGTGGCGGCCACGTGAGTGCTCCTTGACGAACGGTAATAAGGTTTCGAACATGGAAAGAGTAGCCGATTGAAGGACCGATCCCACAATCGGCTACGCAAGGTAGCGGCGACCGGACTTGAACCGGTGACACAGCGATTATGAGCCGCTTGCTCTACCGACTGAGCTACGCCGCTTCGATGAGGAGATCACCCGCCCGGAGGCGGGTCACCTGATCATCAGAGCCCCAATACGGAATCGAACCGTAGACCTTCTCCTTACCATGGAGACGCTCTGCCGACTGAGCTATTGGGGCGAGCGAGGAAGACATTACACGGTCCGCCGCCGAAGGTGAAATCCGTATCCAGTGGGCGCCGGCGCGGGTCACCCAGGAGGTGGCCGCGCGCCACCCACCCGGTCCCGTACGACACTTGACGGCACCAGTACGACTATTCGCTCTTCCCGGACGGATCGGGCACCGGCCCCTAGGCTCGGATCCGCGTGATCTTGCCTCCGGCCCCGAGGAGCGCGATGACCGACAGCCAGCCGCAACCGCCCGCCGACCCGCTCCGCGGCGAATCCGCCCCGGCGCCCGCCCTCCTGCTCTGCGGGGGCCGCCTCGCCGACGGCCGGACGGTCGACGTGCGCCTGGCCGGGCCGCGGATCGAGGCCGTCGGCACCGCGGGCAGCCTCGCCGGCGACGGGCAGACACCCCGGGTCGACCTCGCCGGCTACCTGCTGCTGCCCGCCCCCGCCGAGCCGCACGCCCACCTCGACACCGCCCTGACCGCCGACTGCGCCGGTCCGCCCTCGTACGACGGCGAGGAGGTCCAGCGCCGGGTCACCGAGGCCGCCCTGCTCCAGCTCGGCCACGGCGCGACCGCGGTGCGGGCCCACGCGCGCATCGGCGACGTGCAGGGGCTGCGCGCCGTCGAGGCCGTGCTGCAGGCCCGGCGCGCCCTGCGCGGGCTGATCGAGGTGCAGGCCGTCGCCGTACCGCGGGTGCTCACCGGCGCGGCGGGCGCGGACAGCCTCGCGATGCTCCACGACGCGCTGAAGATGGGGGCAGGCGTCGTGGGCGGCTGCCCCGACCTGGACCCCGACCCCTCCGGGTACGCGGAGGCGGTGCTCGGCGTCGCCGCGGAGTACGGCCTCCCCGTCGACCTTCACACCGACGCGGCCGACCCCGCCCGGCTCTCCCGGCTCGCCGCCATGGCCGGCGGCCTGCGCCCCGGGGTCACCCTGGGGCCGTGCGGGGGCCTGGCCCTGCAGGGCGCCGACACCGTCACCCGGCTCGCCGGGCAGCTCGCGGCCGCCGGGGTCTCGCTGACCGCCCTGCCGCAGGGCGGCTGCGGCGCCATGGAGTCCGTGCGCCGGGGCGCCACCGCCCCGGTGCGGACACTGCGCGCGGCCGGGGTGCGCGTCGCCGCGGGCAGCGGGGCGCTGCGCGACCTGACCAATCCGGTGGGCCGGGGCGACCCCCTGGAGGCCGCGTTCCTGCTCGCGTCGCACGGCGAGTGCTCCCCCGCGGAGGCCTACGACGCGATCAGCCGCGAGGCCCGGGCCGTCATGGGGCTGCCCGAAGTGCGGGTCGAGGCGGGCTTCCCCGCGGAGCTGCTGGCGGTGCGGGCCGAGCGCCTGGAGAACGCGTTGTCGCTCGCGTACAGCCGGGTCGTGATCCACCGGGGCAGGGTGGTCTCGCGCACCAGTGCTGTCCGCGAGTTCACCGACACGCTCGCCCTCGACCTGCCGCGTCAGTCCCGGAGCCGCCGTGATCCGGCATGAGGCGTCCGGCGGGCGTACGGTCGGTGGCATGCGCACTGTGATCGCTGGTGGACATGGACAGATCGCGCTGCGGCTGGAGCGGCTGCTCGCCGGGCGCGGTGACGAGGTGGCGGGCATCATCCGCAAGCCCGAACAGGCCGCGGCGCTGAGAGAGGCCGGCGCGGAGCCGGTCGTCCTGGACCTGGAGTCGGCCTCGGTCGCCGAGGTCGCGGACGTCCTGCGGGACGCCGGCGCGGTGGTCTTCGCCGCGGGCGCGGGACCCGGCAGCGGCGTCGCACGCAAGGAGACGGTCGACCGGGACGCCGCCGTGCTGCTCGCCGACGCGGCCGAACGCGCGGGCGTACGCCGCTATCTGATGGTCTCGTCGATGGGCGCCGACTCCGATCCCCGGCCGGGCACCGACGACACCTTCGCCGCCTACCTGAAGGCCAAGGGCGCCGCCGACGCGTCCCTGCGGCACCGCACCGCCCTCGACTGGACCGTCCTGCGGCCCGGCCAGCTCACCAACGACCCCGGCACCGGCCGGGTGCGGCTCGCCGCGTCCACCGGGTACGGCTCGGTGACCCGCGACGACGTCGCCGCGGTCCTGGCCGAACTGCTCGACACCCCCTCGACGGCCGGTCTGACGCTGGAACTGATCGGTGGTCACACCCCGGTGCCGGTCGCGGTCAAGGACGTCGCCGGCAACTGACGGTCACTTCATTCATTTGGCCGTCACAGTGAGCGACCATCCGTGACGGCCCCTTGAATGGCCTCATCAGTCTCATTTCGGTCGCAGCGCATCGCTGCGGCATGCCACGAAAGAGGTGTCCGATGAGGCGTATTGAACGATCGGGCCAGGACGACACTCCGCCCGGCATATCCCGCCCCCGCCGCCGCCACCGCTGGCGGCGGCTCGCTGTTCTGGCGCTCGCCCCCCTGCTGGCCCTGTCCGCCACCGGCGCGACCGCCCAGGGCGTGTGGCTGACCCTCCCCTCCATCCCCACCGCCCGTTCGGGCCACGCGGCGGCGACGGCACCGTGCCCGGGCGGGCTGCAGCAGGCGTGCGTGTACGTGTTCGGTGGGCAGCAGCCTCCTGGCGGCGGCCCCTTCCGTTCCGAGCTCGAGGCCTACAGCCCGGCGACCAATGCCTGGGCGACCCTGACTCCGCTGCCCACGCCGCGCGAAGGACTCGCGGGACGCGGAGCACCCTGCCCCGGTCGGCCCCAGGACGGATGCGTTTACGCGATCGGCGGCCGGAACGCGAGCGGCCTGGTCTCCACGGTGGAGGCGTACAGCCCGGCCACCGGCGCCTGGGCCACCCTCACCCCGCTGCCCACCCCGCGCGCCGACCTCGCCGCGGCAAAGGCACCCTGCCCCACCGGGCTCGGCCTGCGCGGCACCTGCGTGTACGCGATCGGCGGCCAGGGCGCGACCGGCCCCGTCGCGACGGTGGAGGCGTACAGCCCGGCCACCGAGACCTGGGCCACGCTGACGCCGCTGCCCGGCCTCCGCACCGACATCGGCGCCGTGGGCGCCCCCTGTCCCCCCGGAATGGGCCTGCGCGGCGGCTGCGTGTACGCCGTCGACAGCACCGGTTCGCTGCTGCTCTACAGCCCGGTCACGAACGCGTGGATGACGCTCCGCTCGCTTCCTCTCGCGCACGCCGACCGGCCGGCCGTGGTCGCGGCGCCCTGCCCGGGCGGACTGCCCGGCGGCTGCGTGTACGTCGTCGGCGGCGCGGGTACCGCAGCGCGGGCCGTCCACGCCTACAGCCCCGTCACCGGTGGCTGGATCACCCTGCCCGTGACGCCCACCGGCCACCGGCGCACGGCCGGCACGGTGGCGCCCTGCCCCAAGGAATCCACGAGCCCCTGCGTGTACGTCGTCGGCGGGTCGTCCGACGGAGGCATTCCGATCGCGGTCCCGGACGGCACGGCTGCCGAGGCCTTCGCCGTCGAACGCGACCCGCAGCGTCCGGGCGGGCCCGGCGGGCCCGGGGGGCCCGGTGGTCCTGGCGGTCCCGGCGGACCTCGCGGATGAGCGGGCCGACCGCCCCCGTCCCGTCGTCCTTTGACTCCCTCTCTTTGAGCACGCTCCCCACAACTCCCCTTGGGGGCAAGGCAGTAGCCGCGCCCCGCCATGGAAGAGGTAATCGATGAGGCGCATCCGACGGTCCGGGTCCGGGTCGGGACCCCGGTTCACGACCGCCCCGGCCGGCCATTCCAGGCGCCGCCGGCGGCTCGCCGGGCTCGCCGGCCTTGTACTGGCTCCGCTCCTCGCGCTGGCGCCCACGGGCGCCACCGCGGACGGCGTGTGGCTCGACACTCCCCCGCTGCAGACCCCGCGCGCGGGTCTTGCCGCCGCACCCGCTCCCTGCCCGCCGGGCCTGCGGCAGACCTGCGTGTACGCCTTCGGAGGCGTCACCCCGGACGGGCTGACCCACACCGTCGAGGCGTACAGCCCCGCCACCAACGCCTGGGTCTCCCTCGCCCCGCTGCCCACCGCACGCACCGGGCTGGCGGGCAAGGCGGCTCCGTGCCCGGAGTCCGTGAAGAAGAAGACCTGCGTGTACGCCATCGGTGGCTCCGTCGATCGCGTTGCCCAAGCCACCGTGGAGGCCTACAACCCGGCCGCCAACACCTGGATCACCGTCCGCCCGATGCCCACCCCCCGCAGGGATCTGGGCGCGGCCCCGGCGCAGTGCCCCAAGGGGTACGGTCTGCGCGGCGCCTGCGTGTACGCCGTCGGCGGAAGCACGGACGCGGACCCGGCAGTGGACACGGTGGAGGCCTACAGTCCGGCAACCGGCACCTGGGCAAGACTGCCCCACCTGCGCACGGCGCGCACCCGGCTCGCCGTCGCCTCCGCGCCGTGTCCTGAAGCGCCGGGGCTGCGCGGACTGTGCGTGTACGCGTTCGGCGGGCGGAACGCCGCCGGGTTCAGCCTGCCGACGGTCGAGGTCTACAGCCCCGTCACCAATGCCTGGATCAGCCTGCGGCCGATGTCCGTCGCCCGCGACAGCTTCGCCGTCGCGCCGGCGCCCTGCTCGGACGGACTGCGTGGACGGTGCCTCTACGTCTTCGGCGGCGAACGAAGGGACACGGCGGTGACCCTCCTCAACTCCGTCGAGGAGTACAGCCCCAATGCCGACACCTGGTCGATCCTGCCTCCGCTGCGGACCGCTCGCGATCTCCTCGCGGTCGCGTCCGCGGCGTGCCCCAAGACGTCGAAGGGCGTCTGCCTCTATCCCCTCGGCGGGTTCACCACCGCCGGTCCTCCCTTTCTCCTCACGGACTCTGCGGAGGCACTCGACATCAAGCACGAACTCGCGCCGGCCCGACCGGCCTTGGGCGAGCGTCCGTACGGCGGTGGCGGCGGGAAGCCCGGCGCCGCGCAGGGCGGATGGGAGCAGGGCGGCCGCCCGGGCGGTCCCCAGCAGGGCTCGCGTGACCAGCGGTCGGACAGCCGCCCGGACAACGGCCGTGCGGACGCGGGCGTGAACGATCTGGACGACGCCGGCACCGGCCGCTCCGGGCCGCTCGCGGGCTGACGGGAACGGGAAGAGACATCCTTCGGGCCGGCACCCTCCCTCGGTGCCGGCCCGAAGTCCGTGCGGTCACGGCCTCCGCGAATTAGTAGCCATGGAAACAATGTCCGTGTACAGTATTTGCCATGAAGCCCGACTACACGCCCGGCTACCTGGTCTGGCGCCTGTCCATGAAGTGGCGTGCCGCCGTCGACCGCGCGGTCGGCCCGCTCGGCCTCACCCACGCGCAGTACTCGCTGCTCGCGTCGCTGTACGGCATGACCCGCGGCGGACTGCGGCCCAGTCAGCGCGAGCTCGCCGACCACACCGGGCTGGAGCCGATCTTCGTGTCGAAGCTCGTCCGCACCCTGGAGGCCGCCGGCCTCGTACGCCGCGAACCCCACCCCGACGACGCGCGCGCGGTCCGGCTCGCCCTCACCGACGAGGGCGCCGACGCGGCCGTCCGGGCCGTCGACGTCGTCCGCGAGCTCCACGAGGAGCTCACCGCACCCCTCGGCGGACTGGGCTCCGCGTCCACCGCCGAACTCACGGACGCCCTGCACGCCCTTCTCGGCACCGACGACCGGAACAGGAGCACTCCCATGACCCGTACCCCCTCCCCGCTGACCGGCCAGGACATCGGCAGCGCCCACTACTCCACCCGCGCCGTGCTCGACGTCCTCCTCCAGCGGAACGGGCTCGACTTCGGCCAGTGGGTCGCGCTGCGCACCCTCGTCACCCGCGGCGAGCCCCTCGGCCGCCCCGAGCTGGAACGGGTGCTGGCCGACAGCCTCGCCTTCGCCCCCGACGCCCTGGGCACCCTCGCCAACCGCCTCACCGGCGCCGGGCTCGCCACCGCCGACGCCTCCGGCACCCTCGCCCCCACCCCCGAGGGCGAGTCCCTCCACACCGCGATCACCGAGGCACTCGCCGACATCACCGACCGCATCTACGGCGACCTGGACCCCGTCGACCTGGCCACCACCCAGCGCACCCTCGCCCGGATCTCGACCCGGGCCCGCGAGCTCCACGACGCGCTCTAACCCGCCGCGGCCTCGGGAACCAGGGCGGTGACGGCCCGGATCTCCTCGGGCGTCAGCACGAGGTCCCGCGCGGCCAGGTTCTCCCGCAGGTGGCCGATGCTCGTGGTGGCGGGAATCGGCAGCATCGCCGGCGAGCGGGCGAGCAGCCAGGCGAGGGCGACCTGCGGGACGGTCGCCCCGTGCCGGGCCGCGACGGGCCCGAGCACCGCGCGCAGCGCCTGCGGGCCGCCGGTGTCGGTGGCCGCGCCGGGCGGCGTGAGCGAGACCGGCTGCCACGGCACGAACACCGCGCCGGCGGCCTCGGTCGCCTCCAGCAGGGCGGCCTCGCCGCGGGCGGCCACGTTGAAGTGCGCCGTGACAGCGGCGATCGGGGCGATCGCACGCGCCGCGGCCAGCTGGGCGGGGGTCACGTTCGACAGCCCGATGTGGCGGATCAGGCCCTCCTGGCGCAGCGCGGCGAGGGTGCCGACCTGCTCCTCGAAGGACGCGTCCCGCGCCCAGCCGCTGTGCAGGTAGTACAGGTCGATCCGCTCCACCCCGAGCCGCCGGGCGCTGGTGTGCACGCACTGCCGCAGATAACTGGCGTTGCCGACCGCGCCGATCGTCGACAGGTCGGGTCCGCCGCGGACGAAGCCGCCCTTGGTGGCGATCGCCGGCCCGTCGCGGTACGGGTGCAGCGCCTCGCGGATCAGCTCCTCGTTGGTGTGGGGTCCGTAGACGTCGGCCGTGTCGATCAGGGTCACGCCCGCCTCGACGGCCTGCCGCAGCAGCGCGACCCCGCCCTCGTGGTCGGGGTACGGCCCCCACAGCTCAGGGCCGGTCAGCCGCATCGCGCCGTAGCCGATCCGGCCGACGGGCAGGTCGCCGCCGAGCAGGAGCGTCGATCGCTGTGCCGTGGTGCTCATGGTGTCCGCCTTCCGCCGGGCCCCGCGCCGGTCGCGGGGCCTCCGGGAACCCACCGTCGTGCCGCCGGCGGCGCGGTGCCAGGGAGGACCGTGCCTGTGCAGACCGGTACCAGGCACGCGGCCGGGCGGAGCCGGACACTGGATCCATGGAGCACCGTGGTGACACCTCCGGCGGGAACGAACTGGGCGACTTCCTGCGCGCCCGGCGCGCCGCCCTCGACCCGCGCCGGGCGGGACTGCCGGACGACGGACGGCTGCGCCGCGTGCCGGGACTGCGCCGGGAGGAGCTGGCCCAGCTCGCGCACGTGAGCATCGACTACGTCGTACGGCTGGAGCAGGGCCGCACCCGGCGGGTGTCCCGCCCCGTCCTCGACGCGCTCGCGGACGCCCTCCGGCTCGCCCCCGACGAGCGCGCGTACCTGTTCGCCGTCGCCGACGTCGCGCCGGCCGCCGCGGCACGGCAGCCCGCCGCGCAGACGGTCGACCCGCAACTGCTCCAGGTGCTCGACGGCATGCGCGACGTGCCCGCGCTGGTCCTCGGGCGCCGCCAGGACGTACTGGCCTGGAACGCCGCCGCGACCGCCCTGCTCACCGACTTCGCCGCGATCCCGGCGGGCGAGCGCAACCTGATCCGGATGACCTTCCTCGACGAGGCCTACCGCGCCCTGTACACCGACTGGCCGGCCGCGGCCCGGGACTGCGTCGCGGTCCTGCGCATGGAGGCCGGCCGGCACCCCGACGACCCGGCCCTGGCCGCGCTGGTGGGCGAACTCACCGCCCGCGACCCGGACTTCCGCACCTGGTGGGACACGCACCGCGTGCGCGGGCCCCGGCAGCTCACCAAGACCTACCGCCACCCGGTGGTCGGCCCGCTCACCCTGGACGTCCAGCAGCTGTCCGTCGCGACCGCCCCGGACCAGCTCCTGGTGGCCTACACCGCCCAGCCCGACTCGCCGTCGTACGAGGCGCTGCGCTTCCTCCTCCAGTGGTCCGGGCGCGCCGGGGAACGGTCCCCGCAGGGCGGCCCCAGACGCCAGGCATAGGGATTCGGGGGCCCGCGGCCGCGGTGGCGACCGCGGAACCCGGGCAGTAATTTGACTCACGACAGCCTTTCGCACCCTTTTCACGGGAAGGGCATCCCGGACCGGGCGGCGTAAAAGGAGCGGCCGGAATCGCGGAGGGTGCGATGCGCGTATGAACGCGGAACGCGAGCCGGCCCGTTCGCGTTTTCTGCCGGCGTTCGTCCTCATCCCGATCCTGGCCGCCATGGCCGGGCTCTTCGCCGGCTCGTACAGCTTCGCCATGGCGCATCCGACACCGCACCGCGTGCCGATCGGCGTCGTCGACGAGGCGGCCGCCGTGGACACCTTCCTGACCCGCCTGGACGCCGGGCTCAGCACCCAACTGGAGGAGCACCGCTTCGCCACGCGCGACGCGGCCGTCGCGGCCGTGGAGCGGCAGCACATCTTCGCCGTGCTGCAGGCGGGGCCCGGTGGCAGGGGCGTCACGCTCGAACTCGTACCGGCCGCCGGTGCCTCGGTGGCCCGGGTCCTGGCGGCCGCGGCACCCGGCGCCGCCGCACAGGCCGGCGTACCGCTCACCGTCACCAGCCTCAAGCCGCTGCAGCCCGGCGACCCGCAGGGCCTCGCGATCTTCTACATCACGCTGGCCGCCATCATCATCGGCTTCGTCGGGTCCGGCCAACTCAGCCTGCACGCACCGGCGCTGAGGCCGCTGGAGCGTATCGCCGCGATCGTGGCCTTCTCGGTGCTCGGCGGGTTCGCGATCTGCGCCGTCGTGGACTGGGGCCTGCACGTGCTGCGCCTGCCCTTCTGGGAGTCCTGGGGCATCCTGACGCTGACGATGGTGACCTCGGCCCTGGTCTTCACGATGTTCCACATCCTCTGCGGCCGCTGGGCGATCCTGCCGACCTGGGCGCTGATGGTCCTGCTGGGCAATCCCTCCTCCGGCGGCGCGGTGTCCTGGCCGCTGCTGCCGCAGCCGCTGGGGGCCATCGGGCGCTGGCTGCCGCCGGGGGCGTCGGTCAACGCCCAGCACAACGCGATCTACTTCTACGGCCACCAGTACGCCTTCCCGTTCCTGGTGCTCATCGGCTGGGCGCTGCTGGCCGTGGTGGTCTTCTGGACCTGGCGCTACCGCAGCCGCCCGAGGACGTCGTCCTGAGGCCGAGGCCGCGTCCCGGAATTCCGGGACCTGCCTTCGGCGCATTTCCTCCCCACCGGGAAATCCCCTCCCGCGCATTCGCCGAGGCGCCTTTCCACGTCCTGCCCCGCGGAATTCCGGCACCGTTCCGGGGCAGTGGGGCCGTGCGCGCGGACGTGCCGCCACGGTGACCTTCGCCACGCCACGCACGCCCCGGGACGCGGTTCCCGTACGGGCGACATGCCCGGAATGCCGCACCGGCAGGGGAATGCGGGGTCCGGGCCCGGCCGCCCCGCCCGCGCGAGGCGAGGAGCGGCTGTGAGCCACGTCCTGTCGGCACCTCCGGGACCGCCCTACGCTGGCCTGCCAGGCGCGCCCCCCGTGGGCGCGCCAGTGCTCGCGACCGCAATGACGCGCCGGCAGAGGACCACGGCGGGCACCTGTGAAGGACGGTTCACGATGCCCGCTGATCTCTCGCCATTCATCACCGCCGCCACGCGCTGGCTGCTCTCGGCGTTCCCGCCGGCGGCCGGCGCGCTCAACCACGCCCTGGCCGAGGCGCAGGCGTGGCAGGCGGCCACCATCGCGGCCGCGCTCCGCTACCCCACCTCGCTCGACGCCGAACTGCTGGCCGTGCTCGGTCCCGGCGGCTCCGGCCGGCTGGACGCCGTCACCGGAGCCGACGTCCACCCGCCGGCGGACGACGACCAGGTCTGGCGCACCTGGGTGGACGAGACGATCGTCAGCTGGGCCGCCTGCCTGCTCGCCGACGTCGAGCTCGCCGCGACCGCGGCGGCCTGCCTGGCCGCGACCCACCACGGCGCGGGCGGCTCCGGCGACGTGGGCGACGCCCGCCGCCTGACGATCCCCAGCCCCCGCGACCACAGCGCGGCCCCGCTGCTCCGCCACCCCGATCTCCTCGGCCCCATCGCCGGCCTGCACCGCGAGAGCCTGCTCGGCCTCCTCCACGCCGACCCGACGGGCGACCCCTCGCTGCGGGCGTAGGCCGTACGCCGTCGGCCGGCCTTTTCCGCGTCAGCTCCCCCCGCGTCCGGCGGACTTCGCACGGGCCGGGCTTCCGCGTGCCCGGGCGCAGAACTTTTCTGTCGTACGGGGCATGCAACCCTCCGCGCAGTTTTGGGAGTACCTAAGGACGGACGTCCCCGCGGCGGCCACCACCCGGTGGCCGCCGCAGGCCGGCGCGCGGGCCCAGCGCGCCGGCCGTCGAGGACCGCCCGGCGCGGTGCCGGGCACCGGTTGCAAGGAGAAACTGCCCATGGCTCTCAGTACTGCAAGGAAGGCAGGCGTGGCGGCCGTCATGGCCGCCGCGATCGGCGCGGTCTCGTTCGGCGCCTCCGCGATCGCGGCGCCGTCGGGCCCGGCCGCCCCGGTGCCGGCCACCCACCGGGCCGCCGCCCCCGCCACCGCCCAGAAGGCAGCCACCGCCCACCGGCAGGCGCCGCGGGTCGTCACCCAGCTGATCGGCAAGGGGCGCGTGGACGGCCAACGCTGGTCCGTGACCCTGGAGTTCCACCCCACCCTGCCCAAGGGCTACACCCTGCCGACCCGTCCCGACGGCAGCACGGTCCCCGGCGACGCGCTGCTGTGCCAGCGCATGTACATCGGCGGTGTGCGCATCGACCACCAGGGCGGCCCCTGGAGCGACTGCCAGGCCGTCACCGGGGCCAACGACCCCCAGGGCAGCGGCAGCACGGGCCTGTGGGGCCTGCACGACAAGGGCACCACCGGCACCCGCCTGATGGTCGCCAACCCCGAGGCCGAGGTCGCCTACGGAGTGCTCCACTTCTCCGACGGCACGCGGGTGCGGGCGAACACCGTCGCCGTTCCCGGCACCGGCTACCGCGCCTGGGCCGCTCCCATAGCCGACGGGAAGACCATCGAGGCGGTCGACCAGTTCGACGCCCACGGCAAGCGGCTCAGCCACGACACCTACTGGCGCTGACACCCCCGAGGCGAAGGACGGACAGCTCCTGCTGTGCAGCCACGTGACACCAGGGCCACCGACAGCGGACCCGACGCGGAGTTCTCCCGCTTCGTCGCCGCCCGCTGGCGATCCCTGACCCACACCGCGTACCTGCTCACCGGCGACTTCCACGAGGCGGAGGACCTGGTGCAGACGACGCTTGCCCGGGTGTACCCGCACTGGCACCGGCTGCGGCCCGAGTCCGCCGAGCAGTACGTACGGCGTGCGCTGGTCAACACCAACCGCAGCCGGCACCGCCGCCGCAGGATCGCCCATCTGCTTTTCGCCTCCGTGCCCGACACCCGCCCCGTCCCCGACGACGGGGCGGGCGTCGGCGGCGTGGAGGGGAACGACGCCCTGACCCGCATGCTGTCCGTGCTGCCCGAGCGCCAGCGGGCGGTCGTGGTGCTGCGCTACTGCGAGGACCTGTCCGCCGAGGAAGTCGCGGACGTCCTCGGCTGCTCGGTCGGCACCGTGAAGAGCCAGGCGTCCCGGGCCCTCGCCAAACTGCGCACCGACGCCGGTCCCGTCCAACCCCACCCCCGTCCTCCCGGCCGCCCCGTGGAGGCGCGATGACTCCCGACCCCGAGCAGGAGGACCGGCTGCGTGCCGCCTTCGCCCGCTCACGCGACGCCCACCCCTCCTCACCGCCACCCGTCGAGCGCATCCTGACGGTCGCGCGCACCCGCAGGCGCCGTGTGCGCGCCGTGACCGCCGCCGCGGTGGCCGGTGCCGCGTGCGTCCTCACCGCGGCCCTGACGCTGCCGTTCCTCGGTCCGCACCCCTCGACCGGGCCGGCGCACACCGCTTCCCCCGCCGCGAGCCCCACCGTCACCGCCACCGGGACGCCCCGTACACCGGACACGGTCACCGTCCGCGTCGCCGAAGGCGTGACAGACAGTCAGCGATGGTCCGTGGCCCTGGAGTTCCATCGCGCCATGCCGAAGGGCTACACCCGGCTCGTCCTCCCCGACGGCACGACGGCGCCCGGCGACGCACTGCTGTGCCAGCGCATGTACATCGGCGGCGTGCGCATCGACCACCAGGGCGGCCCCTGGACCGACTGCCAGCCCGTCACCGGCACGCACGACCCCCAGGGCAACGGGAACACGGGCCTGTGGGGCCTGCACGACAAGGGCACCGCCGGCACCCGCCTGGTCGTCGCCAACCCCGAGCGGGAGGTCGCCTACGGAGTGGTCCACCTCTCCGACGGCAGCCGGGTCAAGGCCCCCGTGGCCACTGTTCCCGGCACCGGGTACGGCGCCTGGGCCGCCGCCGTCCCCGACGGGCGGACGATCACCTCGGTCGACGAGTACGACGCCCTCGACCACCGGCTCGGCCACTCCACCGAGTGGCGCTGAGCCGGCTGGCGAGGACGCCTCCGGCGCAACGGGTCAGGCCGGTCCGCCGCTTCCGCCCGCAGGACGCCCCTCCGGGCCGGGGCCGCCCAGCAGGCGGTCGAACCACGCGCGCGTGCGCCGGAGCAGATCGAGCTGGTGTGCGCGTTCGGCGATCATGTGGCCTTCGCGCGGGTAGGTGACGAACTCGTGCTCCACACCGAAGTGCCGCAGCGCCCGGTGGAAGAGGACGGCCTGGCCGATGGGCACGTTGGTGTCCTCCTCCCCGTGCAGGATCAGCACCGGGGTGCGGATCCTGGACGCGTACGAGATCGGGCTGACCCGGTCGTGCGGGTGCGGGCCGGGTCCCTCCCAGCCGACGCTGCCGCTGACGCCGGACTCGTTGGCCGGGCCCCACTCGCCGGTCGCGGCGAGCATGCCCCAGTCGCTGACCCCGGCACCCATCACCGCGGCCTTGAAGCGGTCGGTCTGCCCCACCGCCCAGGCCGCCATGTACCCGCCGTGGCTCCAGCCGCCGATGCCGAGCCGGTCCGGGTCCGCGACGCCCTCCGCGATCAGCAGGTCGACGCCCTCGGTGATGTCGGTCCACTCGCCGCCGCCGGCCGCCCCCGCCGCCATGGCCGCGAAGGTGTGGCCACGGCCCTCGCCGCCGCGGGGGTTGGGCAGGAAGACGGCGTAGCCGGCGGTCGCGAGCCACTGCCCCGGAGGCAGGTCGATGTGGAACTGGAACCCGTCGGCGTACCGCCCGTACGGGCCGCCGTGCACGAGGGTGACGAGCGGGAACGGGCCGTCCTCGCGGCTCCGGCCCGGCGGCAGGAGCAGCAGTCCGTCCAGGGCGAGGCCGTCGGACGCCTTGTACGACAGCCGTTCCTGACTCCCCCACGCGACCTCCCGCAGGTGCGGTCTGGTGTCGCTGACCCGGGTCAACGGGCCCACGGGAGGCCCGGCGTGGACGTCCTTCGGCTCGTGGGCCGTGCCCGCCAGCACGGCGATCGTCCCACCGGACCGGCTCACGCTGAGCGCGTGGACGATGCCCTGCCTGCCGAACAGCCGCCGGAACCGCAGGTCCCGCGGGTCGAGCCGGAACAGCGCGGTGTCCAGGCCGTCGGCGAACAGCGCCCAGGGCGGGCCGTCGGCGGCCTGCACCAGTTCGGTCGGGCAGACGGCCGTGTCCGCCGTCAGATTGCGGTGCTCCGCGGCGGGTCCGGCCTCCGGAACGGCGACGTCCAGGACCGCGCGGCCGCCCACGGGGCCGGGAGGGGTGGTGGTCAGGTAGGCCAGGTGCCAGCCGTCGTCGGCGGCCCACCAGGTCGGCGAGCAGGCATCGAGCCCCGCGGGGCCCAGGTCGTGCACGGCCCCCGTCGCGGGGTCCACGACGTGCAGCTCGGCGGTGAGCACACCGGGATCGATGTCCGGGTTCGACCAGCTGACCACCGCCAGCGGGCCGCCGTCCGGGCGCTGCGCCATGTGCACGACGTGCCGGTCGTCCAGCCCGTCCACCAGGCGCAGTTCACCACTGGCGAGATCGAGCAGCCGCAGGCGCGCGCAGGGCATCCGTTCGCCCCACACCACGGCGTCGTCCCCCTCGGCCTCGCGGCGTTCGTCCTCCGCGTCCGGCGCGTCCCCCGCGATCACGGCGACGGTCCGGCCGTCGGCCAGCGGCACCTGGCTCGCGATGCCGCCCGGCCAGGACGTCAGGATCTCCACCTCCCCGCCGTCGACGGACACGCGGTGCAACTGTCCGCCCGACGTGAAGAACACCGACCCCGCATCCGGCGCCCACCGGGGACTGCCGTACCAGCCCGCGCCTTCGGTCAGCCGCCGCGGCGCCGCGCTCCCGTCGGCGGCCGACAGCCACAAGGTGGTGAACGGGCGCTCCCGGAGGCCGACCGTGCTCGCCAGGAAGGCGACCGCGCCACCGTCCGGCGAGACCACCGGAAACCGCGGCGCGACACTGTCCACGATCAACTCGGCCGACGGCGCCGATGCCGTCCCGGGTATTTCGCTCAACTCGCCCACTCCGTCCGTCCGTAACAGCCCGACTGCACGCGACCTTCCTAGCGTTCGGGCGGTGCCGCCGTCAGCGACCCGGCCGAATGCGTGTTTTGCGGCGGCGCGCGGGCGCCAGGGGTGACGGTTCCCAGGACAGGCGCGACCCGCTGGCACGGGCGATCGCGCGCAGATGGGGGCCCGTGTTGCCGACGTACCAGGTGCTCCGTTCCGTACGCGGCCAGACATAGGCCGGAACACCGTCGTCCAGCAGGGCGGTCAGCCGCGGCTGTTCCAGCGACTCGGCCGAGAACGCGTAGAGCGCGGGCAGCCGCGGGACGATCAGCCCGTAGTCGAGCATGCGGGCGAGGGCGTGCTCGTCGAGGACGGTCGCGTCGACGGGCGTGGTCACCGGGTAGTCGGGCGGGAAGGACCGGCCGAGGTCGAGGAACATCCGCACCGCCCGGTGACGCGGGTCGGCCAGCAGGGGCCCGAACGCGGCCGCCCGGCCGAGCGCGAGTCGCGGCCGCACCAGCATGGCGTGCGTGAACAGGACGCGGAGCAGCGCGACGTTCATCATGAACCGCTCCACCCGCGACTCGGCGGCGGCCAGGTCCTCGTGGCGCAGATAACCGGCGACAATGCTCGCGTTGTGCGCCCGGTACCAGCGGCCGGGGCCGGGCGCGCGGATGAAGTCCACCCAGAACTCGACACTGCGGGAGCCGGCGGCCGTGCCCGGGGCCATCGCCCCGCTGGTCAGCAGATGGGCCTCGGTCTTGTCGCGCAGCAGGCCTTCGTTCACGGCCCGCCACCAGGGACTGCCGGGCCGCTCGGACGTCTCGGGCGCGAGCACGCCGCGGGCGAGCGACCAGCGCATGAAACCCAGTTCGGCACAGCCGTACCGGCGCCGGGGCCCCGTCGCGAGCCGGTAGAACTCCTCCGCCAGCGCGTACCGCCCGGCCGGATCGTCCCGTACGCGCGCGACCCGCTCCTCCGCGCGTGAGGCCGCGTCAGCCACGGCTGCTCGATCGGATCTGCGTCATGCGGAGACCTCGGTGCTCGCTGTGGGACCGGAACGTCACCGTACCGCGAAGGGGGCTCCGCCCTCTCGGTCCGACAAGTCCGGGCGACCTCCGTTGCGGGGGCTCCCTTGGTCGCTCACGTTGCCGACTTCGTCGCATCCGCGGAGCGGACCATCACCACACGATCAGGTCTGCCAAGGTTCGCCCAGAAGCCGCCCGGGCCCTTACCCTCGTCGTCGCCCGGAGGGGGAGCCGGCCTGCGGTCGCGTCCGCGCACAAGTGGTTCTCCGGTGTCCCAGAACCTCCACTCCGTTGCGTAGACCTGCCCCGCGTGTACCCACTCGCACCGAGCTACCGGCCTGCGCAACACGGTTTCGAACCATGAGGCTGCCCGCTCAGCCAGTTCGTCGGGAGTGCCCACCGCCTCAATCGCAAGATCCGTAGGCTCGTCCGGCAGAAAGTGCAGCTGATTGTGAAGCCGGTCGCCCTTCATGGACCCGTCAGTCACATGGACGCCGACCTGGAGCAGCGACATCGCCCGCTCGTCATCCGACAGTCCGACGCAGGCGAGAAGCGATTCCTCCTCGGACCGTTCGGCCCAACTGTGCTCATACGGAACGGCCCAGGATTGGGCCAGTTCCTGCAACCTGACGATGAACGCAAGCTCCGCGTCGTCCAGCTCCAGGTCATCAGCGGGGTCATCCAGCATGAACCACGGCGTCCCGGACATGCGCACACCGTAGATCAAACCGCTCACAGACCGGGACCCGGTCGGCGTCAAGGGGCCCCGCGGTCCCAGGTCAGGTGCGGGATTCCCGTCCGCAGGCGCTGGTGGAGAGCGTTCCGCAACGGCACAGAGCAAGACGACGGCCCGCGCCCGCCCGGGCAGACAAAACAGCCCCAGCGCCGCGTCTCCGCAGCTCAGGGGCTGTGTTTCCACTGTGGCGGCGCCAGGATTCGAACCTGGGCAGGCAAAGCCGACGGATGTACAGACCGCGCGGCTCATAGCGTCTGAGCCGGCACTTTCCACTGACGCCGCCCCGCCGTCCCACACCGGCCCCACGCGTGCGGCCGGGTCTCCGTCGTCGTCCAACCATGTTGATGCCAGGGATAGTTGTCAGGCGCCTTCCGATCCGTAGCTCTACGGAGATTGGTCCGCGAAGGTCATACCGGTATACCGGTCGTGCTTCGGCCCTGGAAGACGCCACCCGACAAGGCCGGTTGGTGTGGTTGCTGTACTTCGCTGCTGTACAGCAGCGGCTCCGCAGGCCCGTTGCCTGTCCGGCATCTCGGCAGGTCAGTGCTTTCCATTGACGTCCACCGGTACGGCCGACGTGTGTCGAACGTCCGTCAAAAAATGATGAGCGGGCGAGGCAACCCTGCCTCCGCCTCATGAGTCACACAGGCGTCGCCCGTTTCACATGCCTTCCCTTGGTCCAGAAGGGGCCCACTCTCTGTGATGACTCGTACCCGGCTGTCCGCGCTGGCCGCGACGGCGGCGCTCGCCACCACCGGCGGCCTGATCATCGCCGCCCCCGCCTCCGCGGCGGTCACCTGCACCTCTCCTGTCTGGAGGGCGCAGTACTTCGGCAACTCCACCTTCAGCGGCACGCCGAAGCTCACCGCCTGCGACACCGCCATCAGCGAGAACTACGGGTCCGGCGACCCGGCCGGCGTCACGCTGCCCAAGGACAACTTCTCCGTCCGTTGGTCGCTCACCCGTGACTTCGGCTCCGGCGGCCCCTTCCGGCTCTCCGCCGCCACGCAGGACGGCATGCGCGTCTACGTCGACGGTGTGCGGAAGATCGACCTGTGGAAGAACGTCTCCACCACCGCCCGCAAGACCGTCGACCTGACCATCCCGGCCGGCAAGCACACGATCCGCGTGGACTACGTCGCCTGGACCGGCGTCGCCAACGCCGCCTTCACGTACACCCCGCGCACCGAGGCCGCCGTCGACAAGGTCAAGCCGCTCGCCCCGACCGGCCTCACCGCCGCCTACGACTTGAGGACGGCCAGGACCACCCTGCGCTGGACCTCCAACAAGGAGATGGACCTCGCCGGGTACCGCGTGTACCGCCGGCTGAGCGCCACCAGCTGGGCCAAGGTCAGCGGGACGTCCCTGCTGACCACCGGGTCCTTCGTCGACGCCCCGCCCGCCACCGGTCAGACCTTCCTGTACGAGGTCCGCGCCGTCGACAAGGCCGGGCACGAGTCCACCGGCAGCCCGGACGTGACGGCGAAGACCGTCGACCGCACCGGGCCGGCCGCCCCCACCGGACTCACGGTCGCCACCGGCGACGGGTGGTGGGACACCCTGAACTGGCAGGGAGTCGCCGAGGCGGCGAAGTACGAGGTGTATGCCTCGTCCGCGGCCGCCGGACCGTTCGAGCTGCGCGGTACGACGACCACGACGTCGTACCGGACCAGCGGCGCCGTGAACACGAACACGTACTATCGGGTCCGGGCCCTCGACGCAGCCGGCAACCCGGGGGCGTACGCGGCGGTCACCAGCGACGGCGTCGACCGGATGCCACCGAAGTCCCCGACGAGCGTCACCGTCATCGCCCGTCCCGGCTACACCAACGTGTACTGGAGCCAGGACGACGGTTTCTACGAGGACTGGGACAACGGCGGGCACTACCGCGTGTACCGCTCGCCCGGCAAGACGTTCGACCCGACCGCGCGCACCCAGGTGACCTGCGTCGCGGAGGAGAGCGACGAGGCGAGCAACGGCGGCAACTGCCACGACGTGGACATGCCC
The DNA here is from genome assembly GCF_044751205.1 of Streptomyces sp. NPDC088732. Lineage (NCBI taxonomy): Bacteria > Bacillati > Actinomycetota > Actinomycetes > Kitasatosporales > Streptomycetaceae > Streptomyces > Streptomyces sp. NPDC088732. The sequence continues at coordinate 62,925 of NZ_JBIVLI010000018.1, forward strand.
GCAAACACGTACGTGACGTACGCCGTCACGGCGGTGGACCCGTACGGCAACGAGTCGGCGTACTCCGCGCCGGTCGTCGTCCGCACTGGCGACACCGTGGCGCCCGGCCCGGTCACCGGCGTGAAGGTCACCCCGCGCAACGACGGCATGCTGGTGAGCTGGGCCGCCTCGCCCGAGGACGACATCGACGAGTACGTGGTGTGGAAGGGCGTCCGGCAGGCCGACGGCACGGTCAAGTGGCTCGGCCCCGACACCTGCTTGGATGGCACGAGCAACTGGCTCGCGATCCTCTGCGGCAACCTGCCGGACGGCGAGGCGCACGTGTACGCGGTGATGGCCAAGGACCACTGGGGCAACACGCTGCACCCGAGCGACCCGAAGGTCACCGTGGTCGAAGCCACCGAGCTCGACGTCCGGCCGTCCGTGACCGTCACCCGGGACTGGAGCCTCGGCAGCCTGGGCCACAACCGGACGGCCACTCGTCCGTCCGTCGACTGGCAGTGCACCGACACGGCCCGCTGCGCCACGGTCACCGGCTACCGCGTGAGCCGGTGGAACCCGGTGACCAAGGCCTACGAGCCTCAGCACGACGGACTGCTCCCGGCGGACGCCCGGACATGGGAGGACGCCACGGCGACAAAGGGGAACACATACTTCTACACGCTGGAGGCCCTGACGGCCGACGGCGCCGTGGTGGGGACGTACCCCTGGTACACCGTCTTCCAGGACCGCGTCTAGCTGGAGGTCATTCACCTAAAGCTTTGCCAATTGGGTCCGGTGCAGAGTTGGGTGACAGGTCAAGATGGCACCCGATCGTGCAGCAGACCCAGCTTTCCTTCGCGCGCTCGGGGGCGAGCGAGGAAGATGTCAGCAACACCACAACGCGGGAGTGGCAGAGAGAGGATCCCATGACAGGAACGGGGCGGCTCGTGGTCAAGGTGACCGCGATCGTGGCAGCGCTGGTCAGCGGAGGCCTGCTCGTGATGTTGATGGTTGCTGATCTAGGCAAGACCGCCGAGGTCGCCAGCGTTATCGGCACTGTCGTGGCTCTCGCCATGGCCGTGGTGAGTGTCATCGCCCTCTACCGCGCTGGCGGCAGCGGTGGTGCGGGAGGCGGGCGGGTGCGGGCGGGAGGCCGCGGAATCGCTATTGGAGGCGACGTAGTGGGCAGTGCTCTTGGTGATCGCTCCCGCGTGACAGGTAGCCATGGCACACCTACTACTTCCAGGCAGCGTCGCCGGGTTGGACCAGACGTCAAGGCGGGACGTCACGGCAAGGCCATTGGCGGTGACGTGCGCGACAGCGCTCTCGGCGACGACAGCATCCGCCGATGAGCAATATGGGAAGCGGCAGCGAAGATAGCTACCACGAAGCCACTGGCCACGTTGAAGAAGCCATCAGGAAGCAGCTAGCTGAAACTGAGGGCCATCAACGACAATCCTCGCCGGACCGGGGTCGGCTCGGCGAGGACCAGGCGGCAGTTCGTGTCAACGTCCGCGGCCGGGGTATCTACATCGCCGGTGATGCCATCGGCAGCGCACTCGGAGACTATTCGCAGGTCCACAACGAGTTCGTCATCCAGAGCCCGCCGGAAGTGCGATGGCCGATGCAGATCGGCGCCGTGCCTCCGCTCGCTTCAGCTTTCCAAGAGCGTCCTGCATTACGCAAACAGATTGATGCTGCGCCGTCAGAGGGCACCTTCCGCACGCTAGTGCTCGTTGGCGAAGGCGGTGTCGGTAAGACCCAACTGGCTGCCTCATACGCCCGCCGCGCCGAGACCGAGCTGGTTCTGTGGGTCATTGCCAGCGACGTGTCTCAGGTGGTGACTGATTACGCGCGTGCCGCCCAGCTAGTTGACGCCCCCGGAGTTCGATACCAAGACGTCGAAGACGACGCACGGGCCTTCTTGGAATGGCTCGCTGCCACGGATCGAACCTGGTTGATCGTTCTAGACAACGTCGATGATCCCGCAGCCCTTACTTCTTGGTGGCCTGTGGGCCGAAGCGACCGAGGTTGGGTGCTGGCCACCACCCGACGCCGTGACGCGCAAGGCGCGGGCCGTCGACGTATTAAAATTGACCTGTACACGACGGACGAGGCCCGCACTTACCTGACTCAGCGCCTCAAAGCGGAAAAGGCCCAGCATCTCGCCGACAACCAATGCGATGCAATGGCGGAAGCTCTCGGCTACCTTCCCCTCGCCTTGGGTCACGCCGCGGCGTATCTCGTAAACGAAGGCGTCACCGCCAGTCGCTACCTCCGCCTCCTTCTGAGTAGTGAGCGCCGCCTAGACGAACTACTGCCTGCCGATGCAGATGTCGACGGATACGGCCGAACCGTAACCACAGCCCTTCTGCTTAACCTCCACGCCGCCGACCAGCGGTGCCCCCACTCTGGGCTCGCCCGCTACATGCTCCAGATCTGCGCACTGCTAGACCCTGCAGGACACCCAGAGGTCCTCTGGACCACCAAAGCACTACACCAATACCTCGGCAATCAACTCCGCAAAGACACCTCGAATAGGCTTGACACCCTCCTTCCCAGCGCGCTCCGACCGCAGGGAGCCAAGAAAAAGAAGCCACAACGACCAAGGCGACAGCACCCCCGCCAAATCGAGGCCCAATTCGTCTGGAACGACAGACTAAGTCCCGACGAACAGAAGGAACTCGAAAAGAAGATTCGTACTCACTTTACACAATCCGGCCTTCCACAAACTAACCCTTTCCGGGACGCTGTGGCCCGAGCTATGCAAGCAGCGCCGGTCAAAGTTGAGCAGCAAGAGGTGCGCGATACGCTTCGGATCCTGCACCGGTTCAGCCTGCTCACACACGTGGAATCCGATTCGTACCGCTCGGTTTACATCCATACTCTAACTGCGCGCACTATTCGCGAAACCTTCCCCGCTGAATACAATGAGGCCTACGCGGTAGCTGACGCAGTCCAACAAGCATGGGCTGGCGATACTAACGATTCTCAATTTGCCCGTGCCATGGAAGACAGCACGGTGATCCTGATGCGCCACTGCGGACCCATGCTTTGCCGCCCGGACGTCCACCCACTCCTTTGGAGGGCTGGCAATAGTATCGGCGGAAGCGGTAAAATTCGAGCTACTTGGGAGTTTTTCGCTCGACTACTCCCGATTGTCACTGCTTCTTTGGGTCCTGACCATGGAGACACCCTCACCACCCGCAACCATATGGCGAGTTGGCAGGGGCGGTCAGGGGACGCGGCTGGCGCAGCGCAGGCTTTCGCCGATCTCCTGTCTGATCAACAACGCATTGGCATTGGTCATCGCGATACCCTCATCACGCGTAGCAATATCGCCCAGTGGCGCGGGCGCGCGGGAGACCTGTTGGGGGCCACCGAATCTTGCGGTGAAACCCTCGTCGACGCGGAACAGATCCTCGGACACGACGATCAGACCACGGTCCTTATCCGCCAGAACCTCACGACCTTGCGAATGCTGGCAGGCTTGACTGACTCCTCAGCACAAACATTTGCTGACATCTTGTCTAGCCAGCAACGCCGGCTCCCGCCGAATCACCCCGAAACTCTGATCGTTCGCCTCAATCTAGCTTCGGCGCGCGCCCAGGAGGGAGACCACGCTGGCGCAGCGGAAGCGCTTGCTAAGCTCCTTCCCCTATTTGAACATGCCCGCGGTCCACATCACCCGGAGACGTTTGTGGTGCGGGTCAACCTAGCCGAGGCGCGAGGAAAACTTCAGGGCGCGGCCAGCGCGGTGGAAGCGTTCACTGAAATCCTCATTGACGTCGAACGTGTCCTCGGCCCAGATCACCCGGAAACCCTTGTACTCCGAAGCAAGCTTGCCGACGCGCGCGGAGAGGCGGGGGATCACGCCGGGGCTGCACAGGCATACGCCAAGCTTCTCACTCATAAAGAGCAAGTTCTCGGCCATGACCACTCATCTACGCTAATCACTCACAATAATCTTGCGGACTGGCTGGGACAATCGGGCGACGCTGCAGGCGCTGCCGAAGCCCTCACCAAACTCTGTCCCCGTCTCGAGCAAGCGTTTGGCATCAACCATCACTTCACCTTGTCCAGCCTCGATAGCCTGGCCCACTGGCGGCGAGAGGCAGGCGACGCCTCGGGCGCTGCCGAAGCCCTCACCGAACTCTTCCGCCGTATGGGCGCGAGCCGTGGGCTCCAGGAGCTCCAAGAACTACTCGTTCCCTGGGTAGAACGAAAGGGGCCTGAGAGCGAGCTCCAGGAGCTTCTCTATCGGTGGTTGGAGCAGCAGGGGGAAGACGGTCCTGAGGCATGACGCCTGGCCGCCCCTCCCGCGCGGCGCGACAAGACCCCATGAGAGCAGAACCGCTTGCCCCCAACGTCAGCAGAGGCAACACCGCCATCCGATGCGGGGACCATCAGATTCCGATTGACGGTCGGCTTTACAGACCGCGCGGCCGAGCGGCCCTCACCAGCGGAAACCCTGCATGCGTGTCTACCTGCCCCACGTCTGTCCCACAGGGACGGTCGGTGGACGGCCTGCGCAAGCGAGCTGGCCCACGAGGAGCAGCCAGTGCGTCGGACTTTCTAGGTGACGCCTCAAGACGCGGCCCCTGCGCCAAGTCGCGTGCGGCTACTGCCACGCAAGTAGCACTGAACCGATACGTTGGCCCTCTAGCTAAGCAGGCGGCACCCTCGGAGGCGTGACTGGTGGCCGGTCGGATCCGGAGAAGTTACCGACGGATAAATGAAGACAGGGCCATTCTGTCGGCCCTAATCGCGGCCCTCGGTTCCACCTTGGTAGCCGGCACACTGCCTGAGCTACTCAAGCTAATCCCCGGGGGAATCAAAACACTTGCCGCAATAATGTTTGTCGGATTCGCCATCCTGGCGGTCAGTTGGATCAGCCTGAACGGCCGTACGGGCGTGGGGGTGGCTGTATTTCTCCAGCCCACACCTACATCGGGGTGGTCCGATGCGAGGCTACTTGAACACTCATCGGCAGCAAGAAGCCGCCATGTCAGCTATTTCTACGTAAATGTTGATGAGCTACAGCCTGGCTTGACCGCTGACGCTAGAGCCAGCCTTACCCAGCGCGTCATCGAAGCGAGACTCAAAGAAGAGGAAGCGAAGAGCTCAAGCCACATCGCATTCTACTTGACCTGCAGCCTAGCCAACGCATTCAAACTTGGCCAGCAAATCTTCAATGGCACCCAGGGGGCACAGCTCCGAATCTTTGAGTTCAAGGAAATATCAGTTCATCAAGTGTCTGGCTCAGGGCCCAACACGCCGCTCCCTCCGCTCGTACTTGAGGGAACTCCCGGCGGCCCGCAAACGACCCAGGGAAGCTACCAACTCACCCCAATCATCCGTCGCGACACCATTCGCCTCTCCCCGGCCAGCAACCCACTGGCGAACAGACACGCCTTGATTCTCAACATCACCAATAATCCGAACATGGTGACCGAGGCCACACAAGCAGCCCAGGGCACACAGGGAAGTCACGGCAGGTACGTGGTCGGCATCAACGATGTGTGCAGCACGGCACTGATCTACCAGTGTACGACCACGAGATTCCCAGACGATAGGTCCGCCTATAATGAATTACTGAAAGACATTGTGCAGTATTGGGGTTTCTATCTATCCACCCAGGCGAGTCCCCACGGATCGATCCCCGAGGGGCGCCTCTTCATCTCGGCACCAAGTTCGTTGGCCTTCTCATTGGGAGCCCTGTTGCCCGCATCTACATCAGTAATCGAATACATCTGACCCATCACCGAAAGAGGGAGGACTCTTTGCCGTTCGCAATCATCGACGGCGACGACGTCGGGAGCAAGGTAGAGAGGCACCTGCTATCCAATAATGTCTCCGCGTTCACCGAAGCTTCCAGAATGATCGCCGACTCCATTGAAGAACTGGCCGAAGAACTAGGAAAAATAGCCGGCGCCGAAGTTATCGCCGTAGGGGGTGACAGTATCTTGACAGAGTTCCGAAGCGATGCCATGGATGAACTGATCAACACATTGACCGGCCTCCAGAGGCCGGAACGTCTCACCTTTTCGGCTGGCGTCGGTACGACGCTTCGGGAGAGTTTCGTAGCTCTGCGAATGGCCAAGTCTTCCGGAAAATGCAGAATCGTGGCTTTCCCAGAGGAATTGGGTTAGCCATGTCGCTCATCGATGGTGACTTTGCCTGGTCCTGCGGCTCGTCGCCTACACGACCCGTTCATGCCGAGAGAAAGTCCTGATGCCTGCCCGGTGGACCCTAGCCCTCCAAACCGAACGCCCCACTACCGGAAACTTGGCCACCCCCGTCCAACTCCACGGCCTCGCCGCCACACTTCTGGAAACCGCTGACCCCGACCTCACCTTACTCATCGGTCGCCGCATCCGCCTGGGCCGGGGAGTGTCATGGAGCCAGCCCAGGCGGAGGGTAGCCAGGGCTGGGTGGTTGGTATACGGACCACCGAGCCCGGCACAAGCCCTACACCGTCGCACCGTTGCTGGTCAGCTGCCCTAGGGGGTGAATTGCTCTGCGGCTTACATGACAGCGAAGAATCGCGAAGCGCAAAGACCGGGGCCAGACGTCCACAGAAGTGCGCTGGAAGGTAGGCAACGTGCCCCACTCCCAGACCTTCCGCACGAAGACCCTGGCCGATGGTCGCCGCGCGCGGAGCTGCTCACTGCAGTAAAGAACGGCGAACCCTTCGATGAAGCCACCGGCCTGCCCATGTCCGAGCTGCGCAGGCGCAATGACGTGAACTGGTACCAGCACGCCCGCGACTACATCGAGATGAAGTGGCCCTCCGCCCCGGCAAAGACGCGAACCACCCTGGCGGAGGCGATGGTGAGCGCCACGCCTGCCCTGGTATCAACACACCGCGGCATGCCGGAGGCCCGGGAACTCCGACGCGCGCTGTACAGCTGGGCGTTCAACAAGAACCGTTGGCGAGACGAACCCCCTGACGAAGTTCAGCGTGTCCTCGACTGGGTCGAGCGGCACACGGTACCCATGAGTGCCTTGGAAGACCCGCTGCTGCTCCGGAAGGTGCTCACGGGCTTCACAGTGCGCCTGGACGGCCAGCCGGCCGCCGCGTCCGTTGTCCGTCGTAAGCGCGCCATTTTCCACAACGCCCTCGGCTTCGCAGTGGAGGCCCGTCGGCTGACCGTGAACCCGCTCCCCCAGGTGCAGTGGGCGATCCCGAATCCGGTCGAACAGGTGGACCCGGGATGCGTCGTCAACCCTCGGCAGGCCCGGCGGCTACTTGATGCCGTGGCGGAGCAGGGTGAGCGTGGAAAGCACCTGCGGGCGTTCTTCGGCTGCCTGTATCACGCAGGGCTTCGACCCGGGGAAGCCGTGTGGCTGCGCCGAACGAACTGTGAACTCCCACTCGAAGGGTGGGGGACGCTCCACCTCGACGGTTCACGGCCTCGCGTTGGGAGCTCCTGGACCGACTCCGGCACCGCCCATGATGAGCGCGGTCTCAAGTGGCGCCCCCGCAAGGACGTGCGGCACGTCCCCATCCCGCCTGGCTTTGTGCTCATGCTCCGCGAGCACCTGGAGACGTACGGCACGGCCCCAGACGGACGGCTGTTCCAAACGGCCCGCGGAGAGCTGGTACAGGAGAGTGGCTATGGGGAGGTCTGGGCACGGGCCCGCAGGCGGGCACTGTCGCCTGAGCAGCAAGCCTCCCCCTTGGGCTCTCGCCCGTACGACCTGCGCCACGCGTGCGTATCTCTGTGGCTGAATTCAGGGGTGGACCCGGTGGAGGTCGCCCGGCGCGCCGGCCACACGGTCGCGGTACTGCTCAAGGTTTACGCCAAGTGCCTGGACGGTGCTACAGCCATGGCCAACGCCCGGATCGAGGCTGCGCTGAAAACCTGGGAGTGATCGCCAAGGCTGCCCCACGCATGCCCCACAGGCGCTGGTCAGCATGCGATTTCAGGTGAGACACAATGGGACCAACCCGGCATTCCAGGCGAAGGGGCTTGCCTCAAAAAAGAACCCCCGTTGCACCGCGTTTCCGCAGTTCAACGGGGGTTTCTTCCACTGTGGCGGCGCCAGGATTCGAACCTGGGTAGGCTAAGCCGACGGATTTACAGTCCGCTCCCATTGGCCACTCGGGCACACCGCCTGGGAAGTGTCTCCAGGGGCCGTTGTGCGTGGTCCCCGTGGCGACGTCGTAAACAATACCCGATGCCCGGGGGTGCTCCGCCACCCTATTGATCAGCGCCTCCGGCGGGTCGGATGGCTAGGCTTGCGGGAGCGGCCCGGTGGCGGGTCGCGGACCTGACGGATCAGAGCCAAGGAGCCAACAGAAGATGGCCGACTCCAGTTTCGACATCGTCTCGAAGGTCGAGCGGCAGGAGGTCGACAACGCCCTCAACCAGGCCGCGAAGGAGATCTCGCAGCGCTACGACTTCAAGAACGTCGGCGCTTCGATCGGGTGGTCCGGGGACAAGATCGCGATGCAGGCCAACTCGGAGGAGAGGGTCAAGGCGATCCTCGACGTCTTCGAGACCAAGCTGGTCAAGCGCGGGATCTCGCTGAAGGCGCTGGACGCGGGCGAGCCCCAGCTGTCCGGCAAGGAGTACAAGATCTTCGCGTCCATCGAGGAGGGCATCTCCCAGGACAACGCGAAGAAGGTCGCCAAGATCATCCGCGATGAGGGGCCGAAGGGCGTCAAGGCGCAGGTGCAGGGCGACGAGCTGCGGGTGAGCTCGAAGAGCCGGGACGACCTGCAGGAGGTCATCGCGCTGCTCAAGGGCAAGGACCTGGACTTCGCCCTGCAGTTCGTGAACTACCGCTGACCGCGGGCACGCCGAGGTCCCGGCCGGAGGAGGCGGCCGGGACCTTTGTCGTAGGCCGATGGGTCCGCGGGGGCGCCGGGCACGCCGGCGCGGATGGGTTTGAGTGGGTTTCACCACGAACCTGACACCGGGTGAACGGGAGGGGCCCCCATCGGAAACGCCCCGGCATGCGTAGGGTCTTTCGTTGAAGGTCTCCTCGGGCCCACCCCCCATGTGGGACCCGGGCAGTCGTCTCGAGGATGGAGCCGGGCAATGCAGAACCGCACCGCTGTGGTGGAAGACCTGATGGGCCGCTTCCCGCACGTGCCACGCGAAGCGGTCATCAAGGAGGACCTGCTGCGCGGCGGGATCGCGTTCGACGATTCCGCGCTGAGCGGTGGCGACGACGGCGACGTGAAACCGAAGTCGTACTTCATCTTCTCCTTCGACCACCGCACGCTGCCGGAGCTGGGCGCCGCCGCGCTGAACCGCCCGCCCGAGGAGATCGTGCTCACCGGCGGCCCGTACGACCTGCGCCGCACGGTGGTGTCGGTGCGCGTCAACCCGGCGTCGCCGTACCGTGTGCAGGCCGGGGGCCGCGGGGTGCTCGGGCTGTACCTGGACGGGGTGCGCATCGCGGACGTGGGCCTGCCGCCGATGCCGGACTACTACCGGCACACCCTGGAGAACGGGAAGTCGGTGATGGAGGTCGCGCCGACGATCCAGTGGGGCTATCTCGTCTATCTGACGGTGTTCCGCGTCTGCCAGTACTTCGGCGTCAAGCAGGAGTGCCAGTACTGCGACATCAACCACAACTGGCGCCAGCACAAGGCGGCCGGCCGTCCCTACACGGGCGTGAAGCCGGTCGAGGAGGTGCTGGAGGCGCTGGAGATCATCGACAAGTACGACACGGCGAAGACCTCCACGGCGTACACCCTCACCGGTGGCGCGATCACCGGCAAGGTGGCGGGGCGCGACGAGGCCGACTTCTACGGGCACTACGCCAAGGCGATCGAGGAGCGCTTCCCCGGCCGCTGGATCGGCAAGGTCGTCGCCCAGGCGCTGCCCAAGGAGGACGTGCAGCGCTTCAAGGACTACGGCGTGCAGATCTACCACCCCAACTACGAGGTGTGGGACCGGCGGCTGTTCGAGCTGTACTGCCCCGGCAAGGAGCAGCACGTCGGCCGTGACGAGTGGCACCGCCGCATCCTGGACTCCGCCGAGATCTTCGGCCCGCGCAATGTGATCCCGAACTTCGTGGCGGGTGTGGAGATGGCCGAGCCGTTCGGCTTCACCAGTGTCGGCGAGGCGATCGACTCCACCGCCGAGGGGCTGCGCTTCTTCATGTCGCGGGGCATCACGCCGCGCTTCACCACATGGTGCCCCGAGCCGACGACGCCGCTCGGCAAGGCCAACCCGGAGGGTGCGCCGCTGGAGTACCACATCCGGCTGCTGGACGTGTACCGCGCGACGCTGGAGGAGTTCGGGCTGTCCTCGCCGCCCGGGTACGGTCCGGCGGGCCCGGGCAACGCCGTGTTCTCCGTCAGCTCCTTCATGGACAGCATTCCCGCCGCGCCGGCCGTGGTCGGCTGAGGTGGCCACGCTCCTGATCGTCCATCACACGCCCTCGCCGAATCTGCAGGCGATGTTCGAGGCGGTCGTCTCGGGGGCCACGACGGACGAGATCGAGGGCGTGGACGTCGTGCGGCGGCCGGCGCTGTCCGCGACGGCCTCCGACGTGCTGGCGGCGGACGGCTACCTGCTGGGCACGACCGCGAACCTCGGCTACATGTCGGGGGCGCTGAAGCACTTCTTCGACCAGGTCTACTACCCGTGCCTGGACGCCACGCGCGGACGTCCCTTCGGGTACTGGGTGCACGGCGGGAGCGACGTCACGGGCACCGTGCGCGGGATCCGGTCGATCACCACGGGCCTGGGGTGGGAGCAGGCGGCCGCGGAGGTCACGGTCACCGGTGAGCCCTCCAAGGCCGATCTGGAGGCCTGCTGGGAGCTCGGGGCGACGCTGGCGGCAGGGCTGTCCGGCTAGGCCCGCTCGCCCCTCGGGGGCGGCCTGCGGCCCGACGTGCCCCGGCCGTACCCCCGTCCTACCGTGGAGGAGGAGAGAGGGGCACTCCATGGCACCCCGGGTACTCGACGACACGGCACTGGACGCGCTGCGTTCCGGCTTCGGCGGCGAGGTCGTCACTCCGGGCGACCCGGTGTACGACGAGAGCCGCACCGTCTTCAACGCGATGATCGACCGGCGTCCGGCGGTCGTCGCGCTCTGCGAGTCGGCCGAGGACGTGGCGTCGGCGCTCCGCTTCGCCGGGGAGCGCGACCTGGAGGTCGCGGTCCGCGGTGGCGGGCACAGTGTCGCCGGCAACGCCCTGAACGACGGCGGTCTCGTGGTCGACCTGCGCCGGATGCACGCGGTGGTGGTCGATCCCCGGGCGCGTACGGCGCGGGTCGGGGGCGGCGCCCTGATGACCCATCTGGACCGCGCGGCCCAGCCGTACGACCTGGCCACGACCGGCGGCCGGGTGTCGACGACCGGGGTGGGCGGTTTCGCCCTGGGCGGCGGTTCGGGATGGCTGGAGCGCCGGTTCGGGCTCGCCTGCGACAGCCTGGAGGAGGTCGAACTCGTCACCGCCGACGGCACCATGGTGCGCGCCGCACAGGACGAGAACCCCGAGCTGTTCTGGGCTCTGCATGGTGGCGGCGGCAACTTCGGTGTCGCCACCTCCCTGACCTTGCGGCTGCACCAGGTGCCGCGGATGACCGCCGCCCTGCTGCTGTGGCCGTCGGCGACGGGTCCCGAAGTGCTGTGTGCCTACCGGGACTTCATGGAGTCGGCGCCGCCCGAGGTCGGCGGGGCCGTGCTCTATGTGACGGCCCCGCCGGAGGACTTCGTTCCGCCGCACATGGCGGGCACTTTGGTGGCCGCCACCTTGGTGACGTACATCGGCCAGGAGGAACCGGCGCGGGAGCTGATCGCGCCGCTGCTGGCCCTCTCCCCCGAGGGCAGCGCGATCGCCGAGCTTCCGTACGCGGAGTTGCAGTGCCTGCTGGACGCCCCTGCGGGCTACCGCAACTACTGGTCCGCGGAGTACCTCTCCGCGCTGCCCGACGAGGCCGTGGAGCGCTTCTGCGCCCGCTCCCGGGCGATGGTGGTCCCCTCCCCCTCGCAGCAGGCCCTCTTCCCCGGCGGCGGTGCCATGGCGCACGGCCCGGACGACTACCCGCTGCCCTGGCGCCGTGCCGCCTGGGTCGCCCATCCCTTCGGCATGTGGGAGAGTCCCGCGGACGACGGCCGCGGCCGGCAGTGGGCCCACGACGTGCGCGAGGACATGAAGCCGTGGTCCATCGGCGCGGTCTACCTCAACTTCATCGGCGACGAGGGGGAGGGCCGGGTCATCGCCGGGTTCGGCGCGCACAATCTGAGCCGCCTCGCCCGGGTCAAGACCGAGTACGACCCGGGCAACGTCTTCCGGCTCAACCACAACATCGAGCCGGGCTGAGCCCTCCCCCGGGGCGCTACTCCTCGACGGGGACGATCTCGCGGCCGAGCGGCAGCAGGGAGATCGGCACCATCTTGAAGTTGGCGATGCCGAAGGGGATGCCGATGATCGTCAGGCAGAAGCCGACGCCCGCGACGATGTGACCGATGGCGAGCCAGATGCCCGCGAAGATCAGCCAGATGATGTTGCCGAGCGTCGAGGCGACGCCGGCGTCCGGGCGCTGCACCGTGGTGCGGCCGAACGGCCACAGCACGTAGTTGGCGATCCGCAGGGAGGCGATGCCCCACGGGATCGTGATGATGAAGATGAACATCAGCAGGCCCAGCAGGGCGTAGCCGATGGCCATCCACAGCCCCCAGATGATCAGCCACAGGACGTTGAGGATGAGGTTGATCGTCTTCATGCTGTCAGCCTCCCACGGGAGCGCGGGCACGGCCCGCGCGGGTTCGGTGGCCGGCGCTCAGCGGCGGGGGCCGGCCATCTCCTCCAGCCGGGCGATGCGCTCGGCCATCGGGGGGTGGGTCGAGAAGAGCTTGGACGCGTCGCCCGGGCGGAACGGGTTGGCGATCATCAGGTGGCTGGTGGTCTCCAGCCGCGGCTCGGGGCGCAGCGGCAGGCGCTTGGTGCCCGCGTCCAGCTTGCGCAGGGCGGAGGCCAGGGCCAACGGGTCACCGGTGAGGCGGGCGCCGGAGGCGTCGGCCTCGTACTCGCGGGAGCGGCTGACGGCGAGCTGGATCAGGGACGCGGCCAGCGGGCCCAGGATCATCAGGAGCAGCATGCCGAGCAGGCCGGGGCCCTCGTCGTCGTCGGAGCGGCCGATGGGGATCAGCCAGGCGAAGTTGACCAGGAACATCACGACGGAGGCCAGGGCGCCGGCGACCGAGGAGATGAGGATGTCGCGGTTGTAGACGTGGCTGAGCTCGTGGCCGATGACGCCCCGCAGCTCGCGCTCGTCCAGGATGCGCAGGATGCCTTCGGTGCAGCACACGGCGGCATTGCGCGGGTTGCGGCCGGTGGCGAAGGCGTTGGGTGCCTCGGTCGGCGAGATGTAGAGCCGGGGCATCGGCTGCCGTGCGGCGGTGGAGAGCTCGCGGACCATCCGGTAGAGCGCCGGGGCCTCGAACTCGCTCACCGGCCGCGCGCGCATCGCCTTCAGGGCGAGCTTGTCGCTGTTCCAGTAGGCGTACGCATTGGTGCCGAGCGCGATGACCAGCGCGACGATCAGTCCCGTACGCCCGAAGAAACTGCCGATGATCAGGATGAGTGCCGACAGTCCGCCGAGGAGCGCGGCGGTCTTCAGCCCGTTGTGCCGGCGGTGCACGGTCACCCTCCAAGATGTGCAGCAGGAAGACGTTTTCTCCGTTTTCCTAGGAGAACCTCCTGCAAGGGCCAACGCCACCGGGGGGACGTTAGTTCCCTTGTGCGCTTTTCACAGAGCGCTCAGAGCAGCGTGCTCGAAGCGAAGCGCAGGACGAGCTGCGGCGCGCCCGACAGGGCGATGCCGACGACGGCGGTGAGCGCGATGGCGGCCGTCAGGGGCGCGGGCGTACGGGTGCGCTCGGCGGCCGGGGCCTCCGCACGGGTGAAGAGCACGGCCGTCCAGCGCAGGTAGTACACCAGGGCGATGACGACGTTGACGGCCATGACGGCGGCCAGCCAGCCCAGGCCCGCGTCGACCGCGGAGGAGAAGACGGCGACCTTGGCGAAGAGGCCGATGACGCCCGGCGGCAGGCCGGCCAGGCAGAGCAGGAAGAAGGCCATGGCGAGCGCCGCGAACGGCTGGCGGGCGTACAGGCCGCGGTAGTCGGTGAGCCGGTTGCCGGGCGCGGTGCGGCCGACGAGGGCGGCGACGGCGAAGGCGCCCAGGTTCACGGCGCCGTACATCAGCGCGTACGCCAGGGTGATGCCGACCTGGCGCTGCGGGTCGGCGTACGCGGCGGCGGCGATCGGCACCAGGAGGTAGCCCGCCTGGCCGATCGAGGACCAGGCCAGCAGGCGTACCGCGCTGCGCGACTGGCCGGGGCGCTGACGCAGGGCGGCGACATTGCCGACGGTCATGGTGAGCGCGGCCAGCACCGCAATGGCGGGGCCCCACACGTGCGCGTACGGCTCGAAGGCGACGACCGTCACCAGGATGAGGCCGGAGAAGCCGGCCGCCTTGCCGACGACGGAGAGGTAGCCCGCGACGGGCAGCGGGGCGCCGGTGTAGGTGTCGGGCACCCAGAAGTGGAAGGGGGCGACGGCGAGCTTGAAGGCGAAGCCGACGACGGTGAGCGCGGCGCCTGCGGCGGCGAGGGTGTCCAGGCGGGGATCGACCGTGTCCAGGCCCCGGGCGACGGCCGACAGGTGCAGGGTGCCGGTGGCGGCGTAGACGAAGCTGACGCCCAGCAGGGTGACCGCCGTCGCGGCGACGGAGGTGAGGAAGAACTTCAGGGCCGCCTCGCCCGACAGCCGGTCGCCGCGGCGCAGGCCGACCAGGGCGAAGGACGGCAGCGTGGTGACCTCCAGCGCGATGACCAGGGTCGCCAGGTCGCGGGAGGCGGGCAGCAGGGCGGCACCGGCGGCCGAGGACAGCAGCAGGAACCAGAACTCGCCGGCCGGCATCCGCTCCATCAGGTGCACGGAGAGCAGGGCGGCGACCAGTGCCCCGGCCAGCACCAGCAGCTGGATTACCAGCGTGAAGTGGTCGGCGACGTAGGAGCACTCGCGGGGGCTGCCGACGAGGCAGAACGTGGTGCGGTCGCCGTCCAGCAGCGGCAGCAGGCCGAGCCCGGCCAGGACGAGACCTCCGGCGGTGATCCAGGCGAGCGCCTGCTTGCGGCCCTCGGGGAGGAACAGGTCGGTCACGAGGACGGCCAGCGCGGCCGCCGCGACGATCGTGGGCGGCGCGATCGCCGCCCAGTCGACGGACTGGATGACGGAGGTGGCGAGGGGGCTCATCAGCTGCCTCCGAGCAGGGAGCGCACGGCCGGGTCGGTCAGGCCGAGCAGGACGGCGGGCCACAGGCCGGCCAGGACGGTGAGGGCGACCAGCGGGGTCCATGCGGCGAACTCGTAGCCCCGGACGTCGGCGAGGGCCGGCGCGCCGGTGACGGTGTCGCGGTCGCCCATGCAGACGCGGCGCACGACGACCAGGAGGTACGCGGCGGTCAGCAGGGTGCCGAACGCGGCGATCGCGGTGAACGTCAGGTACGCGCCCCGGTCCAGGCCCGCGGCGGGCTTGAAGGAGCCGAACATGGCCAGCATCTCGCCCCAGAAGCCGGCTAGGCCCGGCAGGCCGAGGGAGGCGACGGCGGCGAAGGCCAGAAGGCCGCCCATCCGGGGGGCGCGGCCGTACAGCGCGGCGCCGGTCCGGCCGGCGAGGCCGTCCAGGTCGGTCGTGCCGTAGCGGTCCTTCAGCGCGCCGACCAGGAAGAAGAGCAGGCCCGTGATCAGGCCGTGCGCGATGTTGGCGAAGAGCGCGCCGTTGACGCCGGTCGGGGTCAGCGTGGCGATGCCCAGCAGGACGAAGCCCATGTGGCCGACGGAGCTGTACGCGATCAGGCGCTTGAGGTCGCCGCCGGAGCCGCTGCGGGCCAGCGCCAGGCACGCCAGCGATCCGTAGATGATGCCGACGACGGCGAAGGCGGCCAGGTAGGGCGCGAAGGTCCGCATGCCGTCGGGGGCGACCGGCAGGAGGATGCGCACGAAACCGTAGGTGCCCATCTTCAGCAGGACGCCGGCCAGCAGCACGGAGCCGACGGTGGGGGCCGCGGTGTGCGCGTCGGGGAGCCAGCTGTGCAGGGGCCACATCGGGGCCTTCACGGCGAGGCCGATGCCGATGGCGAGGACGGCGATCAGTTGCGTGGAGTGACTGAGCGGTGACGCGTTGTCAGTGGCGAGTGCCACCATGTCGAATGTGCCGGCCTTCACCCCGATGAGGAGCAGGCCGAGCAGCATGACCACGGAACCGAGCAGCGTGTAGAGGATGAAGCGCAGGGCGGACTTCTCCCGGTTCTCGCCGCCCCAGCGGGCGATGAGGAAGTACATCGGGATCAGGACCGTCTCGAAGGCCAGGAAGAAGAGCACCAGGTCGAGCACGGCGAAGGTCGCCAGCGTGCCCGACTCCAGCAGGAGCAGGAGCGCGACGAACGCCTTCGGGGAGGGGCCCGCGGGCATCTTGAAGTAGCTGTAGAGCGCGCAGAGGAAGGTCAGCAGCGCGGTCAGGACGAGGAGGGGGAGGCTGATGCCGTCGACACCGAGGTGGAGGTGGATGCCGAGCGCCGGGATCCAGTTGATGTCGGTGGTGGCCTGCATCGTCGCCGGCCTGCCGTGGTCGAAGCCGGCGGCCAGGACGACGGTGAGGGCGAGCACGAGACCGGTGACGGTCACACCGTGGCGCAGCACGGCCTGGTCGGGGCTCTTGCCCTTCAGGCCGGGCGGGGGCGGCAGCAGGGCGCCGACGGCGCCGAGCAGCGGCAGGACGACGACGGCCGCGAGGACGTACTGGAGGACGGTGTCGTTCACGGCTCACGCTCCGACGGCGACGAGGACGGCGAGGATCACGGAGCCGGCCAGCAGCACGCTGACATAGGTCTGCACATTGCCCGTCTGGGCGCGGCGCACGGCCGCGCCGAGCAGCCGGGGCAGGCCGCCCGCGCCGCGCACGTACGTCTCCACGACCTCCCGGTCGAGGAAGCGCACCAGGCCCGCCGCGGCCAGCGTCGGGCGGACGAACAGCGCCGAGTAGACGGCGTCGAGGTGGAAGCCGCGCGAGGCGGGGCCGAAGAGCGGGCCGAGCAGCAGGCGTCCGGGGTCGGCGGGGTCGTGCGCGGCGGCGACGTCCCCGTAGACCTGCTCGTGCGTCTGCAGTGCGGCGGCCTCGGTGAGGGCGGGCTCCGCCTCGGCCGCCTCGGCGGTCACGACCGCGCCGAGCGGTGCGCGGCGGCGGGCGGACATCGCCTGCCAGGCGCCATAGGTGGCGATCACTCCGACGAGGGAGAGGCCGACGCCGAGGATCGAGGTCACGAGGGTGGGGGCGAGTTCACGTCCGTCGAACCAGGCGGGCAGGTCGAGGAGGGAGGGCACCAGGGAGACAGCGCCGAAGGCGAGGGTGGGGACCGCCAGCACCCACAGCACGGCGTTCATCACGGCCGGTTCCTTGGCGTGGGCCTCGGGGGCGGCGGGCCCGTGGCCGCGGAAGGCGAGCAGGAAGAGCCGGGTGGCGTAGCCCGCGGTCAGCACGGCGGTGACCAGGGCGGCGACCAGGACCAGCCAGCCGACCGCCGCCGGGACGCCCTCGGCGTGACCGGAGGAGGCGTGCTCGGCGGCGCGCAGCACGGACTCCTTGGAGAAGAAGCCGGAGAAGGGAGGGATCGCGGCCAGGGCCGCCAGGGCGATGCCCATGGTCCACATGGCGTCGGGGGCGCGCTTGGCGACGTCGCCCATGCGGGACATGGCGGCGAGCGAGTTGGTGCCGGCGGCGTGGATGACCACGCCCGCGGCGAGGAAGAGCAGGGCCTTGAAGGCGCCGTGCGACAGGAGGTGGAAGACGGCGGCGCCGCGGTCGCCGACGGCCAGGGCGCCGGCCATGTAGCCGAGCTGGCCGATCGTGGAGTACGCCAGGACGCGCTTGATGTCGTCCTGGGCGAACGCCGCGAGCCCCGAGCCGACCATGGTGACGGCGGCCATCGCCCCGAGTACCGCGAGCACCGCGGCGGACGCCTCGAAGACCGGCAGCAGCCGGGCAACGAGGTAGATGCCGGCGGCGACCATGGTGGCGGCGTGGATCAGCGCGGACACCGGCGTCGGGCCGGCCATGGCGTCCGGCAGCCAGGTGTGCAGCGGGAACTGCGCGGACTTGCCCGCCACACCGGCGAGCAGCAGCAGGCCGATCACGGTCGGGTGGCCGAGTCCGCCGTGGGTCGCCGCGGTGAGGATGCCGTTGATCCGGAACGTCCCGGCGTCGGCGGCCAGCGCGAAGACGCCGATCAGGAAGGGGACGTCGCCGAGCTTGGTGATCAGGAACGCCTTGAGGGAGGCGGCGCGGGCGACCTCGGTCTCCCAGTAGTGGCCGACCAGGAAGTACGAGCAGATGCCCATGATCTCCCAGCCCACCAGCAGCACCATCAGGTCGCCGGTGTAGACGACCAGGAACATGGCGGCGGTGAAGAGGGAGACCAGCGCGGAGTAGGAGGCGTAGCGCGGGTCGTCGCGCAGGTAGGCCGTCGAGTACAGCTGGACGCAGGTCGCGACGAGGCCGACGAGCACGGCGATCAGCACCGAGAAGCCGTCGAGGTGCAGGGCGAGGTCGATGGGGACCGAACCGGTCGGCGTCAGCCGGGTGGCCGCGTCGGTGGCCGCGCCGCTGCCCTGGCGCGTGGCGACGATCACGGCGAGCACGAAGGCGGTCGCCGTCGGCAGGACGGCCAGCGGCCGGACGAAACCGGGCGCGGTACGGCCGAGCAGCAGGGCGCCGGCGGCGCCGAGGAAGGGAAGCAGGGGGACGAGGACGGCGAGGGTCGTCAGGGTCACGCGGCGGCCTCGGCGTTCTTCTCGGGCGTCTCGGGTGCGGCGGTGGACACGCCCCCATCGTCCTCGCCGTCCCCTGCGGCGAGTTCGGTGAGCCGGTCGATGTCCGAGGTGCCCCGGTTGCGGTACACGAGCAGGACGATGGCGAGCCCGATGCCGATCTCGGCGGCGGCGATGACGATCACGAAGAGCGTCAGCGCCTGCCCCGCGTGCAGGGTGTCGCGCAGCCACACGTCGAAGGCGACCAGATTGAGGTTGACCGCGTTCAGCATCAGCTCGACCGACATCAGGACGAGGATCGCGTTGCGCCGGGCGAGGACGCCGTACAGGCCGACGGAGAACAGGAGGACGGCCAGGACCGCGGGATAGGCGAGATGCATCAGCGCTCCCCGGGCTGCTGACGGGACGGCTTGCGGGACAGCACGACGGCGCCGACGAGCGCGGCCAGCAGAAGCACGGACAGCGCCTCGAACGGCAGCACCCAGTGCCGGAAGAGGATCTGGCCGGTGACCTTGGTGGAGCCCTGCACTCCGCGGTCCACGTCGATCCAGGTGGCCCGGAAGGCGTCGACGACCAGCCACACCAAGGTGCCCGCGGACGCGATGCCGACGGTCAGCGCGGCGATCCGGTTGCCCGAGTCGGCGTCGGGCGAGGCGCCGGTGGGCGCCTTGGTGAGCATCAGGCCGAACAGGACCAGGACGACGACGGAGCCGACGTAGATCAGCACCTGCACCCAGGCGATGAACTCGGCGGTGAGCAGGAGGTATTCGACGGCGACGCCGCCGAGCGCGACGACCAGCCACAGGGCGGCGTGCACCAGGTGCTTGGTGGTGACGCTCACCACCGCCGCGGCGAGCGTGGCGATGCCGACGAGCACAAAGACGATCTCGACGCCCGTCGGGGACAGGAAGCCCGGGTGGGCCCCGGCGGCGAGGTTCTCACGGAGGTTCACGCGTCGCCCTCCGCCTGCTCGGCGGCGGCCGCGGCCTTCTCGGCGGCCTTGCGCGCCGCGCCGAGCTCCTTGGGCTCCTCGGCGGCGGGGTCGAGCGGTGGCGGGGCGGGCACGGTCCACATCCAGTCGCGCAACTTGTCGCGCTCGTGGGTGAGGTCGAGGATGTCGGTCTCCGCGTACTCGAACTCCGGCGACCAGAACAGCGCGTCGAAGGGGCACACCTCGATGCAGATGCCGCAGTACATGCAGAGCGAGAAGTCGATGGCGAAGCGGTCGAGCACATTGCGGCTGCGCTCGCGGCCGCCGGGCACGGCGGCCGGCATCGTCTCCTTGTGGGAGTCGATGTAGATGCACCAGTCGGGGCACTCGCGCGCGCACAGCATGCAGACCGTGCAGTTCTCCTCGAACAGCGCGATCACGCCGCGGCTGCGCGGCGGGAGTTCGGGCTGCGCCTCCGGGTACTGCGCGGTGTGCGAGCGCCGCGTCATCGTGCGGAGGGTGACGGCCAGGCCCTTGGCGAGGCCGGTACCGGGGATGCCCATCAGGAGATCACCACCTTCACCACGCCGGTGAGCGCGATCTGGGCGAGGGCGAGCGGGATGAGGAAGGTCCAGGCGAAGCGCTGCAACTGGTCCTCGCGCATGCGGGGGTAGGTGACCCGCAGCCAGATGACGACGAAGGCCAGCAGTCCGGTCTTGACCAGCGTCCACAACCAGCCGAGGCTGCCGGACCACGGGCCGTGCCAGCCGCCCAGGAAGAGGACGGCGGTCAGCCCGCACAGCACGACGATGCCCGCGTACTCGGCGAGCAGGAACAGGGCGAAGCGCAGGCCCGTGTACTCCGTGTACGCCCCGAAGATGATCTCCGAGTCGGCCACCGGCATGTCGAACGGCGGCCGCTGGAGCTCCGCCAGGCCCGCGGTGAAGAAGACGACGGCGCCGATGAGCTGCCACGGCGTCCACCACCACTGGTACGCCTCCACGATGCCGGGCAGCGAGAGCGTCCCGGCGGCCATCGCGACGGACGCGGCGGCCAGCAGCATCGGCAGCTCGTACGACATCAGCTGCGCGGCGGTCCGCAGGCCGCCGAGCAGGGAGAACTTGTTGGCCGAGGCCCAGCCCGCCATGAGCGAGCCGAGCACGCCGACGCCCATCACGGCCAGCACGAAGAACAGGCCCGCGTCGATGGTCTGGCCCACGAGGCCGTTCGGCCCGAGCGGGATCGCGGCGAGCACGAGGAGGTAGGGCAGCAGCGCGACGGCCGGCGCCATCTGGAAGACCTTGCGGTCGGCGTCGGCCGGGACCACGTCCTCCTTCTGCGCGAACTTCACGCCGTCGGCGACGAGTTGCGCCCAGCCGTGGAACCCGCCCGCGTACATCGGGCCGAGCCGGCCCTGCATGTGGGCCATCACCTTGTGCTCGGTCTGGCCGACGACGAGAGGCAGCACAAGGAAGACGACGAGGACGGCGAGCAGCCGGAGGATCACGTCGAGTGCGTCGCTCACGGGGTGCCGCCTCCTTCTGCGTCGTCCTGGCCGGGGCTGCCGGCGGTGCCGGGCTGCCCGTTCGCATCGGGCTGCCCTTCCGCGGCCGGCGAGTCCGCGGGGGGCTCGGCCGCCGCGGGTTCCTGCGGGGCCGCTTCCGGCGCCGGGACCGTGGTGGGCGTGTCACGGGGGACGTCCCAGGGGGCGTCCGGGGTGCGCTTGCGGGGCGTCGCGGGGGGCTCGGCGGCAGGAGCCGCGGGCGCCTCCGGGGTCCCGGCGGCGCCGGTCCGGCTGACGGGGCCGTCGTCCGCAGAGCGGGTGCGGCGCGGGGGCGCGGCCGGGGCCGCGGCGCCCTGGCTCGTGGAGCCCTCGCTGACGCTGCGGGTGCGCCGCGCGGGGCGCTCGGCCGGAGCGGCCGCACCGGCCGCACCGGCGCCGGCGGCCCGCGGGGTACGGGCGGGCCGGGCAGGGGCGGGCGGGAGCTGGCCCTTCAGCGGACCCCAGTCGTTGGGGTCGGGCACGCCCGGGGGCAGCATCTGGCGGCGCTTGGGCCCGCCGTGCGCCGCTCCCGCCGAGGGCTCCCCCGGCTCCTTCGCTCCCGGCCAGGCCTTGGCGACGCGCGCCGCCAGCACGAAGTCCTTGCGCAGCGGGTGCCCCTCGAATCCGTCGGGCAGCAGCAGCGGCGCCAGGTGCGGGTGGCCGGTGAAGCCGATCCCGAACATCTCGTGGGTCTCGCGCTCGTGCCAGGCGGCGCCCGCCCAGACCTCGGTGGCGGTCGGCAGCACCGGCGCCTCGTGCGGGACGGTGGTGCGGATCAGCAGCCGCCGCACCGATCCGGGCGACGGCGCCACGACATGGGCGCAGACCCGGAAGCCGGTGCCGGGCTCGTCGACCGCGCTGAGCCAGTCGAAGAAGGTGCAGCCGAGCACGGAGCGGGCGGCCCGCAGGGCGCCGGTCCAGGCTCCGGCGGGCACGTCCACGGTGAGCAGGCCGTACGTCTCCTCCGCCGTGGCCTCCGGGCCGAAGACCTCGGCGACGGCGGCCGGGTCGGGCAGCCGGTCGAAGGGGGTGGTCACTGCGCGGCCTCCCCGGGCGGCGGCGGTGCCTGCACCAGGCCGCTGCGCAGCGCGCGGGCGGAGGGCTGCGGGGTGCCGCCCTCGCCGTACCGCTCGCCCAGCGACTCGCGGGCGATCTTCTCCTGGAGCTTGAGGATGCCCTGGAGCAGCGCCTCGGGCCGCGGCGGGCAGCCGGGCACGTAGACGTCGACGGGGATGATCTGGTCGACGCCCTTGGTGACGGCGTACGAGTCCCAGTAGGGCCCGCCGCAGTTGGAGCAGGCTCCAAAGGAGATGACGTACTTCGGTTCGGGCATCTGCTCGTACAGCCGCTTGACGGCGGGCGCCATCTTGTCGGTCACCGTGCCCGACACGATCATGAGGTCGGCCTGGCGCGGGCCGGGCGCGAAGGGGATCACGCCGAGCCGGATGAAGTCGTGCCGGGCCATGGAGGCGGCGATGAACTCGATGGCGCAGCAGGCGAGGCCGAAGTTGAAGACCCACAGGCTGTAGCGGCGGCCCCAGTTGAGGACCACCTTCATGGGTTCGGGTGCGAGGCGGGCCAGTGTGCCGAGCCGGCGCGGCTCGGGCAGGTACTGGGGCTCGGGGGTGGTCACGTCCATTCCAGGACCCCCTTCTTCCATGCGTAGAGCAGGCCGACGGCGAGGAAGCCGAGGAAGACGAACATCTCCACCAGCGTCGTGCCGCCGTACCCCGGGGCCGCGTAGACCGTCGCCCACGGGAAGAGGAAGACCGCGTCGACCGCGAAGATCACGTACAGGAAGGAGTAGACGTAGTAGCGGATCTGGGTGTGCGCCCAGCCCTCGCCGACCGGGTCGACGCCGCACTCGTACGTGAGCATCTTCTCCTGCGTGGGCACGACCGGCCGCAGCAGACGGCCGGCCCCGAAGGCCACGGCCACGAAGAGCACCCCGAGCACCGCGACCAGGCCGACGACCGAGTAGCCGTGGAAGTAGTCCACGTCCGTCCGCCCCTCGTCTCTCGTCGTTCACGCGTTGTCCAGCGATCCCGGTGGATCTTTAGACGATCTGTACGAACGGAGTCTAGGCCCTGCCCCAGGCGCCGCAGGCACCCCTCCAGGACGGGGTGCGGATAACCCCACCTTGTCCCGCGGGCGCACCCCATGGCGGCAACCCCCCGCCCACCGGCAGGCTTGGCGCCATGACCACCAACTCCCAGCGCGGGGACACCCCGCTCCCGCCGGCGCGGCTGGCCTTCGACCCGGCGACGTGGAAGGAGATCGCGTACCTCCTGACGAATCTGGCGGTCGACATCGCGGGCTTCGTCTACGTCGTCGTCGTGCTGTCCCTGGGTATCGGCCTGTCGGTCACGGTGGTCGGCCTGCCGCTGCTGGCGCTGGGCCTGGCCGGCTGCCGGCTGCTGGGGTGGCTGGAGCGGATCCGGGCGCGCGGGCTGCTCGGGGTGGCGGTGGACGAGCCGCGCCGGCTGCGGCCGGGGCGGATGGGCTTCTTCCCATGGCTGTGGACGTCGCTGAAGGACCCGGTGGCGTGGCGGCACGCGCTGTACTTCCTCGCCCGGCTGCCGTGGGGCATCGCGACCTTCGCCATCACGTTGACCTCGCTGTTCGTGGCGTGGCCTGTGCTGCCGTTCATCGCGCGGGGGCTGGCGAACGCGGACCGGGCGATGGTGCGCGGGCTGCTGTCGCCCTCGGACGAGCTGGAGCGCCGTATCGCCGAGCTGGAGTCGGACCGGGGCACCGTGGTGGACACCGCCGCCGCCGACCTGCGGCGCATCGAGCGCGACCTGCACGACGGCGCGCAGGCCCGCCTGGTGGCCCTGGCCATGGACCTGGGCCTGGCCAAGGAGAAGCTGCTGGAGGACCCGGAGGCGGCCGCCAGGATGGTCGGCGACGCCCACGGAGAGGTGAAGCTCGCCCTCCAGGAACTGCGCGACCTGGCCCGCGGCATCCACCCGGCGGTCCTCACCGACCGCGGCCTGGACGCCGCCCTGTCCTCGGTGGCCGCACGCTGCACCGTGCCCGTGCAGGTGAGCGTGGACCTGCAGGCCCGCCCGGCGCCCGCCATCGAGGGCATCGCCTACTTCACCGTCTCCGAACTGCTCCAGAACATCAGCAAGCACAGTGGTGCGGAGCGTGCCGCGGTGGAGCTGTGGCGGTCCGACGGACGCCTGATGATCCAGGTGCGGGACAACGGCAGGGGCGGGGCGAGCACGGCGAACGGCAGCGGTCTGGCCGGGCTCGCCGAGCGGCTGGGCTCCGTGGACGGCCTGCTGGTCGTCGACTCCCCTCAGGGCGGCCCCACGACGGTGACCGCCGAGCTGCCCTGGCGCGACCGCGGCTGACCGCGGGACCGGTGGCGCCCCCAGGGCCGGGGTGGGGTTTTCCCCAGGTGGAAGAGGCCGATCGGCACCATGGGGCGGGCGGTCCCGGGCGGCGAGGCTGGAAGCGTGCACAGAACAGTGGCACGAGGGCACCACAGGCACAGGGAGAGGAACGACGTGACCATGGCATACGGTTTCCCGGAGCCGCGAGAGCACCAGCACCGGCTGCCCGCGGCGCTGCGAGCGCCGATCGAGGCGCGCACCTGGCGTGAGCTCCTGTATCTGCTGCTCAACCTGCCGATGGGGATCATCGGCTTCGTCTTCGCCGTGACCATGCTGTCCCTGGGCGCCGGTCTGCTGGTGACCTTCCTGGGCCTGCCGGTCCTCGCGGTGGCGCTGGCCGGGTGCCGCGGCCTCGGCGTGGTGGAGCGCGAGCGGGCCCGCAAGTGCCTGCACCTGGACGTGGCCGAGCCGGCGTGGCCGCGGCGGAAGCCCGGGCAGGGCTTCCTGGCGTGGCTGGGCGGCCAGCTCAGCAACGGCACGTCCTGGCGGCACGTCCTCTACTGCTTCGTGCACTTCCCGTGGGGCGTCTTCACCTTCTCCGTGGCGATCTCCTTCTTCACCTACGGGTGGGGCATGCTCACCTACCCGCTGTGGCGGTGGGTCTTCCCGGCGTACACCGACCAGCCGGGCCTGCAGCTGTACGGGGACGGGCACGGCCGCGGCTGGTACCTGGACTCCCCCTTCGAGCTGGCGGCCACCTCCGCGGTGGGGCTGCTGCTGGTGCTGGTCACGCCGTGGCTGATCCGCGGCATGGCGTACGTCGACCGGGGGCTGGTCTCCGGGCTGCTCGGCCCGTCCCGGCTGGCGAGCCGGGTCACGGAGCTGGAGAGCGACCGCGGGGTGGTCGTGGACACCGCCGCCGCGGACCTGCGGCGCATCGAGCGCGACCTGCACGACGGCGCGCAGGCCCGCCTGGTGGCCCTGGCCATGGACCTGGGCCTGGCCAAGGAGAAGCTGCTGGAGGACCCGGAGGCCGCCGCGACCATGGTCGAGGAGGCGCACGGCGAGGTGAAGCTCGCCCTCCAGGAACTGCGCGACCTGGCCCGCGGCATCCACCCGGCGGTCCTCACCGACCGCGGCCTGGACGCGGCCCTGTCCTCGGTGGCCGCACGCTGCACCGTGCCCGTGCAGGTGAGCGTGGACCTGCCGGCCCGCCCGGTCCCGGCGATCGAGGGCATCGCCTACTTCACCGTCTCCGAACTGCTCCAGAACATCAGCAAGCACAGTGGTGCCTCGCGGGCGAGCGTCGACCTGTGGCGCTCCGGCGACCGGCTGATGATCCACGTCGTCGACAACGGCAGGGGCGGGGCGAGCACGGCGAAGGGCAGCGGTCTGGCCGGGCTCGCCGAGCGGCTGGGCGCGGTGGACGGTGTGCTGGCGGTGGACTCCCCGGCCGGCGGCCCGACGACCGTCGCGGCGGAACTGCCCTGGCGCACCTGAGCGACGAACCGGCCCCCCGCCCTCCCCGGCGCGGCAAGGCCGTGTGCCTTCCGCCGGAAACTGGGATGCTGGGGAGGGACACGTCGACGTCGACATGGGGGCCGTAAGTCGTGGAGGACAGAGTGCGCGTGGTCATCGCCGAGGACTCGGTGCTGCTGCGGGAGGGGCTGACCCGGCTGCTCACCGACCGGGGGCACGACGTGGTGGCGGGAGTGGGCGACGCCGAGGCGCTGCTGAAGGTGATCGCGGAGCTCGCGGCGGAGGACGCCCTGCCCGATGTCGTCGTCGCCGACGTGCGGATGCCCCCCACGCACACCGACGAGGGCGTGCGCGCGGCGGTGCGCCTGCGCCGCGACCACCCGGGGCTGGGTGTGCTCGTCCTGTCGCAGTACGTGGAGGAGCAGTACGCCACCGAGCTCCTGGCGGGCAGCAGCCGCGGTGTCGGCTACCTGCTCAAGGACCGGGTGGCCGATGTCCGGGAGTTCGTCGACGCCGTGGTCCGGGTGGCCGGGGGCGGCACCGCGCTGGACCCCGAGGTGGTGGCCCAGCTGCTGGGCCGCAGCCGCAAGCAGGACGTGCTGACGGGGCTGACGCCGCGCGAGCGCGAGGTCCTGGGGCTGATGGCGGAGGGGCGGACGAACTCGGCGATCGCCAAGCAGCTCGTGGTGAGCGACGGCGCGGTGGAGAAGCACGTCAGCAACATCTTCCTGAAGCTGGGGCTGGCGCCCAGCGTCGGGGACCACCGGCGTGTGCTGGCCGTGCTGACGTACCTGAACTCGTAGCCTCTGACATATTGTCAGATTTGGTCGCGGGCCTGCGGAACTGCGGGGAGGACGACAGGCCTCCACGGGCGTGGGGCTTCGTGTCCCACGCGGGTCCCACCCTGTGGGAACACCCGGGAAGGCGACCCTTACCCACGTACGATGGCCCCGTGGGACAAAAGGTCGCGGCCCCGGCCGTGTGCCGCCGCCTCGAAGGAGGTCCGATTCAGTGACCAGCCAGGTCAGCAGCGCGTCAGGCACCGATCAGCCCGTTCTGGGCGAGCAGCGGAAACCGGCCAAGGAGACCAGGAAACTCGACCGGGTCGTCATCCGTTTCGCGGGGGACTCCGGCGACGGCATGCAGCTCACGGGAGATCGGTTCACCTCGGAAACGGCGTCGTTCGGCAACGATCTGTCGACGCTGCCGAACTTCCCCGCCGAGATCCGGGCGCCGGCAGGCACCCTGCCGGGCGTCTCGAGTTTCCAGCTGCACTTCGCCGACCACGACATCCTCACCCCGGGTGACGCCCCCGACGTCCTGGTCGCGATGAACCCGGCGGCGCTGAAGGCGAACATCGGCGATCTGCCGCGCGGTGCCGAGATCATCGTCAACACCGACGAATTCACCACCCGTGCGATGACGAAGGTCGGCTACGCCGCCTCCCCCCTGGAGGACGACTCGCTGTCGGCCTACGCGGTCCACCCGGTGCCGCTGACCACCCTCACGGTGGAGGCGCTCAAGGACTTCCCGCTCAGCCGCAAGGAGGCCGAGCGCAGCAAGAACATGTTCGCGCTCGGGCTGCTCTCCTGGATGTACCACCGGCCCACCGAGGGCACCGAGGACTTCCTGCGCAAGAAGTTCGCGAAGAAGCCCGAGCTCGCGGAGGCGAACGTGACCGCCTTCCGCGCGGGCTGGAACTTCGGCGAGACCACCGAGGACTTCGCCGTCAGCTACGAGGTGGCCCCGGCGCAGCAGGCCTTCCCGGCGGGCACCTACCGCAACATCTCCGGGAACCTGGCGCTGTCCTACGGCCTGGTCGCCGCGAGCCGCCAGGCGGACCTGCCGCTGTTCCTGGGCTCGTACCCGATCACCCCGGCCTCGGACATCCTGCACGAGCTGAGCAAGCACAAGAACTTCGGCGTGCGCACCTTCCAGGCCGAGGACGAGATCGCCGGCATCGGCGCGGCGCTCGGCGCGGCCTTCGGCGGCTCGCTGGCCGTCACCACGACGTCCGGCCCCGGCGTGGCCCTGAAGTCGGAGACGATCGGCCTCGCGGTGTCGCTGGAACTGCCGCTGCTGGTGATCGACATCCAGCGCGGGGGTCCCTCGACGGGCCTGCCGACCAAGACCGAGCAGGCCGACCTGCTGCAGGCGATGTACGGCCGCAACGGCGAGGCCCCGGTGCCCATCGTGGCGCCCAGCACTCCCGGCGACTGCTTCGACGCCGCCATGGAGGCGGCCAGGATCGCGCTCACCTACCGGACGCCGGTGCTGCTGCTCTCCGACGGCTACCTGGCCAACGGCTCCGAGCCGTGGCGCGTGCCCGAGCTGGACGAACTGCCGGATCTGCGGGTGCAGTTCGCCACCACCCCCAACCATGTGGCCGAGGACGGCACCGAGGAGTTCTGGCCCTACCAGCGCGACCCGGAAACCCTGGCCCGCCCCTGGGCGGTGCCGGGCACACCGGGGCTGGAGCACCGGATCGGCGGCATCGAGAAGCAGGACGGCACGGGCCACATCTCGTACGACCCGGCCAACCACGACCACATGGTGCGCACCCGACAGGCCAAGATCGACGGCATCAAGGTGCCGGACGTGACCGTGGACGACCACGGTGGCGCCGCGCGCACCCTGGTCGTCGGCTGGGGCTCGACCTACGGGCCGATCACGGCGGCCGTACGGCGCATCAGGGGCGCAGGGGGCGCGGTGGCCCAGGCCCATCTGCGCCATCTGAACCCCTTCCCGGGGAATCTCGGAGAGGTTCTGAAGCGTTACGACAAGGTGGTGGTGCCGGAGATGAACCTCGGCCAGCTCGCCCACCTGCTGCGGGCGAAGTACCTGGTCGACGCCCGCTCCCACACCCAGGTCACCGGCCTGCCGTTCAAGGCCGAGCAGCTCGCTGCCGCCATCCAGGAGGAGAGCGCAGATGTCTGAGGCTCCAGCCGTCGACCATCCGGGACCGGGGGCGCCGGCGCAGTCAGCGCTGTCGCTGGTGCCCAAGTCCGACACCAAGCAGTCCATGAAGGACTTCAAGTCGGACCAGGAAGTGCGCTGGTGCCCCGGGTGCGGCGACTACGCGATCCTCGCCGCCGTACAGGGCTTCATGCCCGAACTGGGCCTGGCCAGGGAGAACATCGTCTTCGTCTCCGGGATCGGCTGCTCCTCCCGCTTCCCGTACTACATGAACACCTACGGGATGCACTCCATCCACGGCCGTGCCCCGGCCATCGCGACCGGGCTCGCCGCCTCGCGGCGCGACCTGTCGGTGTGGGTCGTCACCGGTGACGGCGACGGGCTGTCGATCGGCGGCAACCACCTGATCCACGCGCTGCGGCGCAATGTGAACCTGAAGATCCTGCTCTTCAACAACCGGATCTACGGCCTCACCAAGGGGCAGTACAGCCCGACGTCCGAGCTCGGGAAGATCACCAAGTCGACGCCGATGGGCTCGCTGGACGCGCCCTTCAACCCGGTGTCGCTGGCGCTCGGCGCGGAGGCCTCCTTCGTCGCCCGCACCATCGACTCGGACCGCAAGCACCTCACGGGCGTGCTGCGCGAGGCGGCGGCGCACCCGGGCACCGCGATCGTGGAGATCTACCAGAACTGCAACATCTTCAACGACGGCGCCTTCGAGGCGCTCAAGGACCGCGCCACGGCCGAGGAGGCGGTGATCCGGCTGGAGCACGGGCAGCCGGTGCGCTTCGGCGCCGGGGGCGCCAAGGGCGTCGTGCGCGACCGGGCCACCGGGGACCTGAAGGTGGTCGAGGCGACCGAGGCCAATGAGGGCGACCTCCTGGTGCACGACGCGCACGCGGCCTCGCCCACCACCGCCTTCGCCCTGTCCCGGCTCGCGGACCCCGACACACTGCACCACACGCCGATCGGCGTGCTCCGCAGCGTCGTCAGGCCGGTCTACGACGACCTGATGTCGGAGCAACTGGAGCGGTCCGTCGAGCAGCGGGGCAAGGGCGACCTGTCCTCGCTGCTGGCCGGCGGCGACACCTGGACGGTCGTCGGCTGACACGCCGTCCCCGCTCCACTCCGGGGCCCGGGCCTGTCGATCAGGCCCGGGCCCCGTCGTATGCCTCGCGGGCCACCGCGACCTGCTCGGTGCGGCTCTCCGCCCACCGGGCCAGCCCCCACACCTGTTCGGCGGCCTCCTGGCCGAGCGGGGTGAGCGTGTACTCGACGCGCGGCGGGATCACCGGGTACGCCTCGCGGTGCACGAAGCCGTCGCGCTCCAGGGTCTGAAGGGTCTGCGCGAGCATCTTCTCGCTGACGCCCCCGACCGTGCGCCGCAGCTCGCTGAAGCGCCGGGTGCCGTCGATCAGCGCGGCCAGCACGAGGACGCCCCACCTGCTGGTGACGTGCTCCAGGATCACGCGCGAGGGGCAGGTGCGGGCATTCACGTCCGGCGTCCCCACTACGGCTGCGAGCTCTTCCCTTACGTCCATGCCACTACCTTACCCAGAAGTGGGTACTTTCGCCGAGTTAGTACCCCACCTAGGGTGAGCTTCGCATTCGCACGCAATGAACCCGCCCGACTGGAGTGAACCCCTCATGAGCATCGTCGTCACCGGAGCCACCGGACATCTGGGCCGTCTCGTCATCGACGAGCTGCTGGCCGAGGTCCCGGCCGACCGGGTCGTCGCCGTCGTGCGCGACGCGGAGAAGGCCTCGGACATCGCCGCGCGCGGCGTGGAGCTGCGGGTCGCCGACTACAGCGCCCCCGCCACCCTCAAGGGCGCCTTCCAGGAGGGCGACGTCGTCCTGCTGATCTCCGGCAGCGAGGTCGGGCAGCGGGTCGCGCAGCACACCGCCGTGATCGACGCCGCCAAGGAGGCGGGCGTCGCACGCCTGGTCTACACCGGCATCCTGGGCGGCCCGGCCGCCGACTTCACGCTCGGCGACGAGCACAAGGCCACCGAGCGGGTGCTGCTCGACTCCGGGCTGACGTACACCCTGCTGCGCAACGGCTGGTACACCGAGAACTACACGGCCCAGATCCCCGTCCAGCTGGAGCACGGCGTCTTCGGCAGCGCGGGCGAGGGCCGGCTGGGCACCGCGCCCCGCCGCGACTTCGCCGCCGCGGCGGCCGCCGTCCTGACCGGCGAGGGCCACGGGAACAAGGCCTACGAGCTCAGCGGCGACCAGGCCTGGACGCTCGCGGAGTACGCGGCCGAGCTGTCCCGGCAGTCCGGCCGGACGGTCGCCTACACCGACCTGCCGGAGGCGGCGTTCGCGGAGGTCCTCGTCGGCGCCGGCCTGCCCGCCCCCGTCGCCGCGATCTACGCCGACTGCGACGCGCACGGCATCGCCCTCGGCCTGCTGGAGGGCGGCAGCGGCGACCTGAGCCGGCTGATCGGCCGCCCGACCACGCCGCTGGCGGACACCGTCGCGGAGGCGCTCAAGGGCTGAACCGGCGGTTCCGGCGGGCCCCGCGGCGGCTTCCCCTCCGGCCGCGGGGCCCACGCCCCGTCGGCACCACCGGCACCACCGGCACCGGTACGGGCAGGCAGCTGCCTGTCATGACCGTCATGCGATACGCAGATGACGAATGAAGTCCCCCCGCGCTACCTTCGCAACAGTCGGACGGCGCCCAGGGGAGGAATCGAGTGAGTGAACAGCGCGCGGGACTGCTGTACGGATTCGCCGCCTACGGCCTGTGGGGACTCTTCCCGCTCTACTGGCCGCTCCTGGAGCCCGCGGGCGCGGGCGAGATCCTCGCCCACCGCATGGTCTGGTCGCTGGCCGTCGTCTCGCTGATCCTGCTCGCGACACGCCACTGGGCCTGGATACCCGAACTGCTGCGCCAACCGCGCAAACTCGCCCTGCTCGCCCTGGCGGCGGCGGTCATCTCCGTCAACTGGGGCCTGTACATCTGGGGCGTCAACAGCGGCCACGTCGTCGAGACCTCGCTCGGCTACTTCATCAACCCCCTGGTCACCATCGGGCTCGGCGTCGTGGTGCTGCACGAGCGGCTGCGGCCGGCGCAGTGGGCCGCGGTGGGCATCGGCGCCGCGGCCGTGCTGGTCCTGGCCATCGGCTACGGCCGGCTGCCGTGGATCGCGCTGACGCTGGCCTGCTCCTTCGCCACGTACGGCTTCGTGAAGAAGAAGGTCGGCATGGGCGGCCTGGAGTCGCTGGCCGCCGAGACCGCCATGCAGTTCCTGCCCGCGATGGGCTTCCTCCTCTGGCTGGGCAACCGGGGCGAGGCCACCTTCGGCTCGCACGGGGCGGGCCACGCCTCCCTGCTGGCGCTCTGCGGGATCGTGACCGCCGTGCCGCTGATCCTCTTCGGCGCGTCCGCGATCCGCATCCCGCTGAGCATGATCGGCCTCCTGCAGTACCTCGCTCCGGTCTTCCAGTTCCTGCTCGGCCTGCTCTGGTTCCACGAGGAGATGCCGCCCGAGCGCTGGGCGGGCTTCGCCCTCGTGTGGCTGGCCCTCGCCCTGCTTACCTGGGACGCGCTGCGCAACGCCCGCCGGGGGCGGATCGCGCTGCGCGACACTGCCGTACCGGCCGACGAGGCCGCGCCGCGCGGGGCGGTCGCGAGCTGAGCCGCACCGCCGCCGCATCGCCGGTAGCGGTGCACAACACCTTCGGGTGAATGAGGGTCCGGTCCCATTGCGCGCCCCGGCGGGGAACCCATACAACTGGTTCCACATCGAACAGGGGAGCGAATCATGGCGGTGCACTGGAAGCTCGTGATCGACGCGGCGGACCCGCACGGGCAGGCCGCTTTCTGGGCGGCGGCGCTCGAGTACGAGAACGAGGACCACAGCGCGCTGATCGAGCGGCTGCTGGGGATCGGCGCGGTGACGCCGGAGCTCCTGGCCGAGACCGGCGGCCGGAAGGCCTGGCGCGATCTCGCGGCGGTGCGCCACCCCGAGGACCCGTACGAGGAGGAGAGCGGCACGGGCCGGGGGCGGCGCATCCTCTTCCAGCGCGTGCCCGAGGCCAAGACGGCGAAGAACCGGCTGCACCTCGACCTGCACCCCGGGCCGGACCGCAGGGACGCGGAGGTCGTGCGGCTGGAGGGGCTGGGAGCGACCGTGCTGCGGCGGATAAAGGAGCCCTCCGGGGAGTGGGTCACGATGGCCGACCCGGAGGGCAACGAGTTCGACGTCGCGTAACGGGCGACCGAGCGGCCGGGCGGCCGGCGCGGTCCCGGGCGGACGGACGGCGTGAGCAGCCCGCCTTGACGACGGGACGGCCGCAATGGAAAAGTCTCCATGCGTACGCAATTTATGCACGCGCAAGGAGATGGCGGGTTGTCGGAGACAGAGCGCACGTTCCTGTTCCTGGTGGGCAGCACTCGCGCCGAGGGGAACACCGAGACGCTGGCGCGGCGGGCCGCCGAACAACTGCCTGCCTCGGTGGACCGGCGGTGGATGCACCTGAGGGATCTGCCGCTCCCGCTCTTCGAGGACCACCGGCACGACGGGGACGGGAGCTACCCGCCGCCGACCGGGCACGCCGCGGAACTGCTCGACGCCACCTTGCGCGCGACGGACCTGGTGATCGTGTCACCGCTGCACTGGTACACCGTCTCGACCAGCCTCAAGCTCTATCTCGACCACTGGTCTGGCTGGATGCGCGTACCGGGCCTGGACTTCCTGGAGCGGATGCGCGGCAAGACCCTGTGGTCGGTGACCGTGCACGGCGGTCAGGACCCGGCGACGGCGGCGCCCCTGGTGGGCACGCTGCGCCACACCGCCGCGTACGCGGGGATGCGCTGGGGCGGAGCGCTGCTCGGCAACGGGACGCGACCGGGGGACGTGCTGCGGGACGCCGCGGCGCTGAGCCGGGCGAAATCCTTCTTCGCGTGACGCCCCGGGCCGTCCGCCGTGTCAGGCGGTGACGTCGCGGGCGGCGAAACGGGCCCAGGCCGCGGAGCCGAACACCGCGACGTACAGGGCCTGGAGCTCGAAGTTGCGGCGGAGGTCGTCCCAGTAGACCGGGTCGCGGACGAGGTCGGCGAAGCTCAGCCAGTAGTGCGGGAAGAGGTAGGGCTGGATCGTGTGCAGCTGGGGGATCGTATCCACGATCTGCACGGTGATCAGCAGACCGACGGTGGTCGCCATGGCGGCGATGCCGCTGCTGGTGAGCGTGGAGATGAACAGGCCGAGGGCCGCGATCCCCGTGAGCGAGGCGGCTACGGCGAGGGCGACCAGCAGCGCGCGCAGCAGGCCCTCGGAGAAGGAGATGCTGGTGCCGGACAGCAGCGTCACATCGCCGAGGGGGAACAGCAGCGCGCCGGTGATCAGCGCCGAGGCCGCCACGACAAGGGTCGCCAGCAGGCAGAAGGCGAGAACGGAGGCGTATTTGGACAACAGGAGCCGGGTGCGCCCGGCCGGGGCGACCAGCAGGTAGCGCAGGGTGCCCGCATTGGCCTCGCCGGCGATGGCGTCGCCCGCGACGACCCCGATCGCCATCGGGAGGAAGAAGGGCAGTGTCGCCGCGAGTGAGGTGAAGACCAGGAACAGGCCGTTGTTGGTGATCAGCGCGATGAAGGCGGGGCCGCCGCCTCCGCTGCCCGCGCTGCCGCCGTCGCCGGTCTCGATCTTCACCGCGATGCCGATCAGGACCGGTACCCCGGCGAGGACCGCCAGCAGCGCGAGGGTGCGCCAGCGGCGCAGCACGGTGACCAGCTCGTTGCGGAGCAGCCCGAGCGACCACAGCGGCCGCCCCGCGGTCCCGGTGGCGGTGTCAGCCTGCGACATCGAATCCCTCTCCGGTCAGGGCGACGAACGCGTCCTCCAGTGAGGCGCGTTCGACGCCGAAGCCGCGTACCCGTACGCCGGCCCCGACGAGTGCCGCGTTGAGGTCGGCGAGATCCGGCAGCACGGCCGGGTCGGCCGGCAGGTCGCCGGTGACCCGTTCGCCGTCGGCGGCCAGGCCGGTCACGCCCTGCTCCTTCAGGACGCGTACGGCGTCGGCGGGGTCGGGCGTGCTGACCGCCAGCCGGCCGCCGGAGGACAGTGCCTCGACCGGGCCCTGGGTGAGCAGCCGGCCGCGGGACATCACAGCGGCGTGCGTGCAGACCTGTTCGATCTCGTCGAGGAGATGGGAGGAGAGGAAGACCGTGGTGCCGTCCGCCGCCAGTTCGCGGACCAGCGCCCTGATCTCCCGCATGCCCTGCGGGTCCAGGCCGTTGGTCGGTTCGTCCAGCACCAGCAGCTCGCGCGGCCGCAGCAGGGCCGAGGCCAGTCCGAGCCGCTGCTTCATGCCGAGCGAGTACGCGCGTGCCTTCTTGCCCGCCGCCGCGGACAGCCCGACGCGTTCGAGCGCCTCGCCGACCCGGGCCTTGCGGGTGCGCGGGTCGGCGGTCGGGTCGGCGGAGTCAAAGCGCAGCAGGTTGTCCCGGCCGGACAGGAAGCCGTACAGGGCGGGGCCCTCGATCAGCGCGCCGACCCGGGGCAGCACGCCGCGCACGGCGCGGGGCATGGGCTCGCCCAGGACCCGCGCCGTGCCGGAGGTCGGCTCGATGAGACCCATCAGCATGCGGATGGTGGTCGTCTTCCCGGAGCCGTTGGGCCCCAGGAAGCCGAACACACTGCCCCGCGGAACGGTCAGGTCGAGTCCGTCGACGGCGAGTTGCCCGCCGCGGTACCGCTTGGTGAGGCCGCTCGTGGAGATCGCTTCCTCACGGGCGTCGGCGGACGGCTCCCCCATCGGCGCTCCCTTTCTCGCTGACCTGCTCGTGCCCCGTCGCGTCGGCCCGTCGGCCCGTCGGCCGCAAGAGCCCTACCGGGCCCCGGCGTTGGCGGCCCTGATCAGGGCGTCCTGGTTCACGGTGCCCACGTAGACCTTGCCGCTGTCGGTGATCAGGGCGTTGACCAGGCGGGTGCCGACGACCGTGCCGGTGCCGAAGTCGCCCTTGACGTCCTTGCCGAAGGAGCCGAGCAGCGACGGGCCCCCGAGGTCCTGGCCCTCGGCCTTGCCGGGGCCCTGGTTCAGGGCGTCCTTCGGCAGCTGGAGCTCGGCGATCGAGTCCCAGCCCTTGCCGAGCACGCCGATGCCGTCGAGCCCGTCGAGCCCGTCGAGTCCGGGGAGCTCACCGGGCGCCGGGTGGGTGCCGTGCGCGCCGTCCGCGGCGTGCTTGCCCGCCTTCTCCGTCGTCACCTTGGCGCCCTTGGGCGGCGTGAACTCAAAGGTGGCGGCCGAGGGCTTGGCGAAGTCCACCTTGGTGAAGGCGACATCGACGATGGCCTTGCCGCCGCCGTGGGGGGCCAGCGTGAACTTCAGGGGCACGCCGGTCGCGGAGTCGACGGCGATCCGGACGGAGCCGACCGTCGAGTCCTTGGCCTTGGGCGTGACCACGAGCTGGTAGGCGCTGCGGCCCGCGACACGCGCCGTGCCGTCCACCGACACGGTGGTGGTGCCGTCCACCGCGTCGAGGAGTTGCTTGGCCGCCTGCTGCGGGCTCGTGGGCCAGCCCTCGGGCAGCTTGTGCTCGCCCTTGTCCTTGGCGGCGCCGGACTCCTGCGGCACATCGGTCAGGTGGTAGGCGGAGTTGGTGGCGCTGTCGTAGGCCCAGACCTCGTCACCGTTGTGGATGAGGCTGTACTCGGCGGCGTCCTCCACGATGGAGACCTTCTGCCGGGCGGGACCGTCGGCCGCGATGTGCAGCGTGTGGGAGCCGGCGAGGAGCTGCGTCAGCTGCTCCTCGGGTGCGGCGGAGGAAGAAGAGTCCCCACCGCGGCTCTCGTCCCGTCCACCGCCACCGCCGCCGAAGAGGCCGGAGGGGCCGCCGGATCCGGACAGGAAGGACGGGAGCCCGAAATCGGTGGTGATCCGGACGGAGCCGGAGACCGTTTGGGTGTCCGAGGCCGCGATCTTGGCGATCAGCTCCTCGGCGGTGATCTTCGGCAGCTCCGGGCTGCCCGCGCTGGCCAGCGCCGGTACGAGCCCTATGGTGGCCGCGGCGGCACCGGCCGCCAGGACCGGAACCGCGTAACGTATCGCCTTGGTCCGGCGCCGGCGGTCCCGGTCGTCGTCCATGGGCTGAGTCGGTGCCATTACGTCCCTACCTCCGTTGTCAACGGCGGGTTGTCGTCAGCGTCGCACTCGGTCGCACTCGTCCACCTATTGGGCCATTGTCACCCGATCCGCCGTGTGGTGGGTGCTTCCCATCCCATCAATCCGGCCGGCCGGGCACATCACCCGGCGGGATCAACTCGGCGTACACCTCTGGGAGGAGGCCCCTGAGGGCGGCTCAGGGCGCGGTGCGCGGACCTCGCGTCCGGACGGGGAGGGACGGGCGCCGGTCAGCCCGCGCGGTGCACCACCGCGTCGCAGAGCCCCTCCAGGGCCTGCTTGGCGGCGCAGTCCGGCAGCGGGGCCAGCAGCGCCCGCGCCTCGTCCGCGTACCGGACGGTGTCCCGCCGGGCCTGCTGCAGTGCGGGGTGGGCCCGCATCAGGGCGAGCGCCTCGGCGTGCCGGAGGTCGTCCGTGAGGTCCCCGTCGAGCAGTTCGCACAGCCGGCGGTCGTCGGACGGCGCGTAGCCGCCGGCGTTGGCCACGGCCGCACGCAGGTGCAGCACCGGCAGGGTCGCCACACCTTCGCGCAGGTCCGTGCCCGGGGTCTTGCCGGACTCGTGCGAGTCGCTGGCGATGTCCAGGACGTCGTCGGCGAGCTGGAAGGCGGTACCGACCCGCTCCCCGTACTGGGTGAGGATGTCGACGACCGCCTCGCCGGCGCCCGACATCATCGCGCCGAAGCGGCAGGAGACGGCGATCAGGGAGCTGGTCTTGCCGGCGATGACTTCCAGGTAGTGCTCGATGGGGTCCCGCCCGTCGCGCGGGCCGACGGTCTCCAGAATCTGCCCGGTGACCAGCCGCTCGAAGGCCTCGGCCTGGATGCGTACGGCCTCCGGCCCGAGGTCGGCCAGTATGTGGGAGGCCTTGGAGAAGAGGAAGTCGCCGGTGAGTACGGCAACCGAGTTGTCCCAGCGGGCGTTGGCGCTCGGCACGCCGCGCCGCACCGCGGCCTCGTCCATCACGTCGTCGTGGTAGAGCGTCGCCAGGTGGGTCAGCTCGACCACCACGGCCGCCGGCACGATCTTGGGCGCGTGCGGGTCACCGAACTGCGCGGCCAGCATCGCCAGCAGCGGCCGGAACCGCTTTCCGCCGGCATGCACCAAATGCCGCGCCGCCTCTGTGATGAAGGGCACATCGCTCTTCGTCGCCTCGAGGATGCCTTCCTCCACGGCCGACAGCCCGGCCCGGACATCGGCCTCGAGTACCTCGTCCATAACGCTCAGCCCGAAGGGCCCGACGACGGTCGTCACCTGGGATTCTCCTGTCGCTGAGATCACTTCTGCGGCGTGTGGCGTGGCGCAGCACTACACCGGCAGCGTAACCGGTCCCCTCTCGATCACTGCGGGGGCATGGCCCCCTCGGGCCACTACAGCCGGTTTTGCCCGGCTGTTCGGGTCGCCCGGCCCCGGAGGGCGGCCCTCGCCGGTGCCCGGTCCCGGCCTCGGAACGCCGGCCGGCGCCTCCCGGCGGCATCTGCCACCGCTCTCCCGCCTTCCCCGGCACGGCGCTGCGCATGCGTGGTCACCGGTGCGCCCCGGAGCCGCGGGGAGGCCCGACGCCGGACGGGCGGGCACACTGGGCCACCCGGATGACCGGAGGGCGGCAGCGGGCGTCCTGGTGCGCCCTGGCAGGCACGTACGCGGGGGCGGCCGCACCCGGAACGACGGCGGGCCGGGTCAGGAGTCCTGACCCGGCCCGCCGCGCGGAGAACGCCGATCAGCGCCCGTGCGCCGCCGTCACCGCCCGGGCCAGTCGCGGTGATGCCCACTCCGTGCCGCACACGAAGCGCAGCACCGGCCCGAAGGTGGCCGCCGCGGGCAGCCCCGTGAAGTAGAGCCCCGGCACCGAGGAGCCGAAGTCGGCGCCCAGCCGCGGGGACCCGCCCGTGCGGGCCAGCGCGGCACGCAGCTCAGGGGCGAGGAAGTCGAGGGCGTCCAGGTCCACGCGGTAGCCGGTGGCGGCGATGACGTGGTCGGCCGCGAACTCGGCGGCGCGTCCGCCGGGCGCCGCGGTGGACAGCACGACCTTGCCCTCGCCGTCCAGGCGGGCGCTGCGCAGCGCGTGCCCCTCGCTGACCGCGACCTTCCCCTCGAAGCGCTCGCGCAGCCACCACGCCCCGAGCGGCCCCAGTACGCGCCGCACCAGGTACAGCCGCAGCGACGCGGGCAGCGGGCGGAAGTACTGGGCGTGGTACGAGAAGGCGTACAGCGACCAGGCCCGCCCGAAGGGCGACTCGGGCCGCAGCCGCGGCTGGCGGTCCGGCGGGTCGCCGAAGCCGACCGCGCGCCGTCCGCGGGCCAGCAGGCGCACGGTCGCACCCGCCTCCGCCAGCAGGGCCGCGCTCTCCAGCGCGGACTGGCCGGCGCCGACGACGGTCACCTCACGTCCGGCGAACCGGGCGAGGTCGGTGTGCTGGGAGCTGTGCGAGACCGGCCCGGTGGCCGAGGGCCCGTCCGGCGCCAGGCCGCGCAGCAGGTCGGGGGTGTGGGCGAAGCCGAGCAGACCGCTGGCGACGACGACGGCCCGCGCCTGGAACTGCTCCCCGGAGTCCAGCTTGAGGTCGAAGCCGCCGCCGGGCCGCCGGTCGACGGAGACCACGCGCACCTGCTCCAGGTCCGGGACCAGCTGCTGCTGGAACCACTGCCCGTACCGGACGAAGGTCTCGGAGGGAATCAGGTCCCAGTCGGTGACCAGCGGCCGCTCCCCCATCTCCCGGCCGAAGTCGGCCAGGGTGAACCCCTTGCGGCCGGTGGAGATGTTGGAGGCGGGCGGCGTGGACTTGAGGACCATGCCGGCCGGCATGTTCTCCCGCCAGCTGACCATCGGATCACCGAAGGTGCGTACGGGCACACCGCGTTCACGCAGGTGGGAGGCGATGGACAGGCCGTACGGCCCGGCTCCGATCACGGCTACGGGCGTCGTCATGAGGGGTCCTTTCGCAGCGCGGTTCGACGTCGTGACCGGTACATCTGGATCAGGTGCCGCGCGCCCGGGCGGACGAAGCGGGCGAGCATGGTGACGAAGGGCTTGAGGTCGTCGGAGGCCAGCCATGCCAGCTCCGTGCCGCTGGCGCGGGCGGGTGCGTGGGGTGTGGTGTAGCCGCTGCGCCGGTAGGCGAGCAGCGCGGGCAGGTCGATGTTCTCCACGACGAAGCGGCGGCCCTCCAGCTGGCCGGCGCGCGGGATCTCGCGGCCGGTGAGGTCCAGGTGCTGGGCCCGGACGACATCGATCCCGACCGCGGACTCGAAGAGCCGGAACTGGGCGCCCATGCGCGGGTTGAAGTCGAGCAGTTTGTAGCGGCCGTCGCGGCGGTCGTAGCGCCAGTCCAGGTCGGCGATCCCCTGGAAGCCGACGCTCTTGCAGAACTGGGCCGCCAGCGCGGCGAGTTCGGGGTTGGCGACGACATAGGCGCAGGCGGTCATCCCCGCGTGCGGTGGCCAGGAACGGACCTTGACCCCGGTGAACAGCACCGGTTCGCCCGCGCCGAAGTACGCGTGCACGATCCAGTCCTCGGCCTCCTCGCGCGGCAGGTACTCCTGGAGGATGACGCCGGGCTTCGGCCCCCAGCCGCGGGCCAGTTCCAGCAGCTGCCGCGGGCCCTCGATCCGGGTCGTGCCGGGTACGGCGGGTGCTCGCCGCCGTACGAAGGCCTCCCGGTTCTTGGCGACGACGGGGAAGCGCGCGGTGGCCGCGAACTTCTCCACGTCCTCGTAGGAGTCCGGGAAGGACGCCTGCGGCGACGGCACGCCGTACTGGACGCAGAGTTCGTGCAGCCCCTGCTTGCTCGCCAGCCGGCGCGACAGCCGCGGGTCCTCGGTGCGCGGGAACAGGAAGAACTCGGCGAGTTCGTCGGCGTGCTCGGCGATGAGCACGGCCGCCTCCTCGTCGGTCGGTAACAGCACCGTCGGGCGCCCGATCCGGCGGCCGATGCGGCGTAACCCCTCCACCAGCCGTTCCGCCGGCTCCAGTCCGGTGGTCGGCCAGACGAACCGGTCGCGCAGGTACCGCGAGGCGGCGGCAGGAGTCCGCCGGTCCTCGGTGATGGCGTACATGGGGACGCCGAGCCTCCCCAGACTCCGGATCGCTCCCACCCCGCCGTGATGCAGCGGATAGTTGCCGATTTTCACGATCAATCCGGGCACGGCAGGATCGATCGCGAACGCGGACCTCACCACGTAATCCCCCCAATGATCACGGTTTCATCGGCCCACCCCGACCGTGACCTGAAAGGAAGCTAAGCCCGAATTGACCGCGTCGGCAAGACTTTTCCGGACATTGCGAACTCTTTAGGCAACGCCCGGCGGTCCGCTCGGCGCCGCTCCGCCGCAGGTCACAGGGGTGCCGCGCGGACCGGCCCGGAGGGGCGCGCGGAGGCCTGCCGTGCTCCCGGCGGTGCCCGGGGCCCCGCGGACGCCGAAGCGCCCCGGAGCCTGCCGGGCTCCGGGGCGCTTCGGGACGGTACGGGACCGTACGGGGGTCAGCGGATGAAGGTGCCCGCCTGGTTGGCCAGATCCAGGAAGTACTGGGGTGCCACACCCAGGACCACCGTGACGGCGACGCCGATGGCGATCGCGGTCGACGTGAGCGGCGAGGGCACCGCGACCGAGGGGCCGTCCGCCTTGGGCTCGCTGAAGAACATCAGCACGATCACGCGGATGTAGAAGAAGGCCGCGATCGCCGACGACAGGACACCCACGATCACCAGCGGCACCGCGCCGCCCTGCGCGGCGGCCTTGAAGACCGCGAACTTCCCCGCGAATCCCGAGGTCAGCGGGATGCCCGCGAAGGCCAGCAGGAAGACCGCGAAGACCGCGGCGACCAGCGGGGAGCGCCGCCCCAGGCCCGCCCAGCGCGACAGGTGCGTGGCCTCGCCGCCCGCGTCGCGCACCAGCGTGACGACCGCGAAGGCGCCCAGCGTGACGAACGAATAGGCCGCCAGGTAGAAGAGCACCGACGAGACGCCCTCCTGCGAGGTGGAGATGACGCCGGCGAGGATGAAGCCGGCGTGGGCGATGGAGGAGTACGCCAGCAGGCGCTTCACGTCCGTCTGGGTGACGGCCACGATCGCGCCGACCAGCATCGTGAGGATCGCGACGCCCCACAGCACCGGCCGCCAGTCCCAGCGCAGTTCGGGCAGGACGACGTACAGCAGCCGCAGGAGCGCGCCGAAGGCGGCGACCTTGGTGGCCGCGGCCATGAAGCCGGTGACCGGGGTCGGGGCGCCCTCGTAGACGTCCGGCGTCCACATGTGGAAGGGCACGGCACCGACCTTGAACAGCAGGCCCATGCCGACGAGCGCGGAGCCGATCAGCAGCAGCGCGTCGTTGCCGGAGGAGCCGGCGAGCGCCGGGGTGAGCTTGGCAGTGCCGTCCACGACCGAGGCGATGCCGGAGTACGAGACGGTGCCCGCGTAGCCGTACAGCAGGGCGATGCCGAACAGCAGGAAGGCGGAGGAGAAGGCGCCCAGCAGGAAGTACTTGACCGCGGCCTCCTGCGACATCAGGCGCCGGCGCCGCGCCAGGGCGCAGAGCAGGTACAGCGGCAGGGAGAAGACCTCCAGCGCCACGAAGAGCGTCAGCAGGTCGTTGGCGGCCGGGAAGACCAGCATGCCGCCGACGGCGAACAGCAGCAGCGGGAAGACCTCGGTGGTGGTGAAGCCCGCCCGGACGGCGTCCTTCTCCTGGTCGCTGCCGGGTACGGCGGAGCCCTGCGCGGCGAAGGAGTCCACGTGCCGGCCGTGCGCCTTGGGGTCGAGGCGGCGCTCGGCGAAGGTGAACACCCCGACCAGGCCCACGAGCAGGATGGTGCCCTGGAGGAAGAGCGCGGGACCGTCGACGGCGACGGCGCCCATGGCGGCGATGTGCGCCTTCGTGGTCGCGTAGCCGCCCGCCGCGAGGGC
Organism: Streptomyces sp. NPDC088732; assembly: GCF_044751205.1. Lineage (NCBI taxonomy): Bacteria > Bacillati > Actinomycetota > Actinomycetes > Kitasatosporales > Streptomycetaceae > Streptomyces > Streptomyces sp. NPDC088732. Next base: position 105,953 of record NZ_JBIVLI010000018.1, read on the forward strand.
CACGACCGCGGCGAAGGCGGCGGCCATGCCGATGACGGCGAGCCCGACCTGGGCGGTGTAGCGCGCCCGGCGGGGCAGGAAGGCCTCGACGACGATGCCGAGCACGGCGGCGCCGAAGACGATCAGCACCGGCGCCAGCTGGGCGTACTCGATCTTCGGCGCGGTGATCTTGTCGGCGGCGAGCGGGGCCGCCGTTGTCCACAGGCTGTGGACAGCAACTGTGCTGCTCACTTGGAGGCCTCCAGCGCCGGCTTGGGGTCGGTCTTGTGCACGTCGGACAGCGTCTGCTGGACCGCCGGGTTGACGATGTCGGTCACCGGCTTGGGGTAGACGCCCAGGAAGACCAGCAGCAGGATCAGCGGGGCCACGACGGCGATCTCGCGGACCTTGAGGTCGGGCATGCCCTCGACCTCGGCCTTCACCGGGCCGGTCATCGTGCGCTGGTAGAGCACCAGGACGTACAGCGCGGCCAGCACGATGCCGACGGTGGCGATGATGCCGAGCGCCGGGTAGCGGCTGAACGTGCCCACCAGGACGAGGAATTCGCTGACGAAGGGCGCGAGCCCCGGCAGCGAGAGGGTGGCCAGACCGCCGATCAGGAAGGTGCCGGCCAGGACCGGGGCCACCTTCTGCACCCCGCCGTAGGCGGAGATGAGCCGGGAGCCGCGGCGCGAGATGAGGAAGCCCGCGACCAGCATCAGCGCGGCGGTGGAGATGCCGTGGTTGACCATGTAGAGCGTCGACCCGCTCTGGCCCTGGGTGGTCATCGCGAAGATGCCGAGGACGATGAAGCCGAAGTGCGAGATCGACGCGTAGGCGACCAGCCGCTTGATGTCCCGCTGGCCGATGGCGAGCAGGGCACCGTAGATGATGCTGATCACCGCCAGCACCAGGATCACCGGCGTCGCCCACCTGCTGGCCTCCGGGAAGAGCTGGAGGCAGAAGCGGAGCATCGCGAAGGTGCCGACCTTGTCGACGACCGCGGTGATGAGCACGGCGACCGGCGCCGTGGACTCCCCCATCGCGTTGGGCAGCCAGGTGTGCAGCGGCCACAGCGGGGCCTTGACGGCGAAGGCGAAGAAGAAGCCGAGGAACAGGGCGCGTTCGGCGGTCGCCGACATGTCCAGCTTGCCCGCCGCCCGCGCGTTGAGGATCTCCTGGAGGGAGAAGGTGCCCTGGCCGAGCTGGTCGGCGGTGACCGCGTACAGCCCGATGACGGCGGCGAGCATGATGAGTCCGCCGACCAGGTTGTAGAGCAGGAACTTCACGGCCGCGTACGAGCGCTGGCGGGCCGCCTCCTCCTCGCCGTGCTCGTGGGCACGGTCCCCGAAGCCGCCGATGAGGAAGTACATCGGGATGAGCATGGCCTCGAAGAAGATGTAGAAGAGGAAGACGTCGGTGGCCTCGAAGGAGATGATCACCATCGCCTCGACCAGCAGGATCAGCGCGAAGAAGCCCTGCGTCGGCCGCCAGCGGCGGTTGGGGTTCTTCTCCTCCAGCGGGTCGGCGTCGTGCCAGCCGGCCGCGATGACGAACGGGATGAGCAGCGCGGTGAGCCCGATGAGCGCGACCGCGATGCCGTCGACGCCCAGTTCGTAGCGGACGCCGAAGCTGGCGATCCAGGGGTGCGACTCGGTCAGCTGGTAGCGCGCGCCGCCCGGCTCGAACCGGGCGACAACGAGCGCGGCGAGCACGAACGTGGCCAGGGACACGCCCAGCGCGAGCCACTTCGCGGCCCCTCGCCGGGCCGCCGGGACGGCGGCCGTGGCGATCGCCCCGAGCGCCGGGAGCCCGGCGGTCACGGTGAGCAGGGGGAAGGACATCAGACAACACCCCTCATGAGCGGGAGCCGCTGGGCGGCCGGGAGGACGGGTACGGCTGCCGTGCCGGGCCGGTGGAGCCGCATCACGCCACCCCCCGCATCAGCAGCGTCGCCGCCACCAGCACCGCGGTGCCGGCCAGCATCGACACGGCGTAGCTGCGCACATAGCCGTTCTGGAGACGGCGCATCCGGCCGGAGAGGCCGCCGACGGCGGCCGCCGTGCCGTTCACGACGCCGTCCACACCCTTGTGGTCGACGTAGACCAGGCCGCGGGTGAGGTACTCGCCGGGCAGGACCAGGGCGACATGGTTGAAGTCGTCCTGGAGCAGGTCGCGCCGGGCGGCGCGGGTGAGCAGGTTGCCGCGCGGGGCGACGGCCGGGACCGGGCGGCGCCCGTACACGGCCCAGGCGAGGGCGACGCCGAGCACCATGACCGCCATCGTGGCGCCGGTGACCGCGCCCGCGCCGATCGGCGGGTGGCCCTCCTCGTGACCGGTGACGGGTTCCAGCCACTTCACGAAGGACTCGTTCCAGCTGAACAGCCCGCCGGCGAAGACCGAGCCGAAGGCCAGGACGATCATGGGGATGGTCATCGACTTCGGCGACTCGTGCGGGTGCGGCTCGTGGCCGTCCGCGTCGGGCTGCCAGCGCTTCTCGCCGAAGAAGGTCATCAGCATCACGCGGGTCATGTAGAACGCGGTGATCGCCGCGCCCAGCAGGGCCGCGCCGCCGAGGATCCAGCCCTCGGTGCCGCCCTTGGCGAAGGCGGCCTCGATGATCTTGTCCTTGGAGAAGAAGCCGGACAGTCCCGGGAAGCCGATGATGGCGAGGTAGCCGAGGCCGAAGGTGACGAAGGTGATCGGCATGTACTTCCGCAGGGCGCCGTACTTGCGCATGTCCACCTCGTCGTTCATGCCGTGCATGACCGATCCGGCGCCGAGGAAGAGCCCCGCCTTGAAGAAGCCGTGGGTGACCAGGTGCATGATCGCGAAGACGTAGCCGATCGGGCCGAGGCCCGCGGCCAGCACCATGTAGCCGATCTGCGACATCGTCGAGCCGGCCAGCGCCTTCTTGATGTCGTCCTTCGCGCAACCGACGATCGCACCGAAGAGCAGCGTGACCGCGCCGACCGTGACCACGGCCACCTGGGCGGTGGGCGCGGCGTCGAAGATCACGCCGGAGCGGGTGATCAGGTAGACGCCCGCGGTCACCATGGTCGCCGCGTGGATCAGGGCCGAGACCGGGGTCGGGCCCTCCATCGCGTCGCCGAGCCAGGACTGGAGCGGGACCTGGGCCGACTTGCCGCAGGCGGCGAGCAGCAGCATCAGGCCGATGCCGGTGAGGATGCCCTGGCCCGCCTTGTCCACCTGGCCGAAGAGCGGCTCGAAGGAGAAGGTGCCGAAGGTGGTGAACATCAGCATGATCGCGATGGACAGGCCGACGTCACCGACGCGGTTGACGATGAACGCCTTCTTGGCCGCCGTCGCCGCGCTGGGCTTGTGCTGCCAGAAGCCGATCAGCAGGTACGAGGCCAGGCCCACGCCCTCCCAGCCGACGTACAGCAGCAGGTAGTTGTCGGCGAGGACCAGCAGGAGCATCGCCGCGAGGAAGAGGTTGAGGTAGCCGAAGAAGCGGCGGCGCCGCTCGTCGTGCTCCATGTAGCCGATCGAGTAGATGTGGATCAGCGTGCCCACACCCGTGATCAGCAGCGCGAAGGTCATCGACAGCTGGTCGAGCTGGAAGGCGACGTCGGCGTGGAAGCCGCCGACCGAGATCCAGGTGAAGGCGGTCGAGTGCAGCGCGCGCTGCTCGCCGCTGCGGCCGAGCATGTCGAAGAAGAGCACCGCCGCGACGGCGAAGGAGCCGGCCGCGAGCACGGTGCCGATCCAGTGGCCCGTACGGTCCAGCCTCCGGCCGGCGGTGAGCAGCACACCGGCGCCCAGCAGCGGCAGGAGGACGAGCCATCCGATCAAGTAGTCCACTGTCGCTACCCCTTAGAGCTTCATCAGGCTGGCGTCGTCGACCGAGGCCGAGTGGCGGGAGCGGAAGATCGTCACGATGATCGCGAGTCCCACGACCACCTCCGCGGCGGCGACGACCATCGTGAAGAAGGCGATGATCTGGCCGTCGAGGTTGCCGTGCATACGGGAGAAGGTGACAAACGCCAGGTTGGAGGCGTTCAGCATCAGCTCGATGCACATGAAGACGATGATCGCGTTGCGCCGGATCAGCACCCCGGCCGCGCCGATGGTGAACAGCAGCGCCGCCAGGTACAGGTAGTTGACCGGGTTCACTTCGACGCCTCCTCAGTGCGCTGCTCCAGCTCGGCGACCTTGGCGACCGCCTCGGCGGAGATGTCGCGGTACTGGCCGCGGGCGCGCAGCGTCGGGCTGACGCTGAGCTCCGAGACCGTGCCGTCCGGCAGCAGGCCGGGGACGTCGACCGCGTTGTTGCGGGCGTAGACGCCCGGCGCGGGGAGCGGGGGGAGCTGCTTGCCCTCGCGCACCCGCTGCTCGGCCAGTTCGCGCTGGGTGGCGCGGGCCTCGGTGCGCTCGCGGTGGGTGAGGACCATCGCGCCGACGGCCGCGGTGATCAGCAGCGCGCCGGTGATCTCGAAGGCCCACACGTACTTGGTGAAGATCAGCGAGGCCAGTCCCTCGACGTTGCCGCCGGCGTTGGCCTGGCCGAGCCCGGTGAACTGCTTGAGCGAGGCGCTCGCGATGCCCGCGATCAGCAGGACGCCGAAGCCGATACCGGCCGCGGCGGCGAGCCAGCGCTGCCCCTTCAGCGTCTCCTTGAGCGAGTCGGCGGCGGTGATGCCGACCAGCATGACGACGAAGAGGAAGAGCATCATGATCGCGCCGGTGTAGACGACGATCTGGACGACGCCGAGGAAGTAGGCGCCCTGGGCCAGATAGAAGACCGCCAGGACGATCATCGTCCCGGCGAGCGACAGTGCGCTGTGCACGGCCTTCTTCATCAGCACGGTCGCCAGTGCGCCGAGCACCGCGACAGTGCCCAGCACCCAGAACTGGACCGCCTCCCCGGTGGAGGTGGTGTACGCCGCCGCGGTGGTCAGCGTGCTCAGCCCGTTCATGCCTCGCCTCCGGTTCCGGCGGGAGTGGTACCGCCCGTCGCGGGAACGTCCACGGCCGGCTCGCCCTGGACCGTCTCGTCGGGCTTCTCGCCCTTGGAGACCGCGACCTGCCGGACGGTGCCGGGGGCCGCGTGCGTGACCGCGCCGCGGTAGTAGTCGCCCTCGTCCATGCCGGGGAAGATCGAGTGCGGTGCCTCGACCATGCCCTCGTCCAGGCCGGCGAGCAGCTGCTCCTTGGTGAAGATCAGCGACTCGCGGCTGCTGTCGGCGAGTTCGTACTCGTTGGTCATCGTCAGCGCCCGTGTCGGGCAGGCCTCGATGCACAGCCCGCACAGGATGCAGCGGGCGTAGTTGATCTGGTAGACGCGGCCGTAGCGCTCGCCCGGCGAGTAGCGCTCCTCGTCGGTGTTGTCGGCGCCCTCCACGTAGATCGCGTCGGCCGGACAGGCCCATGCGCACAGCTCGCAGCCGACGCACTTCTCCAGCCCGTCCGGGTGCCGGTTGAGCTGGTGGCGGCCGTGGAACCGCGGCGCGGTCGGCTTCTTCTCCTCGGGGTACTGCTCGGTCAGCCGCTTCTTGAACATGGCCTTGAAGGTCACGCCGAAGCCCGCGACCGGGCCCAGGAACTCAGGCATCGTCGGCCTCCTTGCCTACGAGTTGACGCTCCGCACGGGACGGCCGCCGCGGGACGGGCGGCAGCTCCTGGCCGGGCAGCGGCGGCACGGGGTACCCGCTCGCCATGGGGTCGAACTGCTCGGGCGGCCCCGCCGCGGCGGCCGCCTCCTTCTCCTTCTCGCCGCGGTCCCGCAGGACGTCGAAGGCGAGGGAGACCAGGAGCAGCAGGACGACGGCTCCGCCGACGTAGAGCACGATCGACTGGAAGTCGTAGTTCGCGTTGCGCAGTGCCCGGACGGTGGCGACGAGCATCAGCCACACCACGGAGACCGGGATGAGCACCTTCCAGCCCAGCTTCATCAGCTGGTCGTAGCGCACGCGGGGCAGCGTGCCGCGCAGCCAGATGAAGAGGAAGAGCAGCAACTGGACCTTGACCACGAACCACAGCAGCGGCCACCAGCCGTGGTTGGCGCCCTCCCAGAAGGTGCTGATCGGCCACGGGGCCCGCCAGCCGCCCAGGAAGAGCGTGGTCGCGACCGCCGAGACGGTCACCATGTTCACGTACTCGGCGAGCATGAAGAGCGCGAACTTGATCGAGGAGTACTCGGTGTTGAAGCCGCCGACCAGGTCGCCCTCGGACTCGGGCATGTCGAAGGGGGCCCGGTTGGTCTCGCCGATCATCGTGCCGATGTAGATGATGAAGGAGACCGGCAGCAGCACGATGTACCAGCGGTCGTGCTGCTGGGCGACGATCTGCGAGGTCGACATCGAGCCGGAGTAGAGGAACACCGAGGCGAAGGCGACGCCCATCGCGATCTCGTACGAGATCATCTGCGCGCAGGAGCGCAGGCCTCCGAGCAGCGGGTACGTCGAACCGGACGACCAGCCGGCCAGCACGATGCCGTAGATGCCGACGGACGCGGTGGCCAGGATGAACAGGATGCCGATCGGCAGGTCGGTGAGCTGCATCGGCGTGCGGGTGCCGAAGATCGAGACCTCGTTGTCGGCAGGCCCGAAGGGGATCACCGCGATCGCCATGAAGGCCGGGATGGCCGCGACGATCGGGGCCAGCACGTAGACGACCGCGTCGGCCTTCTTGACGATCAGGTCTTCCTTGAGCATCAGCTTCACGCCGTCGGCGAGCGACTGGAGCATGCCCCAGGGGCCGTGCCGGTTGGGGCCGATGCGCAGCTGCATCCAGGCGACGACCTTGCGCTCCCACACGATGGAGAACAGCACGGTCAGCATCAGGAACGCGAAGCAGAAGACCGCCTTGATCGCGATCAGCCACCACGGGTCCCGCCCGAACATGGACAGGTCCTCGACGGACAGGGTCGTCACTGGGCCACCTCCTTCGTGGGCGCGGCCACCGTGACGACCTGGCCGGGCAGGGCGCCGGTGTCCGAGGCGAGACCGCCGCCCACGGAGTTCAGCGGCAGCCACACGACGCGGTCGGGCATCTCGGTCACCTGGAGCGGGAGCCGTACGGCGCCCGCGGGGCCGGAGATCTCGGCCTCGGCGCCGTCGGTGAGGCCGATCTCCTCCGCCGTGGCCGCCGACAGGCGGGCGACCGCCGGGTGGCGGGTGCCGGCGAGGGCGTCGTCGCCCTGCTGGAGCAGGCCCTGGTCGAGCAGCAGCCGGTGGCCGGCGAGAACGGCCTCGCCGACGCCCGGCTTGGGGATCGGGCGGCCGGTCTCGCGCGGCGCGGCGGCCCGCGGACCGTCCACCGGGGCGAGCCGGGTGAGTTCCGCGCGCGCCGCCTTCACATCGGCGAGGCCGAGGGGGACGTCGAGCGCGTCGGCCAGCATCGTCAGCACCCGGGCGTCCGGGAACTGGTGGCGCTGGACCTGCTGGGCGGGCTTGATCGCGGTCTCGAACGGGCGTGCCCTGCCTTCCCAGTTGAGGAAGGTGCCGGCCTTCTCGGCGACCGCGGCCACCGGCAGGACGACGTCCGCCCGCCCGGTGACCTCGCTCGGCCGCTGCTCCAGGCTGACCACGAAGCCGACCGCGTCCAGGGCCGCGCGGGCCATGGCCGGGTCGGGCAGGTCGGCGACCTCCACGCCGCCCACGAGCAGCGCGCCGAGTTCGCCGGCCGCCGCCGCCTCCAGGATCGCGGTGGTGTCGCGGCCGAAGCGGGACGGGAGCGTGGCCACGCCCCAGACCGAGGCGACCTCGTCGCGGGCGCGGGGGTCCGCGACCGGGCGGCCGCCGGGCAGCAGCCCCGGCAGGGCGCCGGCCTCGACCGCGCCGCGCTCACCGGCCCGGCGCGGGATCCACGCCAGGCGGGCGCCGGTGGCACCGGCCAGCCGGAGCACCGCGGTCAGCGCGCCGGGCACGGCCGCCAGCCGCTCGCCGACCAGGACGACCGCGCCCTCGGCGCGCAGCGCCTCGTGCGCCGCGCGGCCGTTGGCGTCCAGGCCGACGCCGCCGGCGAGCGCGTCCAGCCACTCGGTCTCGGTGCCGGGCGCGGCGGGCAGCAGGGTGCCGCCGGCCTTGCCCAGTCCGCGGGTGGCGAAGGGCGCGAGCGCGAAGGTCTTCTGCCCGTGCTTGCGCCAGGCCTTGCGCAGCCGCAGGAAGACGCCGGGCGCCTCCTCCTCGGCCTCCAGCCCGGCCAGCAGCACCGCGGGGGCGCTCTCCAGCAGGCGGTAGGTGACGCCGTCGCCCGACAGGTCCCGTCCGCGGCCCGCCACGGCGGCGGCCAGGAAGTCGGCCTCCTCGGCGGAGTGCGCGCGGGCCCGGAAGTCGACGTCGTTGGTGTCCAGGGCGACGCGGGCGAACTTGGCGTACGCGTACGCGTCCTCGACGGTGAGCCGGCCGCCGGGCAGTACGCCGGTGCGGCCGCCGGCCGCGGCGAGCCCGCGGGCCGCCGCCTCCAGCGCCTCGGGCCAGCTCGCCGGCTCCAGTTCACCGCTGTCGGCGTTGCGCACCAGCGGCGTGGTCAGCCGCTCGGGGCGCTGCGCGTAGCGGAAGCCGAAGCGGCCCTTGTCGCAGATCCACTCCTCGTTGACCTCGGGGTCGTCCTGCGCGAGCCGCCGCATGACCTTGCCGCGCCGGTGGTCGGTGCGGGTGGCGCAGCCCCCGGCGCAGTGCTCGCACACGCTCGGCGAGGAGACCAGGTCGAAGGGGCGGGAGCGGAAGCGGTAGGCCGCCGAGGTCAGCGCGCCGACCGGGCAGATCTGGATGGTGTTGCCGGAGAAGTACGACTGGAAGGGGTCGCCCTCCCCCGTGCCGACCTGCTCCAGCGCCCCGCGCTCCAGCAGTTCGATCATCGGGTCGCCCGCGACCTGCTCGGAGAAGCGGGTGCAGCGCGCGCACAGCACGCACCGCTCGCGGTCCAGCAGGATCTGGGTGGAGATCGGCATGGGCTTGGCGTAGGTCCGCTTGCGTCCCTCGAAGCGGGTGTCGGCCTGGCCGGCGGACATCGCCTGGTTCTGCAGCGGGCACTCGCCGCCCTTGTCGCAGACGGGGCAGTCCAGCGGGTGGTTGATGAGCAGCAGCTCCATCACCCCGCGCTGGGCCTTCTCCGCGACACCGGAGGTGAGCTGGGTCCGCACGACCATTCCGTCGGTGCAGGTGATCGTGCAGGACGCCATGGGCTTGCGCTGGCCCTCGACCTCGACGATGCACTGCCGGCAGGCGCCGACCGGGTCCAGGAGCGGGTGGTCGCAGAAGCGCGGGATCTCGATCCCGATCAGTTCGGCGGCCCGGATCACCAGCGTGCCCTTGGGCACGGACAGTTCGACGCCGTCGATGGTGACGGACACCAGGTCCTCGGGCGGCACCGCTGCCTCTCCGGAAGCGGCGTTCGTGGTGACGGTCACGCGTTCACCTCCAGGTGAGACTTGTCGGCCCAGACCGTGGACCTGGACGGGTCGAAGGGGCAGCCGCGGCCCTCCAGGTGCTCCACGTACTCGTCGCGGAAGTACTTGAGGGAGGAGAAGATCGGGCTGGCCGCTCCGTCGCCGAGGGCGCAGAAGGACTTGCCGTTGATGTTGTCCGCGATGTCGGCGAGCTTGTCGAGATCGGCCAGGCTCCCCTTGCCCGCCTCGATGTCCCGCAGCAACTGGACGAGCCAGTACGTGCCCTCGCGGCAGGGGGTGCACTTGCCGCAGGACTCGTGGGCGTAGAACTCGGTCCAGCGGGTGACGGCGCGCACCACGCAGGTGGTCTCGTCGAAGCACTGCAGCGCCTTGGTGCCGAGCATCGAGCCGGCGGCGCCGACGCCCTCGTAGTCCAGCGGGACGTCGAGGTGCTCGTCGGTGAACATCGGGGTCGAAGAGCCGCCCGGCGTCCAGAACTTGAGCTTGTGGCCCGGGCGCATGCCGCCGCTGAGGCTGAGCAGCTGGCGCAGGGTCACCCCGAGCGGGGCCTCGTACTGGCCGGGGTTCGCGACGTGGCCGCTGAGCGAGTACAGCGTGAAGCCCGGGGACTTCTCGCTGCCCATGGAGCGGAACCACTCCTTGCCCTTGTGCAGGATCGCCGGCACCGAGGCGATGGACTCCACGTTGTTGACCACCGTCGGGCAGGCGTACAGGCCCTCGACCGCCGGGAAGGGCGGCCGCAGCCGGGGCTGGCCGCGCCGGCCCTCCAGCGAGTCGAGCAGCGCCGTCTCCTCGCCGCAGATGTACGCGCCGGCTCCGGCGTGCACGGTCAGCTCCAGGTCGAAGCCGCTGCCGAGGATGTTCTTGCCGAGGTAGCCCGCCTCGTACGCCTCGGCGACCGCGTGGTGCAGCCGCCGCAGCACGGGGACGACCTCGCCGCGCAGGTAGATGAAGGCGTGGTTGGAGCGGATCGCGTGGCAGGCGATCACCATGCCCTCGATCAGCGAGTGCGGGTTGGCGAAGAGCAGCGGGATGTCCTTGCAGGTGCCCGGCTCCGACTCGTCGGCGTTGACGACGAGGTAGTGCGGCTTGCCGTCGCCCTGCGGGATGAACTGCCACTTCATCCCGGTGGGGAAGCCGGCGCCGCCGCGGCCGCGCAGACCCGCGTCCTTGACGAAGGCGATCACGTCGTCCGGGGGCATCGCGAGCGCCTTGCGCAGGCCCTCGTAGCCCTCGTGCCGGCGGTACGTGCCGAGTGTCCAGGACTGCGGGTCGTCCCAGAAGGCCGACAGAACGGGTGCGAGCACCTTCTCCGCCGAGTCAACCATCGTCACTGCTCCCCCTCGCCTTCGTTCGTGCGCTGCTCGGTGACGGGCCCGGCGGGGTGGTCCGGGTCGGAGACCGCGGACTCCTGCGGGGCGTCGTGGGAGCTGGTGTGCGCCGGCGGCACCTCGTCGCGCGGCGGGGCGGAGGTCTGCCGCGGCACGCCGCCGCCGGACCCCGGCAGGGCCTCGCCGCGGGAGAGCCGCAGCCCGGCCAGCGAGGCCGGGCCGGCGCCGCCGCTCGCCTCGACGGCGCCGGGGCGCTCGTCGGGGAACCCGGCGAGGATCCGGGACGTCTCCTTGTACGTGCACAACGGAGCGCCCCGGGTGGGCTCGACGGTCCGGCCGGCCCTCAGGTCGTCGACGAGCCGCTTGGCCGACTGCGGGTCCTGGTTGTCGAAGAACTCCCAGTTGACCATCACCACGGGGGCGAAGTCGCAGGCCGCGTTGCACTCGATGTGCTCCAGCGTGACCTTGCCGTCCTCGGTGGTGCCGCCGTTCTCGACGCCGAGGTGCTCCTTGAGCTCCTCGAAGATCGCGTCCCCGCCGAGCACCGCGCACAGGGTGTTGGTGCAGACCCCGACCTGGTACTCGCCGGACGGCGCCCGGCGGTACATGGTGTAGAAGGTCGACACCGCCGTCACCTCGGCCGTGGTCAGCCCGAGCATCTCGGCGCAGAAGCGGACCCCGGTACGGGAGACATGGCTCTCCTCCGCCTGCACCAGGTGCAGCAGCGGAAGCAGGGCGCTGCGGCTGCTGGGGTAGCGCGCGATGATCTCGCGCGCGTCCGTCTCCAGGCGCTGCCGTACGTCGGCCGGGTAGTCCGGCGCGGGCATCGCGGGGATGCCGAGTGATACCTCAGTCACCGGTCGACGCCTCCCATCACGGGGTCGATGGACGCCACCGCGACGATGACGTCGGCGACCTGGCCGCCCTCGCACATCGCCGCCATGGTCTGCAGATTGGTGAAGGACGGGTCCCGGAAGTGGACGCGGAAGGGGCGGGTGCCCCCGTCGCTGACCACGTGGACCCCGAGTTCGCCCTTGGACGACTCGACGGCGACGTACGCCTGGCCGGGCGGCACCCGGAAGCCCTCGGTCACCAGCTTGAAGTGGTGGATCAGGGCCTCCATGGAGGTGCCCATGATCTTCTTGATGTGGTCCAGCGAGTTGCCGAGACCGTCCGGGCCGAGCGCCAGCTGCGCGGGCCAGGCGATCTTCTTGTCGGCGACCATGACCGGGCCGGGCTGCAGCCGGTCCAGGCACTGCTCGACGATCTTCAGCGACTCGCGCATCTCGTCCAGGCGGATGAGGAAGCGGCCGTAGGAGTCGCACGTGTCGACGGTCGGGACCTCGAACTCGTAGTTCTCGTAACCGCAGTACGGCTGCGACTTGCGCAGGTCGTGCGGCAGGCCCGTGGAGCGCAGGATCGGGCCGGTGGCGCCGAGCGCCATGCAGCCGGCCAGGTCCAGGTAGCCCACGTCCTGCATCCGGGCCTTGAAGATCGGGTTGCCGGTGGCGAGCTTGTCGTACTCGGGGAGGTTCTTGCGGAACTTCTTCACGAACTCGCGGATCTGGTCCACGGCGCCGGGCGGCAGGTCCTGGGCGAGGCCGCCGGGGCGGATGTACGCGTGGTTCATCCGCAGGCCGGTGATCAGCTCGTAGATGTCCAGGATCATCTCGCGGTCGCGGAAACCGTAGATCATGATCGTGGTGGCGCCGAGCTCCATGCCGCCGGTGGCGATGGCCACCAGGTGCGAGGAGATGCGGTTCAGCTCCATCAGCATCACGCGGATGACGGAGGCCCGGTCGGGGACCTCCTCGGTGACGCCGAGCAGCTTCTCCACCGCCAGGCAGTACGCCGTCTCGTTGAAGAACGGCGTCAGGTAGTCCATGCGCGTCACGAACGTGGACCCCTGGGTCCAGGTCCGGAACTCCATGTTCTTCTCGATGCCGGTGTGCAGGTAGCCGATGCCGCAGCGGGCCTCGGTGACCGTCTCGCCGTCGATCTCCAGGATCAGCCGGAGCACTCCGTGGGTGGACGGGTGCTGCGGACCCATGTTGACGACGATGCGCTCGTCGTCGGCCTTGCCGACGGTCTCGGACAGTTCGTCCCAGTCGCCGCCGGTGACGGTGAAGACCCGGCCCTCGGTGGTGTCCCGCTCCGCGGCCTGCCGGGGTGCGGCGTGCGATGTGCCGTGCGTGCTCACGAGTACGACCTCCGCTGGTCCGGAGCCGGGATCTGGGCGCCCTTGTACTCGACGGGGATGCCGCCGAGGGGGTAGTCCTTGCGCTGCGGATGGCCCTGCCAGTCGTCCGGCATCATGATCCGCATCAGGGCGGGGTGGCCGTCGAAGACGATGCCGAAGAAGTCGTACGTCTCGCGCTCGTGCCAGTCGTTGGTCGGGTAGACCTCGACCAGCGACGGCACGTGCCGGTCGGCGTCGGAGACGCTCACCTCCAGCCGGATCAGCCGGTTGTGGGTGATCGAGCGCAGGTGGTAGACGGCGTGCAGCTCGCGGCCCTTGTCCTCGGGGAAGTGGACGCCGCTCACCCCGGTGCAGAGCTCGAAGCGCAGCGCGGGGTCGTCGCGCAGCGTCCGGGCGATCAGGAGCAGGTGCTCGCGCGCGACGTGGAAGGTGATCTCGCCGCGGTCGACGACGACCTTCTCGATCGCGTTGGCGGGGACGAGGCCCTGCTCCTCCAGGGCGCCCTCCAGCTCGTCGGCGACCTCGTCGAACCAGCCGCCGTAGGGCCGGTTGGAGGCTCCCGGCAGGCGCACGGTGCGCACCAGCCGGCCGTACCCGGAGGTGTCGCCGCCGTTGTTGGCGCCGAACATGCCGTGCTGGACGCGGATCGCCTCGCCGTGGTCCCCGCGCTGACCGGGCAGACCGCTCGCCTGCGCGTCCTTGTCCGGGTTCGGGGTGTCCGGGGAATCCGTCATCGGAGAAGCCCCTTCATCTCAATCGTCGGCAGCGCCTTCAGCGCCGCCTCCTCCGCCTCGCGCGCGGCCTGTTCCTGGTTCACGCCGAGCTTGCTGTGCTGGATCTTGTGGTGGAGCTTGAGAATGGCGTCCATCAGCATTTCGGGACGGGGCGGACATCCGGGAAGATAAATGTCAACAGGCACCACATGGTCAACACCCTGCACAATTGCGTAGTTGTTGAACATTCCGCCGCTGGATGCGCAGACGCCCATGGAGATGACCCACTTGGGGTTGGGCATCTGGTCGTAGACCTGGCGCAGGACGGGCGCCATCTTCTGGCTCACCCGGCCGGCCACGATCATCAGGTCCGCCTGCCGCGGGGAACCGCGGAAGACCTCCATCCCGAATCGGGCCAGGTCGTACCGCCCGGCACCGGTGGTCATCATCTCGATGGCGCAGCAGGCCAGACCGAAGGTGGCGGGGAAGACCGACGCCTTCCGCACCCATCCCGCGGCGGTCTCGACCGACGTCAGCAGGAATCCGCTCGGCAGCTTCTCTTCAATACCCATGGCTTTTCTCCGCCCCTAGTCCCATTCCAGACCGCCGCGACGCCAGACGTAGGCGTACGCGACGAAGACGGTGAGCACGAAGAGGAGCATCTCGACGAGCCCGAAGATCCCCAGGGAGTCGAACGAGACAGCCCAGGGGTAGAGGAAGACGATCTCGATGTCGAAGACGATGAAAAGCATCGCCGTCAGGTAGTACTTGATCGGGAAACGGCCACCACCGGCCGGATGCGGAGTCGGCTCAATGCCGCACTCATACGCCTCCAATTTAGCCCTGTTGTACCGTTTTGGGCCGATAATTGAGGCCATGACCACGGAGAAGATCGCGAAGCCGGCCGCGAGGCCGCCCAGCACGAGGATGGGCGCGTAGGCATTCACGTCCCCGCTCCTTCCAGTCGACGGTGACTGATGACGGACCGTGCCCGGGCATATGCGCCACGCCACCTAGATCCTCTCTATGTGAGGCAGTTCACAAGCCCGAACTGCCCGCATCTTATGCCTCCTGGTCTGTGATCTGCGACACGGGGTTCCCACTGGACTTTGTGATCTACACCACCCGGCCGAGGGTGACCGTTCCGGATGAGGCGTGATCTTCTCACGCAGGTATCTCTAATGATCACCAGAAGTCATATTTGCTCGCGTTATCGCTGGCCAGAGGGGGTGGCCCACTATCAGGCCATCGCGGCTCAAAGCAAATTGGAGCTCCCCCGGACCTCGTGATAGCGCACCGCCGCCCGTCCGGGTGAGCCTGGAAAGTCCGTGCTGACGACCGCCGGAGCCACGTGAACGCGCGCACGAGGAAATGGACTTGGATATCCGATTCATCCCGAAAAAGGAAGATCAAAAAAGGGACAATAGCACTGGGGTGGCGCCAACTGTGGCGCATCACACTTTTGTTGAACGGAACCGATTCCGCCTGATACCCAAGAGCGCATGCCCCTTCAGATCTCGCATATACGCCGCCGGCGACGCGCCACGCAGAGCACCAACTGGGTGCGCCGCGCTGGAGTCGCCGGCGGCGTCATCGGAACGCTCGCCCTCACTGGAATGTCCGCCCCGGCGAACGCCGAACCGACGGCCGCCGACCCGGCGACCACCGGAAGCATCCCGGTCATCCCCGCCCTCTCCACCGAGGCGGCCGCCGCGCAGGCCGCCGCCGCCCTCGACGAGACCGTCGTCGAGCAGCAACTGGACGCGGCCCGCGACGAGGCCCGCCACCAGGCGATGAAGGCCGCCGCCAAGAAGAAGGCCGCCGCCGACGCCCGCAGGGCCGCCACCGCCAAGGCCGCCGAGGCCCGGGAGTCCGCCACGGCGTCCCGCTCGGCCGGGCGCACCGCGCTGGCCACGTCCGCCTCCGCGCCCTCGGCCCAGTCGGTGTCGACGTCGGCCGCGAGCGGCAGCGTCGCTTCTGTGCTCAGCTTCCTCAAGGCACAGGTCGGCAAGGCCTACGTGTACGGCGCCACGGGCCCCAGCGCGTACGACTGCTCCGGCCTCACCCAGGCCGCTTTCCGGACCATCGGCGTCGAGCTGCCGCGCACCTCCCAGGCCCAGTCGACCGTCGGCACCCCGGTCCCCGTGAGCGAGGTCCAGCCGGGCGACCTGCTGTTCTGGGGCGGCGTCGGCTCCGCCTACCACGTCGCCGTCTACGTCGGCGACGGCCAGTACCTGGACGCGGCCAACCCCAGCAAGGGTGTCGTCATCCAGCAGATGGCCTATTACATGCCCACCTCCGCCGTCCGCGTGGCCTGATCCCGCGACCCCGTCCCCACGGGTCGGCAGGTCCGCGGTGCCGTACCGCGCGGCGCCCGCGCTCGTGAAGGCGCTCACGCGCCCGTACGAGGCCGAGCCCGGCCCCGCCGCAGTGGCGGTGGGCCGGGCTCGGGAAGAGGCGGTTACGGGGGCGTGAACGGGGGTCAGCGGCGCACGCAGACCTTGTGGGCCGGGTGCCAGACCCGCTCCCAGCGCAGGGAGCCGTGGGACGAACCGGCGTGTCCGCCGCGGCGGTCGCGGTCGTCCCGGCCGCCGTGGTCGCCGTGGTCGTTGCGGCCCGAGGCGTGGCGGAACGTCCAGTACCCCTTGTGCCAGGTGCAGTGGAGCCTCTTGCCGTGCCCCGAGGGGGCGGCGGAGGCGGCGGTGGTAGCGATCATCCCGCCGCCCGCAAGCAGAACAGTGACGGCGGCGGTGACAAGGGACTTCGTGAAGAGGTTCATGATGCGCCTTCCTCCCGTTGACGGTGTCCCCGGTGGGGTGTGCAAAAGTATGGGCACACCATCGCGAATGACGCATTTCGGGCTTGCACCCCCAACGCCCCCTCGCCACAGGTGACATCGATGTCAGACGTCCCCGTCAACCCGCCAACCGGGCGTCGAGTTCTGCCAGATCGGACACGAACCACACCTGGTTGCCCCGGTTGGACTCGCGCACCAGGTCGCGCAGCGCCGTACTGGCCCCGGTGCGGGCGGAGATGTCGCCGACGACCACCAGCCGCAGCCGGTAGTTGACGAACTTCTGCAGGATCTCGCCGGCCACCCCGGTCCGCAGCGCGAAGAAGCGCTCGTCGAACCGGGAGGCGGGCACGGCCACCACCTCCGCGCGGGAGAAGGCGGCGCCGATCAGGTCGAGCGCGTCCTGCGGGCCGGCGATGCCGGGGCCGTCCTCGCCGACGACCAGCACGGGCACCCCGGCGCGTTCGGTCACCACGTCAGTCACTGCGGCCCGCCTTCGGGATCGCCTTGGAACATGCCGTTCTCCGCTCCGAGAATGCCGTCGATGGTGGCGAGGACGTCCGCCGTGGGGGCGAGTCCGCCCAGGACGACCACTTTGAGCCGGGCCCGCGGCCCGTCGTGCACGGTCTGGATGCGCAACGGCTCCGCGTCGTCGCGCGGCATCCGGGCCCCGGCGGAGAGCAGGGTGGTCAGGCGGTCGGCGGCCGCCGCCCCGATGCCCTCGAGTTCGACGATGGCGGAGACCTCGGCCCGCCGGGGAGGCGGTGCGGGGGCCGGCCGGCCGGTGAGCGCGTCGAGGTCGGCGGCGGCGACGCGGTACTGCTTGCCGATGCGCACGGCCTTCAGCCGCCCGTCGCGGATGTAGCCGCGCACGGTCCGCACATGCAGTCCGAGCCGCTCGGCCACCTGCTCCACCGAGTACCAATCCTGCTCCATATTTACGCATCCTACCCTTCATACGTAAAGAAAGGGAAGGTTGAGTGCATCACCGTTGTGGAGTGAGGGGCAGCAAAAAAGAAGCGTGGCCGCCCCGAGGAGGGCGGCCACGCCGGGTTCAGCGGGGCGGTGTCACGACCGCGGGGCCACCTTCGACAGGCCGTTGATGACGCGGTCCATCGCGTCGCCGCCGGTCGGGTCGGTGAGGTTCGCCAGCAGCTTGAGCGTGAAGCGCATCAGCACCGGGTGGCTGAGTCCGCGCTGCGACGCCAGCTTCATCACCTTCGGGTTGCCGATCAGCTTCACGAAGGCGCGGCCGAGCGTGTAGTAGCCGCCGTAGGTGTCCTTCAGGATGCGCGGGTAGTGGTGCAGCGCCAGCTCCCGCTGCGCCGCGGTGCCGCGGGCGTGCGCCTGGACGATGACGTCGGCGGCGATCCGGCCGGATTCCATCGCGTAGGCGATGCCCTCGCCGTTGAACGGGTTGACCAGGCCGCCCGCGTCGCCGACCAGCAGCAGTCCGCGGGTGTAGTGCGGCTGGCGGTTGAAGGCCATGGGGAGCGCGGCGCCGCGGATGGGGCCGGTCATGTTCTCGGGGGTGTAGCCCCAGTCCTCCGGCATGGACGCGCACCAGGCCTTGAGGATCTCGCGCCAGTCCAGCTCCTTGAAGGAGGCGGAGGTGTTGAGCACACCGAGGCCGACGTTGGACGTCCCGTCGCCCATGCCGAAGATCCAGCCGTAGCCGGGCAGCATGCGGGGGTCGCCGGGAACGCGCCGGTCCCACAGCTCCAGCCAGGACTCCAGGTAGTCGTCGTCGTGGCGGGGCGAGGTGAAGTACGTGCGGACCGCGACGCCCATCGGACGGTCCTCGCGGCGGTGCAGGCCCATCCCCAGCGAGAGCCGGGTGGAGTTGCCGTCGGCGGCCACGACCAGCGGGGCGTGGAAGGTGACCGGGGTCTTCTCCTCGCCGAGCTTCGCCTCGACACCGATGATGCGGCCGGTGCGCTCGTCGCGGATCGGACCGGAGACGTTGCAGCGCTCGTACAGCCGCGCGCCGGCCTTCTCGGCCTGGCGGGCCAGCACTTCGTCGAAGTCCTCGCGCTTGCGGACGAGTCCGTAGTCGGGGAAGGAGGCCAGGTCCGGCCAGTCGAGCTGGAGGCGGACGCCGCCGCCGATGATGCGCAGGCCCTTGTTGCGCAGCCAGCCCGCCTCTTCGGAGACGTCGATGCCCATCGCGACGAGCTGCTTGGTCGCCCGCGGCGTGAGACCGTCGCCGCACACCTTCTCGCGGGGGAACGCGGTCTTCTCCAGCAGCAGCACGTCCAGACCGGACTTCGCCAGGTAGTACGCGGTCGTCGAACCGGCGGGACCGGCCCCGACGACGATCACATCGGCACTGCGCTCGGAGGCGACGGTCGTGTCAGTCACGGTCGGGGTCTCCCGTCGGTGTGGGGAAGGGGCGTGGAGAGTCTATGAGGCGGTGCCCCGGGTCAGCGCACCGCCCGGTGCAGTGCGACGATCCCGGCGGACAGGTTGCGCCACGCGACCCGCTGCCAGCCGGCCTTCTGCAGCCGTGCGGCCAGCGCGGGCTGGTCGGGCCAGGAGCGGATCGACTCGGCGAGGTACACGTACGCGTCGGGGTTGCTGCTGACCGCGCGGGCCACCGGCGGCAGCGCCCGCATCAGGTACTCGGTGTAGACGGTGCGGAACGGCGCCCACGTGGGGTGGCTGAACTCGCAGATGACCACACGCCCGCCGGGCCGGGTGACGCGCAGCATCTCGCGCAGCGCCGCGTCGGTGTCGTGGACGTTGCGCAGCGCGAAGGAGATGGTGACGGCGTCGAAGACCCCGTCGGCGAACGGCAGTCGCGTCGCGTCGCCCGCGGTGAGCGGCAGCGAGGGGTGGCGGCGCTTGCCCTCGCGCAGCATGCCGAGCGAGAAGTCGCAGGGCACGACGTCCGCACCGGCCTGCACGAAGGGGAGCGAGGAGGTGCCCGTGCCGGCGCCGAGGTCCAGCACCCGCTCGCCGGGGCGCACGTCCAGGGCCTGCGCGACGGTCCTGCGCCAGCGCCGGTCCTGCCCGAGCGAGAGCACGTCGTTGGTCAGGTCGTAGTTGGCCGCGACGTCGTCGAACATCGCGGCGACTTCGTGCGGCTGCTTGTCCAGGGAGGCTCGGGTCACGCCCCCATTGTTCACCCGGCGGTCCCGGGTCCCGCGCAGGGGCCCGGGCGAGCGGTCACGGGATGCCGGGTGAGGTCTCGCAGCGCTCGGCGCGGTCGCGGGTGCCGGCCTCGCCGTCGCACAGGTCGCGGTCCGCGCCGCCGTCGATCCGGTCGTCGCCCGGGCCCGCGCGGACTACGTCGTCGCCGGGACCGGCCACGAGCAGGTCGCGGCCGCCGGCCGTGCCGTTGCTCGCGGCGCGGGCCACGTCGGTGTTGTCCCCGAAGATCGTGTCACGGCCGCGGTGCCCGGTGATCACGTCGTTGCCGGCCGTGGTGACGTGGTCGCCGGAGTTGTCCCCGATCAGGGTCTCGTCGGCCGCGCCGCCGATGATCCGGTCGTCCCCGGAACCCGCCGCGGTGCGGCCCCGGCTGACGGAGTAGTTGTCGCCGACGGCCGCGAACCCGCCGTCCGCGCCGAGGTCGAGGAGGTCGTCGCCGCCGCTGCCGACGGCGTTGAGGAGGGCGAAGCTGTCGCCGACCAGGCGGTCGGCGCCGGCCCCGCCCTTGAGGACGTCGTCGCCCGCTCCGAAGGCGTTGCCGGTGTCGGCGGCGGAGTCGCCGGTCATCAGGTCGTCGCCGGGACCGCCGTCCATGCGGTCGTCGCCGCCGCCGAACGCGTCGCCCGCGGTGGCGCTGTTGTCGCCCGCGGCGCGGTCGTCGCCCTCCCCCAGGATCAGCAGGTCGTCGCCCTGGCCGACGGCGTCGCCGCGGTCGATGAAGAGATCGCCGGCCGCCAGGTCGTCGCCGGCGCCGGTGGCGATGCTGTCGTTCCCGGGGCCGCCGCTGACCCGGTCGTTCCCGGCGAGGGAGCAGATGCGGTCGTCGCCGCCCCCGCCGTCGATGCGGTCGGGCCCGGCGGAGCCGACGATGACGTCGTCGCCGGGGGTGCCCTGGATGCCGCCGGAGCCGGTGATCGTCGGCACGCGGCCGAAGCAGAGGGACGCCCCCGCGGAGGGCACCTCGCCGATGGCGGTCGCGGGGAGCGCCACGAGGGCGATCGCCGTGAGCACGGCGACCACCGGGGCCGCGAGGCCGCCGGGGAGGGCACGGGGAACGGATATGTCCGGCATGACCGGAACCTAAGCGACGGGCTGTCAGCCGGCCACCGGTGCACGGCGGCCGGGTGACCGGCTCACGCCCTGCGGTACAGCAGCCGTCCCCCGACGACCGTGGCCAGGCAGGCGCCGCTCCCGTCGACGACGGCGAAGTCCGCCCGGGCCCCCGGGGCCGGCTCCGGTGCCCGGCGCGCGGGCAGCAGGCCGCTGCGGTCCAGCGCGGACCGCAGCGCGGGGTCGTCGGGAACGGTCGCCACGGCCGTGACGCCGCGGCTGAGCAGGGCGTGCACCCGCTCGCGCGGACTGGGTGCGGCGGGCAGCTCGCCCTGGTGGGTCCGCCCGGGCCGCAGCGTGCCGGGCCAGGACCGGACCCGGGCGCCGGGACGGCTCGCGCGCAGGTGGTCGACCGGGCCGGCGGCGGCGATGGTGCCGCCGTCGACCACCAGGGCCGCGCCGTCCGCGCCCGCGTGGATCGTCAGCATCGCGGACCGCGGGCGCCGGTCAGGAGGTGCTGATGAGCTTGAGCTCGGGGTGCGCCGTGCCGCCCTCGATGGCGGTCGACGACAGGTGCGAGACGACGTGGTCGTCGACCGGGTCGTTCGCCGGGTCGTCGTGGACCACCAGGTGCTCGTAGGTGGTGGCGCGCTGGGCGGGCACCCGGCCCGCGGCGCGGATCAGGTGGATCAGCTCCATGCGGTTGGAGCGGTGCTTGGCCCCGGCCGAGGAGACGACGTTCTCCTCCAGCATCACCGAACCGAGGTCGTCGGCGCCGTAGTGCAGCGACAGCTGGCCGACCTCCTTGCCGGTGGTGAGCCAGGAGCCCTGGATGTGGGCGACGTTGTCCAGGAAGAGCCGCGCGACGGCGATGATCCGCAGGTACTCGAAGAGCGTGGCCTGCGTGCGGCCCTTCAAGTGGTTGTTCTCGGGCTGGTACGTGTACGGGATGAAGGCGCGGAAGCCGCCCGTACGGTCCTGGACGTCGCGGATCATCCGCAGGTGCTCGATGCGCTCGGCGTTGGTCTCGCCGGTGCCCATGAGCATCGTGGAGGTGGACTCCACGCCCAGGTTGTGCGCGGTCTCCATGATCTCCAGCCAGCGCTCGCCGCTCTCCTTCAGGGGGGCGATCACCTTGCGCGGCCGCGCCGGCAGCAGTTCGGCACCGGCGCCCGCGAAGGAGTCGAGGCCCGCCGCGTGGATGCGGGTGATGGCCTCCTCCACCGGCACCTCGGAGATCCGGGCCATGTGCTCGACCTCGGAGGCCCCCAGGGAGTGGATGACCAGCTGGGGGTAGGCCTGCTTGATCGCGCTGAAGTGCTTCTCGTAGTACTCGACGCCGAAGTCCGGGTGGTGGCCGCCCTGGAACATGATCTGGGTGCCGCCGAGTTCGACGGTCTCCGCGCAGCGGCGCAGGATGTCGTCCAGGTCGCGGGTCCAGCCCTTGGCGGTGTCCTTGGGCGCGGCGTAGAAGGCGCAGAACTTGCAGGCCGTCACGCACACGTTGGTGTAGTTGATGTTGCGCTCGATGATGTACGTCGCGATGTGCTCGACGCCCGCGTAGCGGCGGCGGCGCACCGCGTCCGCGGCGGCGCCCAGTGCGTGCAGGGGTGCGGAGCGGTAGAGGTCGAGCGCCTCCTCGGGGGTGATGCGGCCACCGTCGGCGGCACGGTCGAGGACGGATTGCAGATCGGCGTTCTCGCTCACCGGGCATCCCTTCCGAGGGGTTGTGACGGACTGGCTCAGCCTACGCCAGGGCGTCAGCCGCCCTGTTTGGCGAGGTCGCCCTCGGGGTTCCCGGCCAGGGAGTCGCCCGACCGGTAGTGCAGCGAGCCGTCGTCGTTGAGAGTGAAGCGCTCGTCGGCCGAACCGTCCGAACAGACCCCGGGATGCGGGTTGGTGCCGCCGCTGGTGTCCAGGACGATCCACCGCTCGGTGGCCGTGGAGAGCTTCCACTGGCCGCTGCAGTCGTAGGTCTCCCCGAGCAGCGACAGCACGCTCTTGTCGCGTCCCACCACCGCGCCGACCTTGCCTTCGGTGATCGTGATCTCGAAGGTGCCGGGCAGACCGTGGGCGGTGACCGTGTCGCCCTTCCACGTGCCGGCGAAGGCCGCGGGCAGCGCCGCCAGCCGCGGTGCGGAGGGCGTCGCGGAGCCGCGCGAGGGTGTCGCGGGCGCCGAGTCGGTGGACCGGGAGGACGTCGGATCGCCTCCGCCCTTGCCCTGGTCGTCGCCCCCGCCCCGGTGCAGCACGAGCCCGAGCGTCACCGCCGCCGCGACCAGCACGGCGCCCGCGCCCGCCAGCGACACCGCGCGCCGCGCACCGCCGCGGGGCACGGCGGGAGGGGCGGCCGGCGGCGGCGTGCCGGCGAACGCGGACGGCACCGCGTCCTGCGGCTGCCCGGTCAGCGACGGCGGCGGGCCGAAAGTGCCGTACGAGCCGTACAGCGAGCCGGTGCCGGCCGTGTCAACGCCGGGAGTTGCCGCACCGCCTCCGAGCGCGCCCGGCGGCGGCGTCGGCTCCAGGTCCAGCAGCTCGACCGCCTGGCGGCCGAGCCCCTCTGTCAGCGCCGCGGGCAGCCAGCCGCCGCGCACCAGGGACGCGGCCCCGCCGTCCGGCGCGAGCAGCTCGGCGAGCCGGCGGGGGGTGGGGCGCTCCGCGGGGTCCTTGGCCAGGCAGGACTCGGCGACCCGGCGCAGTCCCGCGGGCATGCCGTCGAACTCGGGCTCCTCGTGGGCGACCTTGTACAGCAGCACGGCCGCACTGTCGCCGGCGAACGGTCCCTGCCCGGTCGCGGCGTAGACGATCACCGCGCCGAGCGCGAAGATGTCGGCGGCGGGCCCGGTCGGCCGGCCGGTGACCTGCTCGGGGGCCATGTAGCCAGGCGAGCCGACGACCACGCCCTTGCTGGTGAGCGCCGCGGTGGCGTCCATGGCCCGGGCGATGCCGAAGTCGATCAGTACCGGGCCGTCCAGTGACAGCAGCACGTTGGACGGCTTGATGTCGCGGTGCACCAGGCCCCGCCCGTGCACCTGCTCCAGCGCCTCGGCGAGCCCGGCGGCCAGCGCCCGTACGCCGTTCTCGGGCAGCGGCCCGAAGGTCTTCACGGCGTCGGACAGCGCGGGGCCCGCGACGTAGCGGGTGGCCACCCAGGGCACCGGCGAGTCGGTGTCCGCGTCGAGCACCGGGGCGCTCCACGTGCCGCCGACCCGGCGCGCCGCCTCCACCTCGCGCTCGAAGCGGGTGCGGAACTCCGGGTCGTCGGCGAGCTCCGAGCGCACCACCTTCACGGCCACGGTGCGGCCGCCCGGGCTGCGTCCGAGGTAGACCCGGCCCATGCCGCCGGCCCCGAGCCGGCCGAGCAGGCGGTAGGGACCGATCGCCGTGGGGTCGTTCGCCTGTAGCGGTTGCATCTGCGCGCCTCTCGCGGTGCGGAAGGTCGAACAACGGGAGTTCCCCGCATACGCCGGGCAACCTACGGGAAGCCCGTGAAATCAGAGAAGGTGTACCCGTGCCCGGGGCGGGAACCCCACGCGGCGGGCGAACTCGGCGATCCCGGTCAACTGGTCCTGTCCGAGGGAGAAGTCCAGCGTGGTGAAGTAGCGCTGCAGCGTGTCCGCGTCGAAGGACTCCCAGCGGGCGGCCTGTTCGGCGACCTTCTCCACCTCCTCCATGCTCAGGTCGCGGGAGGCGAGGAAGGCCCGGTGCACCTCGTGCACGGCCTCGGGGTGGGCGGCCAGGTAGTCGCGGCGGGCGGCCCACACGGCGAAGACGAAGGGCAGCCCGGTCCACTCCTTCCACATCAGGCCGAGGTCGTGCACCTCCAGGCCGAGCCGCGGCGCGTCGTGCAGCGAGGCGCGCAGCGCGGCGTCGCCGATCAGCACGGCGGCCTGCGCCTCCTGCATCATCAGCGACAGGTCCGGCGGGCACGTGTAGTAGTCGGGCGCGACCTTGTACTGCTCGGCGAGCAGCAGCTCCGCGAGTCGTACGGACGTACGGCTGGTGGAGCCGAGGGCGACCCGGGCGCCGTCCAGGCTGCCCAGCGGGACCTGGCTCACGATGACGCAGGACATGACCGGGCCGTCGCAGCCGACGGCGATGTCCGGGAGGGCGACGAGCTCGTCGGAGTGGCGCAGGTACTCCATGAGCGTGATCGGGCCCACGTCGAGGTCGCCGGAGACGAGCTGGGCGCTCAGCTTCTCGGGGGTGTCCTTGGTGAGCTCCAGGTCCAGCAGGGCACCCGTTCGGGCCAACCCCCAGTAAAGAGGGACGCAATTCAGGAACTGGATGTGCCCGACGCGAGGCCGGGTCCGGCGCTCACCACCGGCGGAGGGAAGAGGCGCAGCTTTGTCCACATCAGGAGGCTAGACCCCCGCTCCGGTGATCTTTCGGCGGGGCCCTTCGGCGGTGTCGTCCCGGGCACCGTCCAGAGGCCAGGGGTTCACCGTGCGTTCGTTCTTTAGGCGGTCCGGGTGAATGGGGATCTTGCCGCTCTTCCCCGGTGAGGATGCTCCGTGCTACTGTCGTCGCAAGTTGCAGTTTGGTTTCCCTTGCAGTACAAAGCCTGCGGAGCATGTGACCGCGGGCTTTTGTAGTTTTCAGACTTCTTGCGGTTAGCAGGGCAGGTTCTGGAGCAGGGCAACCCTTTGGCCCAAGGAGGGCTTATGGCTACCGGAACCGTCAAGTGGTTCAACGCCGAGAAGGGCTTCGGCTTCATCGCCCAGGACGGCGGCGGCCCCGATGTCTTCGTCCACTACTCCGCGATCAACGCCAGCGGCTTCCGCTCGCTGGAGGAGAACCAGGCGGTGACCTTCGACGTCACCCAGGGTCCGAAGGGCCCGCAGGCGGAGAACGTCGTCCCCGCCTAATTGCGGAGACAGCGTGTAGTAGTACCCGATAAGCAGTACCCAAGGAGCCCCGCACAGCGTGCGGGGCTCCTGCCTTTTCCCCGGTGCGGGACGGCCGGATTACTCCGTGAATGCGGCCGGGAACACCGCGCAGCGGTGCCGGCGGAACCTGCCGCGGCCGGCGACCGGGTAGCCGGCCCCCGGGTTCAGCCCCGGGTCGCCGCGCGCGAGGCGTCGTCCGCCTCGTCCTCCTGGGCGGCACTGGCGGCGAGGTTGGCCCGGGTGCGCTCCACACGGGCCGAGACCTGCACGGAGGCCTGCTCGCGCAGACCGCGCAGCACGACGAAGCTGAGCGGCGCGCTGATCACCAGCGCGAGCAGCATGACCCACAGCAGGTTGGAGTCGCCGAGCCCGGCCGGCAGGACGTGGACGTAGACCAGACCCCAGATGACGAGGAAGCAGGCCGCGAAGAGGCCAAGGCGCATCAGGGAGTAGCGCAGCATGGGACTCGGCTTCCAGCTCACGGCGATGCCACTTCCTTCGGTGTGTTCGGCGGTCCGGCCCACGGGACGTACCGGACGTACTCGCCCACCAGTGAAGCACGGGGCCGCGACGCTCAGAGCAGCGGGAGCCACATCGTGATTTCGTCCCGGTCGTCACCTGCGGCGATGCGGATCGCCCCGGGCGTCCTGCCGACCTCCTTGTAGCCGACGGAGGCGTAGAAGCGGTCCAGGCCCATGCCGCTGCGGCAGGTGAGCCGCAGCCCCTCCAGGCCCAGCTCGCGCGCCGCGCGCTCGGCCTCCCGCAGCAGGTCCGCGCCGTGCCCGCGCCCCTGGTGGGCGGGGTCGACCATGACGGTGTAGAGCCAGGCCCAATGCCCCATCAGGCGGTGGGTGTTGAGGGTCAGGAAGGCCGTCGCGGCCAGGCGCCCGTCCTCGAATCCGGCGATCAGATGCGCCCGGCCCCCGGATATCGCCTCGCAGCGGCCCTCCGCCTGCGGGGCCACGTCCGCGGCGGTGACGGGGGCCACGAAGCCGACGGCGCCGCCGGCGTTGGTGACGTCCGTCCAGAGGGTGACGAGCTGGCTCCGCAGGTCGGCGGTGAGCTCGGGGTCGAGGGTGAAGCGCAGTGCCATGGCGCAACTTTAGGGACGCCCACTGACGGGCCCTGAAGGCGGTCCGGACTCCGGGCGACATTCACGTGAAGCGCGGGCCCGGGGTCGCCGGGGCCCGCGCTCCACGTGCGGTGCACGGTACGGGTCAGAAGCGCATCGGCTGCGGCGCCTCGCGGCGCGCGGCGTCCGGGCCCGGGTACTCGCGGATGATCTCGTAGCGCGTGTTGCGCTCGACCGGGCGGAAGCCCGCGTCCGTGATGAGCTCCAGCAGGTCGTCACGGGTGAGCTTGTTGGGCGTGCCGTAGTTGTCGGCGTCGTGGGTGATCTTGTACTCGACGACCGAGCCGTCCATGTCGTCCGCGCCGTGCTGGAGCGCCAGCTGCGCGGTCTGGACGCCGTGCATGACCCAGAAGACCTTCACGTGCGGGACGTTGTCGAAGAGCAGCCGGGAGACCGCGAAGGTCTTCAGCGCGTCGGCGCCGGAGGCCATGGTGGTGCGGGCCTGGAGGGTGTTGCGGACCTTGCCGTCCTTGAGGTCGACGAAGTCGTGCTGGTAGCGCAGCGGGATGAAGACCTGGAAGCCGCCGGTCTCGTCCTGGAGCTCGCGCAGGCGCAGCACGTGGTCCACCCGGTGCCGGGGCTCCTCGACGTGCCCGTACAGCATGGTGCACGGGGTCTTCAGACCCTTCTCGTGCGCCAGGCGGTGGATGCGCGACCAGTCCTCCCAGTGGGTGCGGTGGTCGACGATGTGCTGCCGCACCTCCCAGTCGAAGATCTCGGCGCCGCCGCCGGTCAGCGACTCCAGGCCGGCCTCGATCAGCTCGTCCAGGATCTCGCTCGCGCTCAGCCCGGAGATCGTCTCGAAGTGGTGGATCTCGGTGGCGGTGAACGCCTTGAGGGAGACGTTCGGCAGCGCCTCCTTGAGCGCCTTGAGCGAGCGCGGGTAGTAGCGCCACGGGAGCGTGGGGTGCAGGCCGTTGACGATGTGGAGCTCGGTGAGGTTCTCCCCCTCCATCTCCTTCGCCAGCCGCACGGCCTCCTCGATGCGCATCGTGTACGCGTCCTTCTCCCCCGGCTTGCGCTGGAAGGAGCAGTAGGCGCAGGAGGCCGTGCACACGTTGGTCATGTTGAGGTGGCGGTTGACGTTGAAGTGGACGACGTCGCCGTTCTTCACCGTCCGCACGTGGTGGGCGAGGCCGCCCAGCCAGGCGAGGTCGTCGGACGCGTAGAGGGCGATGCCGTCCTCACGGGTCAGCCGCTCACCCGCGTAGACCTTCTCCTCCAGCTCCCGCTTGAGCCCAGCGTCCATGCCTCGCCTCGCCTCCACACCTTCCTCGACCGGCCGTCGGCCGGCGGACAACCCGCTCGACCTTACGCCTACACGGACTCGGGCAGCTCCCCGACCCGGTTCTCCCACTTGGTGGACAGCACGATGGTGGTGCGGGTGCGGGCGACGCCCTTGGTGCCGGACAGCCGGCGGATGGTGTGCTCCAGGCCGTCCACGTCGGGGACGCGGACCTTGAGCATGTAGGAGTCGTCGCCGGCGATGAACCAGCAGTCCTCGATCTCGTCGAGATCGCGCAGCCGCGTGGCCACGTCCTCGTGGTCGGCGGCGTCGCTCAGCTGCAGACCGACCAGGGCCGTGACGCCGAGGCCGAGCGCGGCGGGGTGGATGGTGGCCCGGTAGCCGGTGATCACGCCGGCCTGCTCCAGGCGGTTGATCCGGTCGGTGACGCTGGGGCCGGACAGGCCCACCAGCCGGCCCAGCTCGGCGTACGAGGCCCGGCCGTTCTCACGGAGGGCCTGAATGAGCTGCCTGTCCACCGCGTCCATCAGACTGGACCCCTTCATTCGTGCCGTGATTGCGCTGTCGGGACAAGAATCTAAGGCATCAGCGGGCATGTGCCTTGCGCATCGAGCGGCAGGGGCCTCATCCGCCGTCATCCGCCTCAGCAGTCCCGGCAGGCCCGGGGAACCCGGTGGTCCCAGCAGTCCCGGCGGCCGCCCGCGCGGCCCCCAGCTCGCCCTCCCAGCGGTGGTAGAGCTTGTGCGGCACCCCGGCGGCGTCCAGCACCCGGCCGGCCACGAAGTCGACGAGGTCCTGGATGTGCCGGGCGCCCGCGTAGAACGCCGGCGACGCGGGAAGCACCACGGCACCCGCCTCGTCCAGGGCGACCAGGTGCCGGAGGGTCTGCCCGCCGAGCGGTGTCTCCCGTACGGCCACCACCAGCGGCCGCCGCTCCTTCAGGGTGACACTCGCGGCGCGCTGGAGCAGGTCCTTGGAGAGTCCCAGCGCGACCCCGGCCACGCAGGCGGTGCTCGCCGGGACGATCAGCATGCCCTTGACGGGGTACGAGCCCGAACTCGGCCCGGCCGCCAGATCCCCGGCGGCCCAGTGGCGCACCCGGGTGACGTCGGCCGTGAAGCGGTCCGGGGTGCCGTCGGCGCCGCGGGCCAGCCAGCGGGACAGGTCCTCGCGCCAGTGGCCGTCACGGAAGGGCGCCCCGGTCTCGTCCAGCACCGTGAGGCGGGCGGCCCGGCTGACCACCAGGTCGACGGCCTCGCCCGCGTGCAGCAGCGCCCGGATCACGGCGGCCGCGTACGGCGTCCCGGAGGCCCCGGAGACCCCGACCACCCAGGGCGTCCCGCGCCCGCGCTCGTCCATGGGGCGAGCCTATCCGGCCCCTCGTACAACCTTCCGCCCAGCTCATGCGTCAATGAGGTGTTCATGTAACAACCAAGGGGTTGGGGAGAGAACCATCATCGCCATGCGGAAGGGCATCGCCGCCGCCGGCTGCGCCGCCTTCGTACTCACCACCGCCGCCGCGTGCGGCACCACCACGAGCCTGAGCGCCGGCGCCAAGGTCCAGCAGGCGCTGGACGGGCTCGGCGAGCAGAAGTCCGTCACGCTGTCCGTGGGCTTCGACGGGAACCAGCAGCAGATCTGGACCGCGCTCAAGGGCTCGGACGGCTTCACCCAGGACTACGCGAAACTGCTCGCCGATTTCGACGTCTCGATGTCCGTGAGCGCCGACAAGCCGCTCAAGGACATCAAGGACACCAAGACCGACCCCGCCTCGGTCGCGCTGCGGGTCTCGCTCGGCCAGGGCAAGGACCTGCTGGAGGTCCGCAGCCTGGCGGGGAAGCAGGTCTACCTCCGCGCCGACCTGCGCCAGTTCCTGACGCTCGCCGACGGTCTCGCCACCAAGGAGGACAAGGCCGATCTGCAGCAGTTCCGGCAGATGCTCGACGCGGCCGACAAGCTGCCCTCCTCGCTGAAGTCCGTGAAGGACGCGGTCGGCGGCAAGTGGGTCTCCGTCGACGTCAAGTCCTTCGAGGAGTTCTCCAAGAGCATGGCCAAGGAGGGCGGTTCGCCGCTGCCGGACACCTCGGCCCTGGACCCCAAGACGGCGGAGCAGGTCACCAAGGCGCTGCGCGAGGCCGTCGAGCACAACGCGAAGTTCACCGACGCCGGCAGCAAGGACGGCGCCGACCACGTCAAGGTGACCCTGCCGGCCGGGAAGACGGCCGACGCCCTCGCCGAGGCGCTCAAGCCCGTGGCGGACCAGCTGCCGGACGGGTTCTCGACCGCCGACCTGCAGTCGGTGCCGGACAAGGACGTCAGCGTCGACGTGGCCGTCAAGGACGGGGCCCTGTCGGGGATCACCCTGGACCTCGACCAGTTCGACACCGGCAACGAGATCCAGGGCGCGCTGCCGCTGACCGTCGGCTTCGCGCCCGACGCGCAGCCCGTCGCCGCCCCGGCCGGCGCCACCCCGCTCAACCCCCAGGACATCATGGGCGCCGTGATGCAGCTCATGGCGGGCGGAATGGCCGCGTAAGGCGCGGAACCGCCACGTACGCCCAAGTCGTTGTCTACCGTGGGAAGTCCGGGGGGACACCCGGACGGACGCACGGACGGTGGACCACCACGAGGGGGGATCCTGTGGCGTACGAACCCATCGCCGGCCACGACGCCGGTGACGCCCGGCACGGCGCCCGCAGCGGCGCCGTGCCGGGCCCGGGCGTCCGGGCCCGTACGGCCGGTGCGCTCATGCTCGGCTGGGTGGGCCTGCTCTGGCTGATCGAGTCGGTCGACGCCATGACCGGCCACGCGCTCGACACCTTCGGCATCGTGCCGCGCGAGGCAGGGGAGTTGCGGGACATCGTCCCGGCGGCCTTCATCCACTTCGGCTTCGACCACGTCGCCGCCAACAGCCTGCCGCTGCTGGTGCTGGGGTTCCTGGCGGCGCTGCGCGGCACCCGCCGCTTCCTGAGCGTGACCTTTGTGATCATCCTGTGCAGCGGCCTGGGGGTCTGGCTGGTCGCGCCGCCGCACACCAACACCGCGGGCGCCTCGGGGCTGGTCTTCGGCCTCTTCGGCTATCTGCTGGTGCGCGGCTTCGTGGACCGGCGGCTGATCGACATCGCGGTCGGCCTGGTCGTCGCGGTGCTGTACGGCTCCATCCTGTGGGGGGTTCTGCCCACCGCGCAGGGGGTGTCCTGGCAGGGCCATCTCTTCGGCCTGGCGGGCGGGGTGGCCGCGGCATTCCTGTTCCGTGACCGCCCCGTCGACGGGCTGATCCGGTGAGGCCGTAGGATCCCGGACAACACGATCACGGGGGGGGCGGTCGCGCATGACCGATTTCAGCAAGCACGAGAGCACACCGCCGCAGGACATGGCACCTCAGGGCCCGCCTCAAGGGCCGCCGCAGGGACCCCCGCAGGGCCCGCCGCCGCCCGGACCCGGCCCGTACGCCGCCCCCGGGGCCGGTCCGTTCCCCCCGCCGCCCCCGCCGTACGGACACCCCGGGCAGCCCGGCGGCCCGGGCCCCGGCTGGGCGGGCGCCCCGGGTTATCCGCCGCCGTTCCCGCAGCCGCCGATGCGGCCGCCGACCGGGCCGGCGATGTGGGCGCACCTGAGCGCCCTGATCACGGTCCTCGTGGGCTCCAGCATCTGCTGCCTCGGCTGGGCGCTGGGCTGGATCCCGCCGCTGATCATCCGCAACAACGAGCAGAACAAGTACGACCCGTTCATCCGCCACCACTCCGCGCAGGCGATGAACTTCGGCATCACCGCCGCCATGACCGTCCTGCTGGGCGGCGTGGGCTACGGCCTCGGCATCGGCGGCGCGATCTGGCACGGCGAGGACAACGGCCCGATCGTCCTGGCCATCGTCGGCTTCGGCCTGCTCGCGCTGTGCGCGCTCCACATGCTGCTCGGGATCATCTTCTGCGCCATCGCCGCCACCAAGGCCAACAGCGGCCAGTGGTGGCGCTATCCGCGGCTCGTCGCGCTGCCGTTCGTCAAGTCCGAGCAGGGCTGAGCGAAAGCTCGCCGGCCCGGGGGCCGGGGGCGGGCGGCGCTCAGACGCCGAGCCCCCGGACCATCAGGTCGAGCAGCGCGCACACGAACAGCGCCATGCCGATGAAGCCGTTGACCGTGAAGAAGGCGCGGTTGAGCCGGCTGAGGTCGCCCGGCTTGACGATGCTGTGCTCGTAGACGAACGCGCCGCCGACGATCAGCATGCCGATCCACCAGAAGGCACCGGCGCCCACGGCCAGTCCGTACCAGACGAGCAGCACGGTGGTCACCACGTGGCTGACGCGCGCGCCGTACAGCGCGCCGTCGATGCCGAAGCGGGCGGGCACGGAACGCACGCCGTGGGCGCGGTCGGCGGCGACGTCCTGGCAGGCGAAGATCAGGTCGAAACCGCCGATCCACACACCGACCGCGAGACCGAGGATCACCGCGTCCCACGACCAGGTCCCGCTGACCGCGAGCCAGGCACCCACCGGGCCCATGGCCTGGGCGAGTCCGAGGATCGCGTGCGGGTAGTCGGTGAACCGCTTGCCGTACGGGTAGACCACCATCGGCACCACCGCGACCGGCGCGAGCGCCAGGCAGAGCGGGTTGAGCAGGGCGGCCGCGCCGAGGAACAACGCCACGGCGATCAGCGCGCCGGTCCACGCCGAGCGCACCGAGACGGCGCCGGTGACCAGTTCACGCCCGGCCGTGCGCGGATTGCGGGCGTCGATCTCGCGGTCGATGATCCGGTTGCAGGCCATCGCGAAGGTGCGCAGGCCCACCATGGCGACCGTGATCAGGAAGAGCTGCCACCAGTGCACGCTCCGGTCCTCGGCGAACATCGCGCTGAGCGCGGCGATGTAGGCGAAGGGCAGCGCGAAGACCGAGTGCTCGATCAGCACCAGCCGCAGGAACGCGCGGACTTTGCCGTCGGGCCGGGGCGAGGGGCCGAAAAGGTCCGGGGTCGCGGATTCCGCGCTCACAGGTTGTACTCCTTCCAGCGGCGGTCGACCTTCGCGGCGGTCTCCGGGTCGGAGACCACCATCTCGGGCCAGCCGCCGTCGCGGGTGTAGCCCTCCTCGGGCAGCTTCCGGGTCGCGTCGATGCCCGCCTTGCCGCCCCAGAACTGCTGGTAGGAGGCGTGGTCGAGATGGTCCACGGGTCCCTCGACGACCGACAGGTCGCGGGCGTAGTCGGTGTTGCCCAGCGCCCGCCAGGCGACCTCGTGCAGGTCGTGCACGTCGCAGTCGGCGTCGACCACGACGATCAGCTTGGTCAGCGACATCATGTGGGCGCCCCAGACGGCGTGCATCACCTTCTGGGCGTGCTTGGGGTACTTCTTGTCGATCGAGACGATCGCGCAGTTGTGGAAGCCGCCGGCCTCGGGCAGGTGGTAGTCCACGATGTCCGGCACGATGATCTTCAGCAGCGGCAGGAAAAACCGCTCGGTGGCCCGGCCCAGCGGGCCGTCCTCGGTCGGCGGCCGGCCGACGACGATGGACTGCAGCAGCGGGCGCTTGCGCATCGTCACGCAGTCGATGGTCAGCGCCGGGAAGGGCTCCTGCGGGGTGTAGAAGCCGGTGTGGTCGCCGAACGGCCCCTCGGGCAGCGTCTTCCCGGGCTCCAGCCAGCCCTCCAGCACCACCTCGGCATGGGCGGGGACCTGGAGCGGCACCGTCTTGCAGTCGACCATCTCCACCCGCTTGCCCCCGACGAAGCCCGCGAAAAGGTACTCGTCGATGTCGCCGGGGAGCGGGGCGGTGGAGGCGTACGTCACGGCCGGCGGGCAGCCGAAGGCGATGGCGACCGGCAGCCGCTCGCCGCGCCGCAGGGCCACCTGGTAGTGGTTGCGGCTGTCCTTGTGGATCTGCCAGTGCATGCCGATGGTGCGGCGGTCGTGGCGCTGGAGCCGGTACAGGCCGAGGTTGCGCACCCCGGTCTCGGGGTCCTTGGTGTGCGTCAGGCCCAGGTTGAAGAAGGAGCCGCCGTCCTCGGGCCAGGTGAACAGCGCGGGCAGCGCGTCGAGGTCCACGTCGTCGCCGGTGAGGACGACCTCCTGGACGGGCGCGTCCTTCACCTTCCTCGGCGGGACGTGGGTCATCCCGGCGAGCTTGCCGAAGGCCTCGCGCACCCCGACGAATCCGTGCGGCAGTTCCGGCTTGAGCAGCCCGGCGATGCGGTCGCCGATGTCGGCGTAGGACGTCAGGCCCAGCGACTTCAGCAGCCGCCGGTCGGTGCCGTACACGTTCATCGCCAGGGGCATCGAGGAGCCCTTGACGTTCTCGAACAGCAGCGCCGGGCCGCCCGCCTTGTTCACGCGGTCGACGATCTCCCCGACCTCCAGGTACGGGTCGACCTCGGCGGTGACGCGCTTGAGGTCGCCGTCCTTCTCCAGGGCCCTCAGCAGCGAGCGAAGATCGTCGTAAGCCATGCTGTCCAGTATCCGGTACGCACTACTCTTGACCCGTCACCGGGGCCCCGTCATGCCCCGCCGTCGCTGCCTGGGGGGCATTCCCGCGATGATCCGGCTTCTCCCGTTCCTGCTGGTGCTGGCGCTCTGGATCTACGCCTTCATCGACTGCCTCAACACCCCGGAGGAGCAGGTGCGCGGCCTGCCCAAGGTGGTGTGGGTCATCATCATCCTGCTCTTCGGCGAGGTGCTGGTCGGCCCGATCGCCTGGCTGGTCGCGGGCAGGCACCGCGGCGCGCCGGCCGGCGGCAGCACGCCCGCGGAGTGGCACCGCAACCACCGCACGCAGTGGGTCGCCCCCGACGACAACCCGCAGTTCCTGCACTCGCTCCGCGAGGAGAACAAGCGCGACGAGCAGCTGCTGAAGAGTTGGGAGGCCGACCTGCGCCGCCGCGAGGAGGAACTGCGGCGCCGCGAGAGCGGTTCCGGCGGCACGCAGGACGAAACACCGCCCCGCGGCTGATCCCTGCGGGACACTGGCCGTCATGGACACCGCACAGGCGATGCTCACGACGGCCGTCGCCGAGGCCCGCGCGGGCCTCGCGGAGGGCGGCATCCCCATCGGCGCGGCCCTCTATGCCGCGGACGGCAGCACGGTCCTGGGCCGCGGCCACAACCGCCGCGTCCAGGACGGCGACCCGTCGGCGCACGGCGAGACGGCCGCCTTCCGCGCGGCCGGCCGGCAGCGCACCTACCGCGGCACGACGATGGTGACCACGCTGTCGCCGTGCTGGTACTGCAGCGGCCTGGTGCGGCAGTTCGGGATCTCCCGGGTGGTCATCGGCGAGGCCCGCACCTTCCGGGGCGGCCACGACTGGCTGGCGGAGCACGGGGTGGAGATCGTGCTGCTGGACGACCCGGAGTGCGTGCAGCTGATGACGGACTTCATCGGGGCCCGCCCGGACCTGTGGAACGAGGACATCGGCGCATGATCCCCACCATCGACCTCGGCCCCTGGCTCACCGGCGACGCCGCCGCCCGGGCCCGCGTCGCCACCACCGTCGACGAAGCCCTGTGCGCGGCGGGCTTCCTGCTGGTCACCGGGCACGGGGTCGATCCGGGGCTGCGCGCGGCGATCCGGGAGGCCGCCCGCCGCTTCTTCCTGCTGCCCGCCGACGCCAAGCAGCAGTACGCGGTGCGGGTCGGCGGCCGCGGCTGGCTGGGCCCGGGCGCGGAGGCCAATGCCTCCGCGGAGGGCACGCCCACCCCGCCGGACCTGAAGGAATCCTGGTCGTTCGCGGCCGAGCGACCCACCGGCGATCCGGCCGTGGACGCCGAGTGGTTCCTGCCCAACGTCTGGCCGTCCCAGGTGCCCGGGCTGCGCCCGCTGGTGACGGAGTACATCGCGCGGATGCGCGAGCTGTCGGACCGCCTGCTGGAACTGCTCGCCGCCGCGCTGGGCGTGGCACCGGACTTCTTCACCCGGCACACGGGACATCCCACCTGGGGCCTGAACCTCAACTGGTACCCCGGCACCGAGGTCGTCGGGGAGCCCGCGCCGGGCCAGTTCCGGATCGGCCCGCACACCGACTTCGGCACCGTCACCGTGCTCGACCGCCAGCAGGGCAAGGGCGGCCTCCAGGTCCACACCGATGCCGGCGGCTGGCAGGACGCCCCCTGGCACCCGGACGCGTTCACCGTCAACATCGGCGATCTGATGGCCCGCTGGACCGGCGACCGCTGGCGCTCCGGACGGCACCGGGTGCTGCCCCCGCCGGCCGACGCGCCGGCGGAGGAGCTGATGTCGCTGGTCTGGTTCTTCGAGTGCGACCCGGGCACCCGCGTCGTGCCGCTGCCCGCGCCCGTCGGCCGGGTCGCGTACGAGCCGGTGGACTCGCACACGTACCTGAGGGCCAAGCTGGACGCGATCAGCGTGGACTGAGTGATCCCCGCGCGGGCTCAGACGCCCGCGTAGGAGTGCTTGCCGGTGATGAAGATGTTCACGCCGTAGTAGTTGAACAGGAAGCACGCGAAGGCGAGCAGCGCCAGGTAGGCGGCCTTGCGGCCCTTCCAGCCGGCGGTGGCGCGGGCGTGCAGGTAGCAGGCGTAGACGACCCAGGTGATGAAGGACCAGGTCTCCTTGGGGTCCCAGCCCCAGTAGCGGCCCCAGGCCGCCTCGGCCCAGATCGCGCCCGCGATGATCGTGAACGTCCACAGCGGGAAGACCATGGCGTTGACCCGGTACGCGAACTTGTCCAGGCTCGCGGCGGCCGGCAGGCGGTACATGATGCCCGCCCAGGTGCCCTCGGCCTTGCCCGACGCGGCGAGGGCGGTCTCGTAGTGGTCGCGGAGGAGGTAGAGCAGCGTGGCGACCGCGCCCAGGTAGAACACCGCTCCGGAGATGATCGCGCAGGAGACGTGGATCCACAGCCAGTACGAGTGCAGGGCGGGAACCAGCTGGTCGCTGTCGGTGTAGAGGACGGAGACGGCAAGACCCAGGTCGAGCAGGACCGTCGTGGTCAGGATGAGCCCGATCCAGCGGACCTTCTTGCCCAGGGCGAGCAGCACGAGGTACGCGGTGACCGCGACGGCGCCGAAGGTCGTCGAGAACTCGTACATGTTGCCCCACGGCGCGCGCTGCACCGAGACCGCGCGGGCGACGACACTGCCCACGTGCATCGCCCAGGCCAGCGCGGTGAGGGAGATCGCCATCCGGCCGTAGGTGTCCCCCTGCCGGTCGCCGCCGGCGGCGCCGGGTCCGTCCGCGAAGCCCCGGTCGCTGCTGGAGGCACGGGTGACGACCGTGGGCCGCTGCAGGGTGGCGGTGCCGCCGCCCTTGACGGTGACGGTCACCGCGGGCCGGTCCGCGGCGGGTTCGGCGGCGAGCGCGGCGGAGGTCCTGGCGACCTTGCTGCGGCTGCCGAAGACCCACTCCGCGATGTAGGCGAGGAAGGCCAGCGTGTAGACCGCCATCGCCGAGTAGATCAGGTAGTTGCTGATATGGGCGACGTTCTCGTTGACCGCGGCAGCACTGGTCACGCGCGCGCTCCTTCGTCATCGGGCAGGGGGTGTTCTGAGGATTCCGGGTCCGCCGCGGGCAGCAGCGGTGCCGTGGACGTGAGGTCTGCGGCGAGGTCGCCGAGTTCTTCGGCGATCCGCACCGACTCGCTGCGGCCGAGACCGGCGAGCTCGACGACGGTGGTACCGTCCGCGCCGCGCACCGCCCGCACCCACACGCGGCGGCGCTGGATGAACAGCGAACCGGCCAGGCCGAGGATCGCGGACACCGCGCTCACCAGCGCCCAGCCGTTGCCGACCTGGTGGGAGACCTGGAAGCTGGCCCAGGTCTTGACGCCGTCGAAGGTGAGGGTGCCGTCGCCGTTCGGCAGGGTCAGCGTGTCGCCCTGCTTCATGGCCTTGCGGAGGATCTCTCCGCCGGCGTCCTTGAACTGCTTCATGTTGGCCGTGTCGAGCTGGTACACGTTCTGCGGAAGGCCGGCGTCCACGCCCAGGTCGCCGTAGTAGGCGGTGAGGACGAGCGCGGGGTAGTCCAGGGCGGGGAACGTGGAGTGCGGTCCCTGCGTGGCGTTGAGCCCGAAGGTCGGGGTGAACAGGCCGCTGAAGCCGTACTGGATCCGCTTGTCCGCGTGGTTGCGGGCGTCCATCACCTTGATCACGCCGGACGAGGTGAGGTTGCCGTCCTGCGGCAGGAAGGGCACCGGGCCCTCGAAGACCACATTGCCCTTGCCGTCCCGGACGGTGACCGAGGGCGCGTAGCCGTGGCCGATGAGGTAGACCTTCGAGCCGCCGATCTCCAGCGGCTTGTTGACCTCGATCGCCGACGGTGTCCGCTTGCCGTCCGCGCTCGTCCAGTAGTGGATGTGGGCGCGGAAGGTGCGCGGGGTGCCCTTCTCGGGACCGGAGCGGGCGTACGAGGCGGTGAAGCCGTCCAGCTTGAAGCCGAAGCTCGCCAGGTCGTCGGCGTTGTAGAAGGTGCCGGGCTTGAAGTCGTCGTACTGGGTGAGGGTGTTGTTGAAGCCGTCGCCCTCGACGATCAGCTTTCCTCCCTCGGCCTTGAACAGGCCGCCCACCGCGAAGGCGATCAACAGGCCGAACAGGGCCACGTGGAAGAGCAGGTTGCCCGCCTCGCGCAGATAGCCCTTCTCGGAGGCGACCGCTGAATCGGCCGTACGGGTCCGGAAGCGGCGGCCGCGCAGCACCCGCCGTGCCGCTTCGAGCACCTCGTCCGGTTCGGCCGCGGTGCGCCAGGTCGCGTACGCCGGGAGCCGGGTGAGGTTGCGCGGCGGCAGCGGCGGCTTGGCGCGCAGCTGGCCGACGAACTGCCAGCTGCGCGGCACGATGCAGCCGGCGAGCGAGACGAAGAGCAGGATGTAGATCGCCGAGAACCACACCGAGCTGTAGACGTGGAACAGGCCGAGCTTCTCGTACAGGGGCGCCACCGTGGTGTGCGCGTCCTTGAAGTCCTGCGCCTTGACCGCGTCGACGCTGGTCTGCGGGACCAGGGAACCGGGGATCGCGGCCAGCGACAGCAGGAAGAGCAGCACCAGCGCGACCCGCATCGAGGTCAGCTGCCGCCACATCCAGCGCAGCCAGCCCCACACCTCGCGGACGGTCCAGGCGAGCCCGCCGGTGAAGCCGGGCCTGCGCACGCCGCCGAAGGAGCCGGGCACGATCTCGCCCAGGTCCTCCACCGGCGCGGTCGACAGCTGGGCGCCGGCGGCCCCCAGGTCGGCGCCCGTGTCCGCGTCCGGGCCCGCTTCGGCCTCCGCGGGGCGGCCCGGGGCCGCCGTCTCGCTGTTCTTGGAGCTCATGGATCAGATCCCTGGGGTGAAGCCGGTCGTCCAGATCTGCATCTGGTACACGATGTGGTCCCACACGCCGGTGACGAGCAGGACGCCGACGGCGACGAGCATGCCACCGCCGATCCGCATCACCCACACATAGTGGCGCTTGACCCAGCCGAAGGCCCCGAGGGCGCGGCGGAAGGCGAGGGCCGCCGCTATGAACGGCAGCCCGAGACCGAGGCAGTAGACGGCGGTGAGCAGGGCGCCGCGGCCGGCGCTGGCCTCGTTGAACGCGAGCGCGTTGACGGCGGCGAGCGTCGGGCCGATGCAGGGGGTCCAGCCGATACCGAAGAGCACACCGAGCAGCGGTGCTCCCGCCAGACCCATCGTCGGCCTGCGGTGGAAGCGGAACTCGCGCTGGGTGATGCCGCCGACCAGGCCCATGAAGGCCAGTCCGAGGACGATGGTGAGCGCGCCGAGCACCTTGGTGATGACCGTCTTGTGCTCCTGCAGCGTCCAGCCGAAGTTGCCGAACAGCGCGCCGCCGGAGACGAAGACGGCGGTGAAGCCGATGACGAACAGCGAGGCCCCGGCGAGCATCCGCCCGCGCCGCGCCTCGGCGAGGTCGGTGCCGGTGACGCCGGTCACGTACGACAGGTAGCCGGGCACCAGCGGCAGTACGCAGGGGGAGAAGAAGGAGACCAGTCCCCCGAGCAGCGCGACCGGCACGGCGGCGAGCAGAGCGCCGTTGAGCACGGTCTGGTTGGCGGCGACAGCGAGTGTGCTCACGTCACTTCTCCGCGACCACCGGGTCGAGTGCCTTGTGCAGTTCGCCCGCGCTCAGCTCCTTGAGGGCGCGCACCGCGATCTTCCCCTGCCGGTCCAGGATCAGGGTGGATGGAATGGCCTGCGGGTTGAGGCTGCCCTTGGGGAAGCGCAGCAGGAGGTCGCCGGCGGGGTCGTACAGGCTCGGGAAGGGGATGCCGAACTCGTTCTCGAACGCCTTGGCCTGCGCGGTCTGCAGGTCCCGGGTGTTGATGCCGACGAACTCCACGCCTTGGGGCTTGGTCTGCTTCGCGACCTCGGCCAGGTGCGGCGCCTCGGCCCGGCAGGGCGGGCACCAGGAACCCCAGACGTTGACGACGACGACCTTGCCCTTGTAGTCGGCGAGGCTGAGCTGAGCGCCGTCGACGGTCTTGCCGCTCAGTTCGGGGGCGGCCGTCCGGTGCCCCTGCGCGATCGTGGTGATCTCGCCGGTGCCGCCGACGTAGTTGCTGCCGCCGGCGCCGTTGGAGGAGGCCGAGGAGGTCGAGCAGGCCGTGACGGCCAGCGCGAACGCAGCCGCGCCGGCCAGCGCAGCGGTGGTGCGGAGCAAGCGGCGTCGGAGGGCGCGCGTAGGACTCATGTGAAAAGTTTCGCATGTGGTCCCGAGCGATCTTGCGCACCCCCGACACCTTTGCCGAAAGCGGCGAATGCCCCGTATAAACGGCGCCTAATCGCGGTCCGGGGCCCGTCCGGCGAACGCCGCGGTGAACGCCTCCTCGAAGGCCTTGAGGTCGTCGGGCCTGCGGCTGGTCACCAGGACGTTCGGGCCGGTGGGGTCGACCACGACCTCCTGGTCGAGCCAGGTGCCGCCCGCGTTGGTGATGTCCGTGCACAGGCTGGGCCACGAGGTGAGGGTGCGTCCGCGCACCGCGCCGGCCTCGATCAGCAGCCACGGCGCGTGGCAGATCGCGGCGATCGGGCGGCCCTCGTCGAAGAAGTCCTTGGCGAAGCGGACGGCGTCGGGGTCCAGGCGCAGCTGGTCGGGGTTCGCGACCCCGCCGGGGAGCACGAGGCCGTCGAAGTCCACCGAGGCCACCTCTTCGAGGGTGTCGTCCACGGGGAAGGTGCCGGCCTTGTCCAGGTGGTCGAAGGCCTGGACGGTGCCGTGTTCGCGGGAGACGAGCCGCGGGGTGCCGCCGGCCTCCCGCACGGCCCGCCACGGGCTGGTCAGTTCGATCTGCTCGACGCCCTCGGCGGCGACGAGGAAGGCGATCTTCCTGCCCTGCAGCGGTGCGGTCATGGGGTCCCCTTCGGTGCCTGGTCGCGGGTCAGGAGCCGTTCGCCGACGGTTCAGGAGAGGATCGGGGCGGTCCCGGCGGGCGGGAACGCCCCGTTCCGGGGATCGCCTTCCCCGAGCGGATCGGGCGAAACAGACCCCGCGCCGCGGGTGGGGATACGTTCCTGCGCCAGAAACCGCCGCCAGCCGCCGGGAGGCGGCAGGCCCGGCCCGAGGGTGCGCAGCTTCGCCAGCACCGCCGGGTCCTGCACGTCCAGCCAGTCCGCGAACTGCCGGAAGGACACCATGCGGACCTCGTCGTGATCGGCGATCCGCCGCAGCGCGTCCTCCACGGCGTCCATGTAGATGCCGCCGTTCCACCGCTCGAAGTGGTTGCCGATGAACAGCGGCGCCCGGTTGGTCTCGTACGCGCGCAGGAAGCCGGAGAGGTAGGCGTCCCGCGCCTGCCGTTCCCACTCGGGGTAGTTGGCGGGATTGCCGCGGGTGGAGTTCGCCGACTGGTTGGCGAGCATGTTGTAGTCCATCGACAGGACCTCGAAGGAGTGCCCCGGGAAGGGCACCGACTGCAACGGCAGGTTCCACATCCCCAGCAGCCTGCCCGGCCACATCTGGAGGCCGCCCGGGGCGCTCGCGTCGTACCGCCAGCCGAGCCGCGCGGCGGTGGGCAGCAGTCCGCCGCGGCCGAGCAGGCAGGGGGTGCGGCCGCCGGTCAGCTCCCTGCGGTAGTCGAAGGGCAGGGCGGGCAGGTCGTCGAAGCCGGTGTTGGTGCGCCAGTTCTCCACGAAGGAGACCGCCTGCTCGATCTCGCTGCGCCAGTCCGCCGGGGTCCAGCGGCCCACCGAGCCGGAGCCGGCGCAGAAGTGGCCGTTGAAGTGCGTGCCGATCTCGTGCCCCTCCAGCCAGGCCAGCCGCACCTGTTCCAGGGTGGCGCGTACGTGCGTGTCGGAGAGGTAGCCGATGGCGGAGGCCCCGACGGGGTTGTTCGGCGGCCGGT
This sequence comes from Streptomyces sp. NPDC088732, assembly GCF_044751205.1. Taxonomy (NCBI): domain Bacteria; kingdom Bacillati; phylum Actinomycetota; class Actinomycetes; order Kitasatosporales; family Streptomycetaceae; genus Streptomyces; species Streptomyces sp. NPDC088732. The sequence continues at coordinate 148,089 of NZ_JBIVLI010000018.1, forward strand.
ACAGGTGCTTCCTGGACTCCGGGAGCAGGTAGATCCCCGAGAGGAAGAACGTCATCTTCGCGCCGTGGTCGTCGGCGACCTTCCGGAAGCGCGAGAAGAGCCCGTCGTCGAGTTCGCCGGCGCCGTCCCAGGAGAACACCACGAACTGCGGGGGCCGCTGCCCCGGCTCCAGCCGGTCGGGAACCGGCTGGTGCGGCTGCGGGCCGGTGTCGGAAGTGGAACCGTCGCCGATGGGATGGGCGCTGTACGCCGTGCCGGTCGGCCCCGTCCCCCCGCCGGGCGCGCGGCGGCTCCGGGTGTGATCCCTGCCACACCCCGCCAGGCCCGCGGCGGCGGCACCGGCCGCCAGGCCCAGCACTCCACGTCGGCTGATCTCCCGCATTCCGCCCCAATCCCGTGCGCGCAGCGGCCTCCTCGCACTCGTGCCATGGCGAGGGGGCGGGCTCCTCCGTCGCGCGGTGGATTCACCGGGAAAGCGGAGTGATTCGGCCACGGTGGCGGTGCGCGGGTCGCGCTCCGGACGGGACGGACGGCGGGCGCTCGGGACGGCGGGCGGCCGGGGGCACCGGCCGCCCGCCGAGGGGGCTCAGGCCCCGAAGCCCTTGCTGCCGCCCTTGACCGGCTTCGCGCCGGCCAGCAGGTGGGCCGGGACGAGATCGCGGGCGGGTTCGGTGTACCCGACGGAGACGATCTTGTCGTCCTCGTAGGTGAACGTGGTCAGACTGGCCAGGGTGCACTGCCGCTTGCGCGGGTCGTGCCACAGCCGGCGCCGCTCCACGGCACTGCGCACGGTCCAGATCGGCAGCTGGTGGCTGACGCAGACCGCCTCGTGGCCGCGCGCGGCGTCGCGGGCGGCCTCCAGCGCGCTCGTCATCCGCACGACCTGGTCGACGTACGGCTCGCCCCAGCTCGGCCGGAACGGGTTGACCAGGAGCTTCCAGTTCGACGGGCGCCGCAGGGCACCGTCGCCCACGCCGAAGGTCTTGCCCTGGAAGGCGTTGTCCGCCTCGATGAGGCGCTCGTCGCGCGCGACGTCCAGACCGAGCACGGAGGCGATGGGCGCCGCCGTCTCCTGGGCACGCTCCAGCGGGGAGGCCACCACATAGGTGATGTCCCGCCCCGACAGGTGCTCCGCGACCCGGTCGGCCATCTTCCGCCCCAGGTCGGACAGGTGGTAACCGGGCAGGCGCCCGTAGAGGACTCCGCTGGGGTTCTCCACCTCGCCGTGCCGCATCAGGTGGACGACCGTGATCTCGCTCATGCGGCGGCCTCCGCGGCGGCGCGGGCGGCGGCCGGCAGGGCGGCGGCGATCCGCTCGACGGCGGCGTCGTCGTGCGCCGCCGAGACGAACCAGGACTCGAAGGCCGAGGGCGGCAGGTAGACACCCTGCGCCAGCATCGAGTGGAAGAAGGCGGTGAAGCGGTGCGACTCCTGCCGCTTCGCCCCGTCGTAGTCGGTCACGCGACCCTCCGTGAAGAACACGGAGAACATGTTGCCCGCGGTCTGCAGGCTGTGCACGACGCCCTCCTTGGACAGCGCCTCGCTCACCAGGCCGGACACCTCGGCGGCGACCCGGTCCACGGTCGCGTACGCGGCGGCGTCCAGCAGCCGCAGCTGCGCCAGGCCCGCGGCGGTGGCCACCGGGTTCCCCGACAGGGTGCCCGCCTGGTAGACCGGGCCGGCCGGGGCCAGGTGCGCCATGACGTCGGCACGGCCACCGAAGGCCGCGGCGGGGAAGCCGCCGCCCATGACCTTGCCGAAGGTCATCAGGTCGGGGCGGACGCCGTCGATGCCGTACCAGCCGGCCCTCGACACACGGAAGCCGGTCATGACCTCGTCGGAGATGAAGAGCGCGCCGTTCTCCCGGCACAGGTCCGCGAGCCCCTGGTTGAAGCCCTCCGCCGGGGGCACGACGCCCATGTTGCCCGGCGAGGCCTCGGTGATCACGCAGGCGATCTCACCGGGGTGCGCGGCGAAGGCGGCCCGCACCTGGTCGAGGTCGTTGTAGGGCAGCACCAGGGTGTCGCCGGCCTGCGCGCCCGTCACGCCCGGCGTGTCCGGCAACCCGAAAGTGGCAACGCCGGAACCCGCGGCGGCCAGCAGCGCGTCCACATGACCGTGGTAGCACCCCGCGAACTTGATCACCTTGGCCCGGCCGGTGAATCCCCGTGCCAGGCGGATCGCCGACATGGTGGCCTCGGTGCCGGACGACACCAGCCGCACCTGCTCGACCGGCGCGACCCGCGCGACGATCTCCTCGGCGAGTTCCACCTCGCCCTCACCGGGGGTGCCGAAGGAGGTACCGCGGGCGACCGCGGCCTGCACGGCGGCGATCACGTCGGGGTGCGCGTGGCCGAGAATCATCGGTCCCCACGAGCACACGAGATCCACATATTCGCGGCCGTCCGCGTCCTTGAGGTAGGGACCGGAACCGGACACCATGAATCGGGGCGTACCGCCCACGGCGCGAAAGGCGCGAACCGGGCTGTTCACCCCACCAGGGGTCACGGCGGCTGCTCGATCGAACAAGGTCTGAGAAACTGGCGCGTCGTAGGCGTACGGATAGCTCACAAGCACATGCTCTCAAATGCCGGGCGTTGCGCGATGAGGTATCGACCGTGCATCTGAGACGATGATCGGGTTGCGCGGTTGGGTCTGCGGATGGTCGGGTAGTGGAATGCAGCGCGGTGGCGAACGCGGTGGCGATCTGGACGACGGGGGCGACGACCCCGATCCCGAGCACGCCCGTACCACCGGCCGGCGACGCCGGCCGTCAACAGAGCGCGACAAGGCCGTTGAGAAACGCGGGAGCAGGGGTGGCCGAGTGGGGGTGACCTACAAGTACTTCGGCGCACCCGACGGTGCAACCGCCGCGCGGGTCCCCATCTCCATGCGTCCGGAGGAGCTTGGCGGCGACGAACTGGGCCAGGGCATGTACACCAAGGTCAAGCCGGAGACCATGGCCGCCATGGTGCTCACCGGTATCGAGGGCATACCCCCGGCCAAGGTCCCGCCGCTGGAACTCGTCGTCCTGCACCCCGACTACGCCGTCGTCAAGCTGCCCGTCTCCGTCGTGGAGCCGCTGCGCAAGGCCGACGAGGAGGCCCTCGGCGCCGCCGCGTTCATCTGGTCCACCGTCCCCGACCGGCGCGGTCCGCGGGACGCCTTCATGATCTACAAGATGCTCCACGAGTGGCAGGACTTCGCCCAGCGCTGCCACGAGAGCGGGCACCAGCTGTACTGCCTCGTCTGGCCCTGAGCCCCCGGATACGCGAAAGGCCCGGCCGACGTCGCTACGACGTCGGCCGGGCCTTCGCGCGTGGGTCAGTTGGCGGGGGTGGACTCCACCGGAGCCGGGGCGGGCGCCTCGGCGGGGGCCGCCGGAGCGGCGGGGGCGGCAGCCTCGACCGGAGCGGCGGGGGCCGCAGCCTCGACGGGGGCCGGAGCCGCGACCGGCGCGGGCGCCTCGACGGGAGCCGCGGGGGCGGCGACCGGGGCCGGGGCCTCGGCCGGGACCGCCGGGGCCGCAACGGGCGCGGCAGGCACGGCGGGAGCCACGGCGGCGGCAGCCGCAGCGGCGGCCGCTGCTGCGGCGGCGGCCTCCTCGACGGCCTTGGCCTCGGCGGCCTCCTCGGCCTCGATCTCCGCGGTGTGCTTGGCCACGAACGCCTCGCCCAGGACCTCGCTGGCCTCCTTGAGGTGGTCGAGCTCCACCTCGCCGTTCTCGGCGACGTGGCCCTCCAGGGCCTCGAACATCCTCTCCACCGGCTCGTGCGAGCCGCCGAGGCGCTGCTCGGCGTAGACCGCGACGCCCAGCTTCAGGAAGAGCTCGGCCGTGCGGCGGTTGACGGTGAAGTCGTGGATGGCGTCACCGCCCGCGTCAAAGCCCTTCTCGATGACCTCGAATGCCTTCTTGATGAGACTCACGCTGTGCTCCCCTGCACGTGCCTGTCGGCCGACTGCCTGACTGTGACCTGATCTGACCTGTACTGACCCGAACTGCGCAATGCTGTAAGGCAACTGACCGAACGGGCCGGTCCGCGCCGACCCTATGGCAGTTCCCCGGCCGATGGGCAGTCGCCCCGGTCCCAATCCGTCGCCGGTGCGGAGGCCTTGACGGGGCGCCGGACGTCACGCCCGGTGCGACGCCGCCGCGCACTGCTCCCGCGTGATCGCCGAGCCCCGTACCGGCTGCCCGTGCGCGGGCGCCGTCGCCGTACGCTCGAAGGCCATGCCGAGCTCGGCCATGACGCGGGCGGAGGCGTGGCGGTCGACACGGCAGATGCTCACGAGCCGGTCCGGCCCGGCCCCGGCGAAGGCGAACTCCGTTGCCGACGGGCGGCTTCGGTCGCGCGACCGCGGCCCCGGCGGGCCCGTCCCCGGACGGACCCCGGGCAGGAAGGCCGGCACCGTCAGCGCGGTCCGGCCCTGCCCTGCCCGCGAGTTCATCCGTGCCGCGGACCTCGACTTCGGGGTACGGGCCGAGCCGGCCCCGAGGAAGCGCATGACCTCCGGATCCGCGTCCTGTCCCGCCGTGCCCGCAGGCGCAGCCCCGGCGTCAGCCGTTCACTGCGGTCGCGCGGCGTGCGTCCGCACAGCGTCGCGCAGTTGGCGCGGGGAGGGGTTGACCATGGCGCGGCCGGCGACGGTCACCGTGGGCACGGTCTCGTTGCCGCCGGCGACGGAGCGGACGAAGGCCGCGCCGTCCGGGTCCCGCCAGATGTTGACCTTGGAGTGGCGCAGCCGGGTCACGAACAAGTAGAGCCGCAGCCGCATGCAGTAGGGGCAGCCGGGCCGCCAGTACACGACGACCCCGTCGTCGCCGTGCGCTTCCGCTCCGGTCATGCTTCCCCGCTCACCAGGCGTGGCAGCCGCGTACCGTGCAGCCACGGTTGGAACACCAGCGCGTCCAGGTCGCGGTCGCTGTGCCGGTGGGCCAGTGCGATGAACTGGTCGGTGGTCACGCTGCCATGGCGGTGCGTCCTGGTCCAGTCCTGTGCCAGCGCGAAGAAGGCGGCGTCGCCCATGGCGGTGCGCAGCGCGTGCAGGGTGAGCGCGCCGCGCTTGTACACCCGGTCGTCGAACATGCGCCGTACGCCGGGGTCGGACAGGCGCAGGTCCTGCGGCAGGGAGGCGAGCCGGGCGTGCGTGCGGGCGGCGTGGCGGGCGGCGGGTATGCCGCCGGAGACCTCCGACCAGAGCCACTCGGCATAGGCGGCGAAGCCCTCGTTGAGCCAGATGTGCTGCCAGTCGGCGATGCTGACGCTGTTGCCGAACCACTGGTGGGCGAGCTCGTGGGCGACGAGGCGCTCGAAGCCGCGCCGGCCGTCGACGTGGTTGCGGCCGAAGATGGACAGCGCCTGCGCCTCGACGGGGACGTCGAGCTCCTCGTCGACCACCACGACCGCGTACTCGGCGAACGGGTAGGGACCGAACATCCCCGTGAAGGCCCTCATCATCTCCGGCTGCCGGCCGAAGTCGTGGCCGAAGTCCGCCACCAGCGCCGCGGGGACGGCGGCGGGCTGCGGCACCTCGCCGCCGATGTGGTCGATCAGCTCGTACGCGCCGATCTGGACGGTCGCCAGGTACGTCGGCATCGGCTCGGCCTGCTCGTACACCCAGGTCGTGCTCGAGGCGCCGACCCGGTACGACTCCAGGCTGCCGTTGGCCACGACCGCGTACGCCGACGGCGCGGCCACCGTGATCCGGTAGCTGGCCTTGTCGCCGAGGTGGTCGTTGCAGGGGAACCAGGAGGGCGCGCCGATCGGCTGGCTGGCGACGAGGGCGCCGTCCTCCAGCTGCTCCCAGCCGAGGTCGCCCCAGTCGCGGGTGCGCACCGGCCGGGGGTTGCCGACGTAGCGGACCTCGATCTCGAACGGGCCGGCCGGCAGCGTCTTCAGCGGCTTGATCCGCAGCTTGCCCGCCCGGTGGCTGTAGCGGCACGGCCGGCCGTCGACGAGGACCCGGTCCAGTCGGAACGGGCCGAGGTCGAGGCTCAGCCCGGACAGCGCGCGGGTGGCGACCGCCGAGATCCGCGCGCGGCCCGACAGCCGGTTGGCCGCCGGGCGGTAGTCGAGCTCGAGGTCGTAGTGGGCGACCTGGTAGCCGCCGTTGCCGTGCTCGGGGAAGTAGGAGTCGGCGGACACGTCCGCCCCCGGCGTGGCGGGGACGCCCTCCCCGCCACGCACGCGCTTGCCGTTGCTCACCCTCTGCGGGCCCCCTCTGTGTGCCAGGCGGAGATCGGGTTGCCCAGCCACCGGGTGTCCTCGGGAACGCTCTCCCCGCGCATGACCAGCGAGGCCGGGCCGATCGTGGTGCGCGCGCCGACGGTCGCCCCGGGCAGCACGATGCCGTGCGGGCCGAGCGTGGCGCCCGGCTCCAGGACGACCTCGTCCATGCGCATGATCCGATCGTGGAACAGGTGCGTCTGCACGACGCAGCCGCGGTTGACGGTGGCGCCGTCACCGACCCTGACCAGGTCGGCCTCCGGCAGCCAGTACGTCTCGCACCATACGCCCCGCCCGATCCCGGCCCCCATGGTCCGCAGCCACAGGCTCATCAGCGGGGTGCCGCCGAGCGCGCCGACCGCCCACGGCACGGCCAGCACCTCGACGAAGGTGTCGGCCAGTTCGTTGCGCCAGACGAACGAGCTCCACAGCGGCCGCTCGACCGCCCGGAACCGCCCGACCAGCAGCCACTTCGCCTCGATGGCCACCGCGCACGCCACCGCGCCCGCGGCGGTCAGCAGCAGCCCTCCGGCGAGCAGCGCCACCACGACGCCGAACCGGCTCGCCAGCACGGCGTACCCGGCCAGCAGCAGCACGGCCAGCGCGGCCGCGCACATCAGCGGGACGACGCGGCACAGCTCGACGGCCCCGCGGGCGATCACCAGGTGCCGGGGCGGCGCGAAGGTGCGGCTCTGGTCGGCGGCCTCGGGGGTGCGCGGCAGCTTCATCGGCGGCATGCCGAGGTAGGAGCTGCCCGCCTTGGCGCCCTTGGGGGTCGACGAGAGCACACCGACCAGGCCGTTCTTGGGCACCGAGCGGCCGGGGGCGGTCATGCCGGAGTTGCCGAGGAAGGCCCGCTTGCCGATCCGGGCACCGGCGATGCGCATCCAGCCGCCGCCCAGCTCGTAGGAGCCGACCATGGTGTCGTCGGCCAGGAAGGCGCCGTCGCCGACGGTGGTCATCGAGGGCAGCGCGAGCACGGTCGAGGCCTCGACGCGGCTGCCGACCTTCATGCCCAGCGCCCGCAGCCACACAGGCGTGAACAGGCTCGCGTAGAACGGGAACAGGTGCCCGCGGGCCATGTCCATGAGGCGTTCGGTCGCCCACGCCTGCCAGGCGACCCGGCTGTGCACGGGGTGGTGCCCCTCGCGCAGCCCGAGGCCGAGCAGCCGTACGCCGCCCAGCACCAGCAGCGCGTACGTCAGCAGCCAGGCGAGCGTGGCGAGCGGCACGGCGGAGAGCGCGGCGCCCAGGGAGGCGTGCCCGGCACCGCGCAGGAAGGCGGCGAGGACGAGCACGGCGGGGACCGCGGCCGCGGTCGGCAGCAGACCGAGCGCGAACGAGGCCAGCTCGTAGGCGAGCGCCCAGCGCCGCCTGCGCGGCGGCCGGCTGTCGGGCCAGCGGTGGGACGCCTTGCCGCTGCGGGTCGCGGGCACGCCCGCCCAGCGCTGCCCGGCGGGGACGGCGCCCTTCACTCCGGAGCCCGGCGCGATCTCGGCGCGCTTGCCGACCCGGGCCCCGGGGAAGAGCGTGGAGCGCGAGCCCACGGTGGCCCCGGCACCGATCCGGATCTTGCCGATGTGCAGCAGGTCGCCGTCCACCCAGTGGCCGGCGAGATCCACCTCGGGTTCGACGGCGCTGCCCCGGCCGAGCTTGAGCAGGCCGGTCAGCGGCGGCAGGGAGTGCAGGTCGGCGCCGTCGCCGATGCGGGCGCCCAGGGCCCGCGCGTAGTGGGTCAGCCAGGCGCCGGTCAGCTGGGTGGCGCCGCTGAAGTGGGCGAGGCGTTCCGCCGTCCACAGCCGCAGGTGCACGCCTCCGCCGCGGGGGTACGTTCCCGGGCGCACGCCGCGCAGCAGCAGCCGGGCGCCGCCCGCGGAGATCGCCAGGCGGCCCGCCGGGCTGATGAGCAGCGCCCACCCGGCGGCGATCCCCCACCAGGACACCGCGGGCACGCCGATGGGGGCGCCGAGCAGCGTCAGCACGTTGCCGACGGCGGCGGCCACCACACCCCAGCGCAGTCCGGCCACGGTGAGCAGCGGCAGCATCAGGGCGAGCTGCACGGCGGCCGCGCGCCGGGGCACCGGCGCGATGGTGCGCGCCGCGGTGCGGCGGGCGTCGGCCTCGTCCAGCCGGGCGGCGAGACCGGCGAGCGTGGGGTTCTGGTAGATGTCGCTGACCGAGGCGCTGGGGACGCGGCTGCGCAGCTGCGAGACCAGCCGGGCGGCGGTGAGGCTGCCGCCGCCGAGCGCGAAGAAGTCCGCGTCGGGGCCGGTGGCGGGCGCGCCGAGGATCTCGCCCCACTGCTCGGCGAGCCAGGTCTCGGTCGCGGTGAGGTCGCCGGGCAGCGCCGCCGCGGCGTCGAGCGCGGGCAGCGGCCAGGGCAGCGCGTCGCGGTCGACCTTGCCGGAGGTGCGGGTCGGCAGCGTGTCGACGACGGCGATCAGCGGCACGAGGGCGGCGGGCAGCGCCTCGCGCAGCCGGGCCAGCGCGTCCGTCTGGTCGAAGGCGTCGGTGCCGGCGACGTAGCCGACGAGGATCTGGTTGCCGGCCCGGGTGGTGCGGACGGCGGCCGCGGCGCCCGCGACCTCGGGCAGCGCCTGGAGCGCGGCATCGATCTCGCCGAGTTCGATGCGGCGGCCGCCGAGCTTGATCTGCTCGTCGGCGCGGCCCATGAAGAGCAGGCCCTCGGGCTCGGCGCGGACCAGGTCGCCGCTGCGGTAGGCGCGCTCCCAGTTCAGGGAGGGCAGGGGGGCGTACTTCTCGGCGTCCTTGGCCGCGTCCAGGTAGCGGGCCAGGCCGACGCCGCCGATGACCAGTTCGCCGGTGGCGCCCATGGGCAGCGGCACGCCGGCGGTGTCCACCACGGCCAGTTCCCAGCCGTCCAGCGGCAGCCCGATGCGGACCGGGCCCTCGCCGGTGAGCTGGGCGGCGCAGGCGACGACGGTGGCCTCGGTGGGGCCGTAGGTGTTCCACACCTCGCGGCCCTCGACGGCCATGCGCTCGGCGAGCTCGGGCGGGCAGGCCTCGCCGCCGAAGATCAGCAGGCGGACGTCGTCCAGGGCCTCGATGGGCCACAGGGCGGCCAGCGTCGGCACGGTGGAGACCACGGTGATGCCCTGCTCGACCAGCCAGGGGCCGAGGTCCAGCCCGGTACGGACGAGGGAGCGCGGCGCGGGCACCAGGCAGGCGCCGTGCCGCCACGCCAGCCACATCTCCTCGCAGGAGGCGTCGAAGGCCACCGACAGGCCGGCCAGCACCCGGTCGCCGGGCCCCAGCGGCTCCTCGGTGAGGAAGAGCCGGGCCTCGGCGTCGACGAAGGCGGCGGCGGAGCGGTGGGTGACGGCGACGCCCTTGGGCTTGCCGGTGGAGCCGGAGGTGAAGATGATCCACGCGTCGTCGCCGGGCCCGGGGCGGCGGCCCGGTTCGCCGCGGGGCGCGGCGTGCGGGGTGACCGTGCGGTGCTCGCCGATGACGGCGCAGACGCCGGCCTCGGAGAAGACCAGCTCGGCGCGCTCGTCGGGGTCCTCGGCGTCGACGGGCACGTAGGCGGCGCCCGCGGCCAGGACGGCGAGGATCGACACGTACAGGTCGACGGTGCCCGAGGGAACACGGACGCCGACCCGGTCGCCGGCGCCGATCCCGGCGTCGGCCAGGCGGCGGCGCAGCCGCTCGGTCTCGGCGGCCAGCGCGCGGTAGCTCAGCGCGGTGGTGCCGTCGTCGACGGCGGCCGCGGCGGGGTGCGCGCGGGCCGTGGCGGCCAGGATGTCCAGCAGGGTGCGCTCCGCGGCGGCGTCGCCGGCGCGGAAGAGCGCCGGTACGGGCTCGTCCGGCGCGGCGTCGGCGCCGTGGAGGGCGTCGTCCAGCAGGGGCAGCTGCGGGAGCGGTGAGTCGACGAGTGTCACGCGTGGCTCCCCGGCTCGGGCGAACCGGACACCGGTGGTGCGGCGAAGCACGCTCCAAACAGGTCGATCCGGTCACTCATGGCCGTGAACCGACGCATGTCAAACCCTCCAAAAGCTCAGGACCACTGCGGTGCCGGCAACACCTCGACCGGCCGGCCGGGGACTGCGCTGTCCCCGCTCGCGGGCTACTCCCGCGACTGGCATACGCCTGGCACATCCCCGTTCCGCTCCCGTCCGTTCCGGACGGCGACGGGCCCTTTCACCTGGCGTCACAAATAGCGAACAGCGAGTTTACCTGCTGTTAATCCGCACGGCTCGCCGAAACGGGCGCCAAGTGGCTGGTCTCACAACCGGCCGTCAGCCGGCGACACTCGGTCAACCCCTCCTTTCCGCAGGCGACACGACGGTCCCGACGCCGTTCACCCGTCCTTCCCCGGCGGTTGGGCCGGGGCCCGCGATCCGCCCGTAGCGTCCGGGCGACGCTGCCCAACGGCCGAGAGCGGGATCACCATGTGCGACACACACCACAGACCGGACGGACCTCAGCTCGGCGCGAGCCGCCGTTCCGTCCTCGTCGGCGCGGGGCTGGCGGGCCCCGCGACGGCCGGCACGAGCCACGGCGGCTCTTGGCGCCCCGACACCGACGACGCGCGCTTCACGCTGGTCGTGATGCCGGACACGCAGTACCTCTTCGACGGCGAGAGCATCCACCCGGCCCCCGTCGAGGCGTCGTTCCGGTACCTACTGGACCACGGCAAGGACGAGAACATCGTCTTCATGGCGCATCTGGGTGATGTCACCCAGAACGGCCAGGCCGGTGAATTCGCCGCCGTCGGCGACGCGTTCCGCATCCTGGACCGCAAGGGCGTGCCCTACAGCGTCGTCGCGGGCAACCACGACATCAACTCCTCCACCGACGACCAGCGGGGCGACTCCCCCTACCTGGACGTCTTCGGCCCGGACCGCTACCGCGACGCGCCCACGTTCGGCGGCGCCAGCCCGGACGGCTACAACCACTACCACCTGTTCCGCGCGGGCGGCCGCGAGTGGATGGTGCTCTCCCTGGACTGGCGGCCCTCGCCGGGCGGCATCGCCTGGGCGAAGGACGTCGTCGCGCGGCACCCCGGCACGCCGGTGGTCCTCACGACCCACGAGGTCGTGTACGCGAACACCTACGGCGACGAGGCGCAGCTGTCCGACCACGGCCAGGAGCTGTGGGACGAGCTGATCAACGACACGGACCAGATCTTCCTCACCCTGAACGGGCACTTCTGGCCGCCCGCCCGGACCACCCGCACCAACGCCGCGGGCAATGCCACCCACCTGCACATCACGAACTACCAGAACCGCTACTACGGCGGCGCCGCGATGATCCGGCTCTACCGCTTCGACCTGGCGCGCAACACCATCGACGTCGAGACCGTCTCCCCCTGGATCCTCGGCCGGGCCGGCGAGGGCCTGAACGCACTGGAGCGCGAGGAGGTCGAGCTGACGGGCCCGCAGGACCGCTTCGCCGTCGACATCGACTTCGCCGAGCGCTTCGCGGGCTTCGCCCCGGTCGCCGCGCGCCCGTCGCGTCCGGCCTCGCGGATGCTGATCCCCGGCACGGTCGCGTACTGGCGCTTCGACGCCTCCCACGACACCGACCGGGTGCGCGACCTGACGGGCCGCGGCAACGACCTCACCAAGGTCGTCGCGCCCGGCTCCGACCCGGCGACCGCCCTGACCTGGTCCGCCGAGCACCACCCCGACCAGCCCGGTCACGCCAGCCTGTACTTCGCCGGCGACAAGAGCCCGCTGCGCGGCGCCCACCTGACCACCGGCGACCACGCCCCGCTCAACTCGGCGACGTTCCGCTCCGGTTACACCTTCGAGGCGTTCTTCAAGCTCCCCGCCGACTGGGACGAGGGCCGCAACGCCTGGGCCGCCCTGCTCAGCCGCTGGGGGCTCAGCCGCGAGGCCGGCAAGACCGCGGGCGACCCCGACGAGCCGGTCGTGACGCTCAGCCTGTCCGGCGGGCGCGAGCTCCAGTGGTGCGTCTACCCGCTGAACACCGCCGGCTCGGTCACCAACTGGGGCCACGAGCTGCCGCTGGACACCTGGTGGCACGTCGCCGTCGTCAACGACGGCCGCCACACCACCATGTACGTCGACGGCTGCCCCGTCGCCCGCAACCCCTCCACCCGCGCCTCCGGCCTCACCGCCCTGGGCCTGCCCTGGATGCTCGGCGGCTACGAGTACGGGGGCAAGCTCGACCAGCTCCTGCACGGCTGGATCGGCGATGTCCGCATCAACGAACGCGCCCTGGAGCCCGGTGAGTTCATGAACGCGCGGTAGCCGCTCGGCCGCCCCTGAGCCCGTCCCCGCCCGCACAGGGCGGGGGCGGGCCGGGTGAACGCCGCGGGCGCGGTCTGCGTATCCCCTCGCGTAGCGGGTGCCGCACAAAAGCTGCCCGAGATCGTCACGAGGGTGAGGACCGGCCGATGAACAGTCAGAGCAACGTCTCCTTCCAGGCACTTCAGGCACTTCCCGACGGCGAGGCGGAACTGCCCCTGGTCGTCCACCTCCGCTGGGAGGACCTGGCGGCACTGGGCCGCGAGGCGAGCCGGCTGGCGGTGCGGCTGCAGCGCCCGGTGAGTCTGGACGAGGCGGCGGGGCACCATCTGCGGACCCGGTTCGGGGTGACGCACGCGCCGGAGAAGGACGAGCAGTCCAAGGCCGACGCCACCCGCGCTGTCACGGCACCGGCCGCCGCCGTGCCGACCACCGCGGCGCCGATGGCGATCACCCCGGGCACGGCGCAGCACTCCTCGGGGGCGCACGCGGCGCCCCCTGTCGTGACCGGGACCGGCACCGGTACGGGTCCGGGGGCGGCCCCGGCGGCGCACCAGCCCGACCACGCCGGACGGGTCGGCCCGCTCGGCGGCCGCAACATGGTCGTGCAGCCCGGTGGTTCCGCCGGCTGACCTCAGCGGGCGGCCGCGGCGGCCCTGGCCTCCTCCGCCCACCGCCCGAGCGCGGCACGGCAGCTGCGCAGGTGGTCGGCGCCGTAGCCGCGCGGACCGCACTCGACGACGATGATCAGGCCGAGGTAGAGGCGGTAGAGCGCCAGCCGCTGCCGCATGCCGGGCCCGAAGTCCAGGTGCCCGCCGGCCTCGCGGTAGCCGGCGACGAGATCGCTGTCCGGGCCGGTGTCGCCGCCGAGGCCGAGGGAGACCAGTTCGGCCGCCGGGTCGCCGAAGAAGGCGCGTTCGTGGTCGATGAGGCCGGTGACGGCGGTGCCGTCGCCGGAGACGAAGACATTGCCGGGCCACAGGTCGAAGTGGACCAGCCGCGGCCGGTCGACCCGGGCGAGCGCCGACGCGCCGGCGGCGACCAGCTCCCGTATCTCCCCGGCCGGCACCCCGAGCGGGGAGTGCCATCGCGCGGCGTCCTCCAGCATCGCCTCGACCATCGCGGCGAAGGCGGACGGCCAGTCCGCCGCCGACAGCCCGGCCTCGGGGGCGGGGTAGCCGTAGCGGCCGTCCTGCGAGGTCAGGGTGTGCAGCCGCGCCGCGATCCGGCCGAGTTCGCGGCGCAGTGCGGCCTGCCGCCCGGGTGGCAGGCGGTCGGCGGCCTTGTCCCAGGGCGTTCCGGGCAGGACGGACAGCGCCATGAAGTCCGGCCCCGCGTGGAGCAGTTCGGGCAGCGGAACGCCGTCGAGGGCGGCGGCCCGGCGGTGCACCATGATCTCCGTCGCCATGATGCCGCGCTCGTAGCGCAGTACGGCGGCCTCCGGCGGGGGCGCGACCTTCACCACGGCGGGGCGTCCGTCGTCGAGCCGCACGCGGTAGGCGGCGTTGAACCAGCCGTCCGTCAGCTCGGCCTCGACGCGGCAGCCGGTCCCGGCCGACGCGCGCAGCAGGGCGGAGAGCTGATCGGACGTCAGAGTGCGCTTGGTGAGGCTCCGCATGACCCGCATCGTAGGAGAGCGCTCCCACATCCGTCCGGCCCTGCCGCCGTGAAAGGATCGCGGGCATGCGCGACCAGACGATCGGTGAGTTCCTGGAGGAGTTGTCCGCCCGGGTGCCGGCGCCGGGCGGGGGCGCCTCAGCGGCCCTGCACGCGGCCCAGGGCGCATCCCTCGTGGCGATGGTCGCCCGCTACACCACGGGCGAGCGGTACGCCGCGCACGCCGCCGCCGTCGGGCGGATCGCCGCGGCCGCCGACGAACTGCGCGAGACCGCCCTGCGCCTGGGCGCCGAGGACGCCACCGCCTTCACCGCCGTCACCGACGCCTACCGGCTGCCCAAGGGCACCGACGAGGAGAAGACGGCCCGCTCGGCCGCCGTCGCCGCCGCCCTGGAGGGCGCGGCCCGCCCGCCGGCCGAGGTCGTCGGCGTCGCGGAGCGCGTGGTCGCGCTCGCCGAGGAACTGCTGCCGATCTGCAACCGCAACGTCCTGTCGGACGTCGCCGCCGCCACGGAGGCGGCCCGCGCCGCCGCCGGAACCGCGCGGGTCAACATCGAGATCAACCTCGGCGGCATCAAGGACGGCACCGTCCGGGCCGGATTCTCCGCGACCGCCGGCGCCGCCGGCCCGCTCATGGACCGTGCCGACCGCGTGACCGCCGCCGTACGCCGGGAGATCGCGCGATGAGCCCCGCACGCACCCTGTCGGGCAGGGAACTCGCCGCCGCCCTGCGGGAGGAGACCACCGCCCGCGCCGCCGCGCTGACGGCGGCGGGACGGCCGCCCCGGCTCGCGGTCGTCGTCGCCACCGCCGACGAGTCCAGCGCCTGGTACGTGCGCTCCATCGCGCGCGCCGCCGCCGCGTCCGGCATCGTCTGCGACATCCACGACCTGGGCCCGGAGGCGACCGCGGCCGCCCTGCGCGCCGAACTCACCCGGCTCGGCGAGGACATCGCCGTCCACGGCGTCATCCTGCAGACCCCGCTGCCGGCGGGCGCCGCTCTGGAAGACCTGGCGTCGGCCGTTCCGCCCGGCAAGGACGTCGACGGCGCCAACCCGGTCAGCCTCGGCCGGCTCGCCGCGCGGCTGCCCGCGTTCGCCCCGGCGACGGCGGAGGCGGTCGTGGCGCTCCTGGAGCACCACGGGATCGAGTTGTCCGGCCGGCACGTCGCCGTCGTCGGCCGCTCCACGGTGGTCGGCAAGCCCGCGGCGCTCCTGCTGCTCGACCGGGACGCCACGGTGACCGTCTGCCACTCCCGCACCCCCGACCTGGCCGCCGTGACCGCCGGCGCGGACGTCGTCGTCGCGGCGGCCGGCCGCCCCGGACTGATCTCGGCCGCGCATGTGCGTCCCGGGGCCGTCGTGATCGACGTCGGGACCAACCCCACCCCCGAGGGCGGTCTCGTCGGCGACGTGGACGCCGCCTCGGTCATGCCGCACGCGGGCGCGCTCACCCCGGTCCCCGGCGGTGTGGGCCCGGTGACCACCGCGCTCCTGCTCCAGCACGTGGTGCGGGCGGCGGACTGACGTCCTCCCCCTGGAGGGGAGGGTGCCCGTCCTCCGTGCGCTCGGCACGTCGTCCTGCCCTGCGCCGGCGACGCGCCCACCCCGGAGGTGGAGGCCGCCGCCTCACTGCTCCGCAGGCACGCGCGGCGTCCTCAACGCCCTGCTGGTGCTGCCGGCCGGGCCCCGGCGGCCCGCGGCACCGCGCTCTGTCCAAAGCCCGCCGCACCGCACATGGACCCGGTGGCGCGCGGGGGCGTCGAGGCGTTCTACGTACGGGAGTTCACGCCGACGGCACCGCGGCGCCTCCCCGGGGTGCCCGGGGCCGCGGTGGAGCCGGTCCGCAGGACCTCCCGTACGGGGGCGCGCGGCTACACCCGTCACGCCGGGTGGCACAAGCCCTACGCACTTGCTCTGTTCCCGGACTACTTTCGTATGGCAATCTCATCTACACGTCGTACGCTCAGGCCCCACCGGCCTCGTGCGCCCCTTTCCGCCCTCCCTTGCGTTCCCCCGGCTGTTGTCCCGCTGTTTCACAGGACCGACGAAGAGAAGACCGCTGTGGCGCCCCTGCCCCTCACTCTCGCGGCTCGTCTGCTGCCCACCGCCGTACTCGCCATCGTCGGCTGGACGATGGCCTCGTCCCAGCACGACGCCGCGAGCCCGTCGGCCGCCGGCGGTTCCCCGTCACGGCCGTCGGCGCCTTCCGGCGGTTCCGGCTCCTCGAACGGCTCCGGCCCCTCCGGCGCAGCGGAGTCCCCCGGCAGCTCCGGGGCCCCGGCGATCACGTACACCAAACCGCCCGCGCCCTGCACGGCGATGACGGCGGCCACGATCAAGAAGCTGGTGCCGGAGGCCAAGACGGCGGGCAAGTCGCTCGCCCTCACCGACCCTTCGCACCGCACGGGCTGCTCCTGGAACGCGCTCAAGGGCTTCGACTACCGCTGGCTGGACGTGACCTTCGAGGTCGCCTCGAGCGGCAACGGGCAGAGCGCCGAGAAGGCGGCGCAGGCCTCGTACGACCGCTCGAAGAAGCCGAACACCGCAGCGGGCATCGGCGACGAGGCGTCCATGTCCATCCAGGTGACCACGGAGGACGGGCAGCAGACGCGCGAGGCCGTCGTGGTCTTCCGCAAGGACAACGCGGTCGTGACCGTCACCTACAACGGCAGCGACTTCGAGTCCAAGAAGGCGCCCGGCGTCTCCGAGGTGCGCGACGGCGCGCTGGCCGCGGCCAAGGACGCCCTCGCCGGACTCGCCAAGGCGTCGACCTCCGCCACCGGCGACCAGAGCGCCTGACCCCGCCGCCCCACCTGCCGCGCCCCGCCGGTCCCGCGCGGGTGGTTCGGGCGGCCCACCACCGTGCGCTCCCCCAGCGGCGGCCCGCCTATGCTCCCCTCATGGCCAGGCAGCGCAGCCGCGTACCGGCGAGAGCGAAAGGCAGCACGACATGAGCCCCCGTACCGCAGTCGTCACCGGAGCGAGCAGCGGCATCGGCGCCGCCACCGCCCGCCGGCTCGCCGAAGCCGGCTACCACGTCGTGCTCACCGCCCGCCGCGCCGACCGGCTCGACGCCCTCGCCAAGGAGCTCACCGCGGCCGGCCACTCCGCCGCCGCCGTCGCCCTCGACGTCACCGACCGCGCCGCGGTCGACGCGCTCGCCGGGTCCCTGGACCGCTGCGACGTGCTCTTCGCCAACGCCGGGGGCGCGCTCGGCGCCGACCCCGTCGCGACCGCCGATCCCGAGGAGTGGCGGACGATGTACGAGGTGAACGTGCTGGGTGTGCTCCACACCGTGCAGGCGCTGCTGCCGAAGCTCGTCGCCTCCGGTGACGGCACCGTGGTGATCCTGTCGTCCACCGCGGCCCTCACGCCCTACGAGGGCGGCGGTGGCTACGTCGCCGCCAAGCACGGCACGCACGCCCTCGCCGGCACCCTGCGCCTGGAACTGCTCGGGCAGCCCGTCCGGGTCGTGGAGATCGCGCCCGGCATGGTGAAGTCGGAGGGCTTCGCCCTCACCCGCTTCCACGGTGACGAGGAGAAGGCCGCCGCGGTCTACGCGGGCGTCGCCGAGCCCCTCACCTCCGACGACATCGCCGACGCCGTCACCTGGGCCGTCACCCGCCCCGCCCATGTGAACGTCGACCTCATGGTCGTCCGCCCCCGCGCCCAGGCCGCCCAGCACCGGGTGCACCGCGAGCCGTGACCCGGGCCGGACACGGCCGTCCCCCGGACCGGCGGCGCCGGCCCGGGGGCACGCGCGTCATCCCTTGACGCAGACGACCTGCTTGAGCTTCGCGACGACCTCCACGAGATCCCGCTGCTGCTCGATGACCTTCTCGATCGGCTTGTAGGCGCCGGGGATCTCGTCCACGACACCCGAGTCCTTGCGGCACTCGACGCCTCTGGTCTGCTCCTCCAGGTCCCGCGTGGAGAACCGCTTCTTCGCCGCGTTGCGGCTCATCTTGCGGCCCGCGCCGTGCGAGGCGGAGTTGAAGGCGTCGGGGTTGCCGAGGCCGCGGACGATGTACGAACCGGTGCCCATGGAACCGGGGATGATCCCGTAGTCGCCGCTGCCGGCCCTGATCGCGCCCTTGCGGGTGACGAGCAGGTCCATGCCCTCGTACCGCTCCTCCGCCACGTAGTTGTGGTGGCAGGAGATGACCTGGTCGAAAGTGACCTTGGCCTTCCGGAACTCGCGCCGCAGCACCTCCTGGAACAGGGCCATCATGATCGCGCGGTTGCGCTTCGCGTAGTCCTGCGCCCAGAACAGGTCGCGCCGGTACGCCGCCATCTGCGGGGTGTCCGCGATGAAGACGGCCAGGTCGCGGTCGATCAGGCCCTGGTTGTGCGGCAGCTTCTGGGCCTCGCCGATGTGGTGCTCGGCGAGTTCCTTGCCGATGTTGCGCGAACCCGAGTGCAGCATCAGCCAGACCGAGCCCTCCTCGTCGAGGCAGACCTCGATGAAGTGGTTGCCCGACCCGAGGGTGCCCATCTGCTTCACCGCGCGCTCCTGCCGGAACCTGACCGGCTCGGCGAGGTCGTCGAAGCCGTCCCAGAATCCGTCCCAGCCGCTCGCCGGCAGGCCGTACAGGCGGCCCGGGTCGACCGCCTCGTCGTGCATGCCCCGGCCCACCGGGATGGCCTGCTCGATCTTGGAGCGCAGCCGCGACAGGTCGCCGGGCAGGTCGTTGGCCGTCAGAGAGGTCTTGACGGCGCTCATGCCGCAGCCGATGTCGACACCGACCGCGGCGGGGCAGACCGCGCCGTGCATGGCGATGACGGAGCCGACCGTGGCGCCCTTGCCGTAGTGGACGTCGGGCATGACCGCGAGGCCCTTGATCCACGGGAGCGAGGAGACGTTGCGCAGTTGCTGCATCGCGACGCCCTCGACCGCGGCCGGGTCGGTCCACATGCGGATCGGCACCCGGACGCCGGGGACCTCGGTGTAGGTGGATGTGGACATCTGCGTTTCCCCCAGGGGTGGTTCATGGAACGGTTCAACCAATAAAGCACTCAAAAATGAATAAAAGCCATGCATCAATAAAAAACGACATCAGGGAGGAAGTCATCCATACAGCCCCCGGGCCCGGCGACGGCCGCGGCCGGTGCGGTAGACATTGTGTCTACCCGGTGTCATCGCCCGCCAAGGGATTTACGTGAGCGCCGGGCCACCGCCGGAGGAAGGGGCCACCTCAGTGCAGCCATCGGGAGACCGCGCCAACCGGGTCCGGGCACTGCTGAGCGGGACGTGCGCCGTGGCACTGGCCGCCGCGGCGCTGGCCGGCTGCAGCGGCTCCGGCGACGCGGGGAGCGGCACGGCCGCCGCCGACGCGGCCAACGGCGCCCAGACCGTCGCGGCGGCCCCGCCCGGCAAGTACCGCGTGCTGCCCGAGCCGTGCGGCTCGGTCTCCGCCGCGACCATCGCGTCGCTCGTGCCGAACGCGGGCGACGCCGCGGGCGAGGCGAGCGTGACGTTCGACACGGACCGCAAGGTCGGCTGCAAGTGGATGGGCCGGACCGCCCTCGGCAACCGGTACCTCCAGATCGACCTGGAGCGCGTGGTGTCGTACGACCCCGCGGTCAGCGACGACGACCAGGCAGCGACCGACTACCGCACCCGCGCCGCGGAGGCCGACGTCCCCCTGGTGCCCACCGGCGGCCAGGCGGGCGCGGCCACGCCCCCCGGCGCCCCCGACCCCTCGACGAGCCCCAGCTCGACGGGGGTTTCCGCACCGCCGAGCGGCAGCCCCTCAGGCGCCCCGGCGGACTTCGCGCCGCGCGTCCTGGACGGCCCCGGTGACGCCGCCTTCCTCGACGACGCACTGGTGACCCGGGACTCCGGCCTGCACCGCGACGTGACCGTCGTCTTCCGCATCGCCAACGTCCTCGTCACCGTCGCCCTCTCCCAGTGGTCGATGGACAAGTCGGTCGAACCGCCCAGTCCCGACCTCCAGGCCGGCGCCCGCCAGGTCGCCGCGGAACTGGCAGATCAACTGGACGAATGAGGCGATCCGCGTAGTCTGGCCATTTGCGCCATGCCAGGACACGCGAAGAAGTGAGCGAAGGACACATGCACCGATCAGCCCCACGCCTCGCCCGTCTGCTCGCCTGCGCCGCCGTGCCGGTGACCCTCGCCACCGCCTGCTCCTCCGGCTCGGACGCGCCGAAGGCACAGGCCGGCGCGGAGCGGACGGCGTCCGCCGCGTCCCCCTCGGGATCGCCCGCGGCCTCCGCCTCACCGGCCGTCGCCCCGGCGAAGTACGCGCAACTGCCCGTCGCCTGCGAGGCCGTCGGCGCCAGGACCGTCGCGTCCCTCGTCCCGAAGGCGAAGAAGCGCTCGGGCACGCCCGTCACCTCGGGCTCCGCCGACGAGCGCGGCGGCTGCTCCTGGAACGGCCTCAACGGCTACCAGTACCGCTGGCTGGACGTGTCCCTCCAGCGCTACGACGCCGTGGCCGGGCTCGGCTCCGCCGAGGAGCAGGCCGTACGGCGCTACAACGAGCTGGTCGCGCAGGCGAAGGCCGCCAAGGGCGCCACGAGCGAGACCGTCACGGCCGCCGGGACGTGGGACGCGGGCACCGCGGTCACCTCCAGGACCACGAAGGACAAGGAGGAGTACCGGGACGTCACGGTCGTCGCCCGCTCCGGGAACGCCGTCGTCGCGCTCACCTACAACGGCGCCGGCCTGGAGGACGCCAAGACCCCGCCGGCCGACGAACTGCGCAAGAACGCCTTGAAGGCGGCCAGGGAAGCCGCCGCTTCCGTCGCGGCGGCGAACGCGTAACAACTCCCCCGTCGCCGTACCGATTCACCACGTTTGTACGACAAGCCCATTGACCCGTGTGGCAGGCTGGGCAGGCCAGTTTCCGAGCCTTGGAGGGTCGCGGGTGTCCGCGATACGCATGAACCGGACGCAACGCATCCTGGTCGGTGTGGTGGTCGCCGGAGCGGTGGTCATCGCAGCGATCGGCTTCGCGGGCTCGTACGCGGCGGTGCGCGAACTCGCGCTCGCCAAGGGATTCGGCTGGTTCGCCAACGTCTTCCCGGTCGGTGTCGACGCGGGAATCGTGGTCCTGCTCGCGCTGGACCTGCTGCTGACCTGGCTGCGCATCCCCTTCCCGCTGCTGCGCCAGACCGCGTGGCTGCTGACGGCGGCGACGATCGCCTTCAACGGCGCGGCGGCCTGGCCGGACCCGCTGGGCGTCGGGATGCACGGCATCATCCCGATCCTCTTCGTGGTCTCGGTGGAGGCGGCCCGGCACGCGATCGGCCGGATCGCCGACATCACGGCCGACAAGCACATGGAGTCGGTGCGCCTGGCCCGCTGGCTGCTGGCGCCGCTGCCGACCTTCCGCCTGTGGCGCCGTATGAAGCTGTGGGAGCTGCGCAGCTACGACGAGGTCATCCGGCTGGAACAGGAACGTCTCGTCTACCAGGCCCGGCTGCGCGCGCGCTACGGCCGCGCCTGGCGCCGCAAGGCCCCGGTGGAGTCGCTGATGCCGCTGCGGCTCGCCCGCTTCGGCGTCCCGCTCACCGAGACCGGGCCCGTCGGCCTCGCGGCGGCCGGCATCGAGGTGCCGTCGGCGCCGGCGCCCGCCGCGCTGCCCGCCCCGGAACCGGCCGGTCTCACCGCGGCAGGAACCGAGCAGCTGTGGCCCGCGCAAGCAGCGGCTCCTGCCGTCGTACCGCAGCATCACGAGTCCGGGCTCGCTCGGGCCACGACGCCCGCCCAGGCACCGACGCCGGCGAATGCGGGGGAACAGCCGAACCAGTGGTTCGCCGCTCCTGAGCCCGTGCCCTACCGGGGCGGCTACGACCCGCACAGCGAGCCTTACGCATATGCGCCGCCACAGCAGCAGGCCTTCGCCAACGGACGGCCGCAGCAGGCCCCGGTACCGCAGCCCCGCGCTCCCGAGCCTGCTCCGGAGCAGCTGCCCGTACCGGTCCAGGAGCAGGCGCCGGAGCCGTCCCTGCAGGTGCCGAACGGCGCGGGTGGGACGCGTCCCCTCGGCGAGGGCATAGCGGACGCGATGCCCTCGGACGAGGACCTGTACCGGGTGTTCCGGCAGTCGATAGAGGGCGAGGGCATGCCCACACCCGGCGCTTTCGCCGCGAACATCCTGGCTGCGTACGGGGTGAGCTACTCGGCTCGCGAGCTGAGCGGCTACCACGACCAGTTCGCGGCCCGTCTCAACAGTCAGATGATGGAAGACCACATCGCGTAGGGCCGACAGAGGCCGGACTGTTCGGCGCCCGATGACGGGTGTGCAGCGCCAGGTTCCGTGATGAGCCCTGGCGCATCATGTGCCGGCAGGCCTCACGGCGCGGACCCCGTGGTCCACACGGTTCCATACGCCGGACGTGCCGAACGCGCGCTCGCCCGGGCACATGGGGAGGCCCCTTTTCCGGCGGGCGGACGAGCGTGCGCCGGGCGGGCAATGCCCGCCCCCCGTACGACCGTAGGGCCCGCCGCGTGGCGCATCACCTGGTCACCGCGGCCGGGGCCGGGGGCAGCGCGGCGACGACGTCCGCCGCCGACAGCAGCCGCACCCGCGACGCGTCGAGCCCCGCCGGGTGCAGCGCGAACACCTCGCCGCCCTCGGGAAGTTCGAGGTCCCCGCGGATCAGCCAGGCCAGCCGAGCCCGCCCGAGTGCCTCGGGCACCTCGACGTCGCCGTCCGCGTCGGGCGACCCGATCCGGGCCGCGAAGCCGGCCACCGCCTCCCCGGCGCGGCGCCGGTACGCCGTCACCGAGCCGTCCGTGTGCCGCAGCAGCACCGTCGCGGCGCGGGCGGCCGCCTGCCACACGGCCAGTTCGCCCAGGCCCACGCGGGCGCCGGAGGCGAACTGGGCGGTCAGGGCCTTGCCGAGCAGGCCGAGGTCGTCCCCGTGCCGCGCGACCGAGTGGTGCGTGCCGGTGACGCCCTTCGTCACGTCCAGCCAGCGCATCGTGCGGTTCACCACGTCGACGACCAGCGGCACGCTCGCCCGGGCCCGGCCGGTCAGGTCGTAGCGCTGCTCCACGGCGCGGGCGTCGAAGACCGGCCCCCGGTTCCCGGGCAGCTCGCGGACCATGAGCCCGGCGAACGCCTCGGCCAGGGCCTCGAACGGGACGCTGTTGAACGAGAAGACCACCGCGACCACATGGCGGACCCCGGCGGCCGCGAGCGCGTCCAGGTCGAGGTCCACGAACTCCGCCGCGCCCCGCGGCGCCGGGGCGCTGGTCAGGTCGCCCGAGTGCACGGCGGCGTCCGCCCCGAACCGCAGGCGCGTGTAGTCGCAGTGGCCGACCGCGTTCCACTCGGCGTCGAACAGCGCCGTGGACAGGTCCAGGTCGGTCCGGCCGGACTCCTCGCTCTCCATCCAGTGCAGGAACAGCCGCAGGGTCCGCCCGTCCGGGACGGGCAGTTCGCTGCCGCGCGGCAGCGTGACCAGGGCGCGCGAGGCCGTGCGCTCGGTGAACGGCGCGATCACGCCGTCCAGGCCCGTGTCCACGACGGCGACGTCGGCGGCCTCCCCCTGCGCCGCCCTCCGCAGCACCTCGGCCTCCAGCACGGCGACGGCCCGCGCGACGACGTCGGCCCCGATGGGCAGCCGGTCGTCCTCCACCAAGTGCGCCTTGGCAGTGCCGCCCTTGGGGAAGAACACGCGGGTGGGGACCGCGCGGAGACGGCTGCGCAGCTCGCCGAGCGCGGACAGCAGCACGGCGGGCGACACCCGCGTCACCGCGGGCTCCAGCGCGGACAGGACGGTGTCGGCGTCCTCGGCGACCGACAGCCGCAGCAGGTGGTCGAGTCGGCGCACGAACTCGCCCGGCCTCTGCGCCAGCAGGACGACAGCGGCCGGCACGTCCGTGGCGTGCAGCGCGGCCTCGACCCGGCCCGCCCAGCCGCGCACCCGGACCGTGGTCCCGGTGGCGTCGATCCGCGTGTCCGCGCCGGCCGCCGTCCGCAGGGTCGCGGTGAGCGCGTCGCCGTCGGCGAGCCGGGTGTCGCGCAGCGCCGCGACGGCCAGTGCCGCCCGGGGGAAGCGGTCCGCGTACTCGAAGGGGTGCAGCAGTTCGGCGACCCGCAGCCACGCGTGCCGGTGCCGGCGCATGTCCTGCACGGCGAGGTCGGGGGCCAGGCCCTCCAGCACGCCGAGCAGGGCGCGCCGCAGCGGCCGGGGCACCGAGACGAAGCGCGGCAGGTCGACCAGGCCGGGGTCGCCGCCGGAGCGCACGGCGAGCAGCCGCAGGATGTCGGTCGCCGTGTCGATGCGGGCGGTCGCGGCCGGGACCGTCGTCCCGTGGGCGGCGGCGTCCGCCAGCAACCAGGCCAGGACGCGGGCCTTGGTCTCGCGGCCGGGGATGTGCTCGGGCAGCCAGGAGACGTCCGCCCGGTCGCGGGTCTCCAGCAGTGCCGCCAAATCGTCGGCGTCCTGCGGGCTCAGGGCGCCGGTCCTGGCGAGGAGCCCGTGGATCTCGCGCACCGCGTCCGCGTCCCGGGCGGCGAGGTCGCCGCCGTGGTGCAGGACGCGCAGCCGCTCGGGGAGGGCGCGGCGGCGGCCGCCGAAGCGGCGCGGCCGGCGCGGCCGCAGGAAGGGGTCGTCGGCGTCGATGCGGCGGTGGCAGACGGGGCACGCGGAGAAGTCCGCGCCGTCGAAGCAGCTCCGGCACACCAGGTGCGCGCAGGGCGAGACGGCGTGGACGGTGCCGTCCGTGCCGCACAGGACGCACGGCTGCTCCGGGTACTGGAAGAGCAGGGTCAGCACGCGATCGACGTAGAACGCGAACGTGTCGGCCGGTGTGCTGGTGGGGAAGTCGCGGAACAGCGGCACGTGCGGCCTGTCCGCGCCGAGCGCCTCGTCGATGTCGGCCAGCAGCGCGCGGCCCGCGGCGGCCAGCGCGGTCTCGCCGCGCCCGGCGAGCGCTTCGCGCAGCCCGGACGACATCAGGTAGCCGCGGTCCAGGAGGTCGGCCTCCAGCAGCGCCGCACCGGCGGCGCTGCCGAGCGACCCGCCCACCGGGGCGGAGGGCAGGTAGACGGCTCCGCGGCGGGCGAGCATGACGGCCGCGAGCGGACGCGGAACGGTCGTGGCGGGTGCGGTCGTGGTCGTGAACATCGCTGTTTCTCCCCCTGGTTGACCTCAGGGCGGGAAATGGGCGCGCTGAAATCCATCGCAAGAATGCGACTTAGCGGTGAGAAGGAAGCACGCCCGTGAGCCGCCCCGGGTCCGGTCCGGTCGCCGGACCGGTGACGCCGGTTGCGCGCGGGGCGGGAAGGGGGTGCACTCGATTCAGTGAGAGTGAAGAGAAGGAAGCACACCGGGAGCCGCCCCGCGCTCGACGACCATAACGCCCCGCGCGCCGCGGCGCGTTCGAATATTCGCCCCGGGACGCGCGACGGCGGCGGGTGGCACGGCCACCCGCCGCCGTCGTGCACGAGCCGGGGTCAGCTGCCCGCGAGCAGCTCCCGCACCCGGTCCTGGCCCACGGCCAGCAGCAGGGTGGGCAGCCGGGGGCCGGTGTCCCGGCCGACCAGCAGGTTGTAGAGCAGGGCGAAGAACGAGCGCTGGGCGGCCTTGAGTTCCGGCGTCGGCTTGGCGTCCGGCGCGAAGCCCGCCTGCGTCTTCGGCACTCCGTAGACCAAGGTGGTCAGCCCGTCCAGCGACCAGTGCTCGGGCAGCCCGTCCACCAGCAGCTTCAGCGCCTCGCGCTCCTCGCCGGACAGTGCCTCCAGGGCCGCCGCGTCGGGCTCGGTGCGGACCCGGGTACGGGCCTCCGGCTCGACGTGGGTGCTGACCCAGTGCTCGGCGCAGTCCAGGCGCGGCCGGGCGTCGTCCAGGGAGGCCAGCGGCCGCTCCTGGTCGAGGTCGCGCAGGATGCGCAGCGTCTGCTCCTCGTCGCCGGTCGTGATGTCCACGACCGAGGCGAGGGTGCGGAAGGACAGCTTGTGCGCGGTGGTCGGGAGCTCACCGCTCGACGTGCGCGCGGCCCGCGAGTGCACCGCGACGTCGACGGGTGCGGCCGTGCCCTCGGCGACCTTGCGCTCCAGCGCGTCCCACTCGTCGTAGGTGCGGGAGATCTCGTCGCCGAAGGAGATGTTGAACGCCTGGTTCGGCCGGCGGCGGGCGTACAGCCAGCGCAGCAGCTGCGGCTCCATGATCTGCAGGGCGTCGGCCGCGATCGGCACACCGCCCTTGGAGCTGGACATCTTGGCCATGCCGCTGATGCCCACGAACGCGTACATCGGGCCGATGGGCGGCTCGGCGCCGAAGATCTCGCGCACGAGCTGCTGGCCGACCATCCACGAGGAGCCGGGCGACTGGTGGTCCACGCCGGACGGCTCGAAGTCCACGCCCTTGAAGGCCCAGCGCATCGGCCAGTCGACCTTCCACACCAGCTTGCCGCGGTCGAACTCGCTCAGCCGGACCGTCTCGCGGTTGCCGCAGGCCTGGCAGTCGTAGGTGAGCTCGGTGGTGTCGTCGTCGTAGGCGACGACCGTGGTCGTGTCCTTGCCGCAGGCGGAGCAGTACGGCTTGTACGGGTAGTACTCGGGGGCCTGCTCCAGCGACGCTTCCTCGTCGTCCTGCTCCTCGCCGCCGGACTTCTTCTTCGTCCGGTAGCGGCCGAGCACCTCGTCGATCCGGCGCCGCTCGCGCATCGCGTGCAGGATCTGCTCGCGGTAGGTGCCGGAGGTGTACTCGACGGTCTGGCTGATCTCGGTGACCTCGACGCCGAGCGCGGCCAGCGCCTCGCGGAAGGGCGCCTTGAAGTGGTCGGACCAGCTCTCGTACGCACTGCCCTCGGGCGCCGGGACGGCGGTCAGGGGCTTGCCGATGTGCTCCGCGTACGAGGGATCGTAACCGGCCGGGACCTTGCGGTACCGGTCGAAGTCGTCCCACGACAGGATGTGCTCGCAGGGCACGCCGCGCCGCTTGATCTCGTCGGCGACCAGGTGCGGGACCATGATCTCGCGGAGGTTGCCCAGGTGGATCGGCCCGGACGGGCTGATCCCGGAAGCGACGGTGATTTTCTTGCCCGGAGCCCGCCGCCCGGCTTCCGCGATGACGTCGTCCGCGAAGCGGGCGACCCAGTCGGCCTCGGTGCTCTGAGCCACTGTCTCGACTTCCTTCCACCAGTGCAGCGGGTAGCTCGGTACCCGGCAATTGTCCCAGAGAAAAATGAGTGGTAGCGCGTGGGATACTGAGGGTTGATCTCTGATCCCTCTCAGGAAGCACCCATCCCATGGCCTCGGTCAACTCGCTTTCCGCCACGATCCAGCAGCGCGTCGCTGACGCCCTCGGTGCCGACCCGCTGCTGCGACGTAGCGACCGGGCCGACTTCCAGGCCAACGGTGTGCTGGGCCTCGCCAAGCGGAACAAGGCGAACCCGCGCGAGCTGGCCGCCGAGGTCGTGGCCGCCCTCCCGAAGGACGACGGGCTCATCGCCGACGTCGAGGTCTCCGGCCCCGGGTTCCTGAACATCACCGTCGCCGACGCCGCGATCACCCGGACGCTGGCCGCCCGGGCCGCCGACGACCGGCTCGGCGTGCCCGCCAAGGCCGACCCCGGCATCACGGTGATCGACTACGCGCAGCCGAACGTGGCCAAGGAGATGCACGTCGGCCACCTGCGGTCCTCCGTGATCGGCGACGCGCTCGTCAAGATCCTGGAGTTCGAGGGCGAGACGGTGGTCCGGCGCCACCACATCGGCGACTGGGGCACCCAGTTCGGCATGCTCATCCAGTACCTGGTCGAGCACCCGCACGAGCTGGACCACGGGGACCGCGACGGCACCGACGCCGCCGAGGAGGCCGGCGAGGCCTCCATGTCGCGCCTCAACCGGCTCTACAAGGCGTCCCGGACGGTCTTCGACTCCGACGACGACTTCAAGACCCGGTCGCGGAAGCGGGTCGTGGACCTCCAGGCGGGCGAGCCGGAGACGCTGGCGATGTGGCAGCGGTTCGTGGACGAGTCGAAGATCTACTTCAACTCGGTCTACGACAAGCTCGACATCGCGATCCGGGACGAGGACGTCGTCGGCGAGTCCGGCTACAACGACATGCTCGTGGAGACCTGCACGCTGCTGGAGAAGTCCGGTGTGGCCGTGCGCTCCAACGGCGCGCTGTGCGTCTTCTTCGACGACATCAAGGGCAAGGACGGCGAGCCCGTCCCGCTCATCGTGCAGAAGGCCGACGGCGGCTTCGGCTACGCCGCGACCGACCTGTCCGCCGTCCGGAACCGCACCGCGGACCTGCACGCGAACACGCTGCTGTACGTGGTCGACTCCCGGCAGGCCCTGCACTTCAAAATGGTCTTCGAGACGGCCAAGCGGGCCGGCTGGCTGACCGACGAGGTCAAGGCGCTCCACATCCCGTTCGGCACCCTGCTCGGCAAGGACGGCAAGCCGTACAAGACCCGGTCCGGTGAGACCTTCCGGCTGGTCGACCTGCTGGACGAGGCGGTGGAGCGCGCCGCGACCGTCATCCGGGAGAAGTCCTCGGAGCTGACGGACGAGGAGGTCGCCGACCGGGCCAGGGAGGTCGGCATCGGCGCGATCAAGTACGCCGACCTGTCCACCTCCCTCGGCCGGGACTACGTCTTCGACCTCGACCGGATGGTCTCGCTCAACGGCGACACGAGCGTGTACCTCCAGTACGCGTACGCACGTATCCAGTCGATCCTCCGGAAGGCGGGCGACGCGAAGCCGGTGGCGCACCCTGAGCTGCCGCTGGCCCCGGCCGAGCGGTCACTCGGCCTGCTGCTGGACGAGTTCGCGGAGACCCTGGCGGGTGTCTCGGAGACGTACGAGCCGCACAAGCTGGCCTCGTACCTCTACTCGCTGGCCTCGGCGTACACCACCTTCTACGACCAGTGCCCGGTCCTGAAGGCCGAGACCCCGGAGCTGCGGGAGAACCGCCTCTTCCTCTGCGACCTGACCGCCCGCACCCTGCGGCAGGGCATGGCGCTGCTCGGCATCCGCACCCCCGAGCGCCTCTGACGCGCCCCGCGTCCGCTCGACGGCGGCCCTGGTGGAAGTACCGACTCCCTCCGGGGCCGCCGTTGTCAGTGGCGGGTCATAGATTCACGGCCATGGCGACGCTTCCCAACCAGCTCCCGAAACTCGCGCAGGACCCCTCGGGCCGGTCCCTGGGACTCGGACTCCCGCCCGGCCGCCTCGTCGACGCGACGAATGAGGGCTGCTGGCACGAGCCGCTGCTCTGGCACGCGGACGGAGCCGCCGCACCGGACGCCTGGGAGCGGTTGCTCCCCGCACGCATGTCGGCGGGCCTGCATCCGCTGCTGCTGTCGATGGACGCGGCGATGCCGGCCACCCGCGAGCTCTCCCCCGGGACGATGTCGTACCCCGGCGACCACGACGCCGAGGACGTCCTGGCCGGATTCTGGGACTTCGAGGAGGACTTCGGCGCGGACGAGGCGGAACTGGTCGCCCCCTTCGGCCGGGAGTGGCCGGGGCCGGCCCCGGCAAGGGAGTCGGAGGCCGATCCGGACGTCCGGGCCGCCGAGGTCGCGGCGTCGGTGGCCGGGGCGGGTTGGTTCAAGGACCCCCGAGCGGCCCTTGTCCCCGCGCGGCGCAGCGCCGACATCCCGGCGGCCATCGGCTGGACCGGCCCGCTCAACCACGAGAACGACGTGGCCCGGCTCTGCGCCGTGCTGCGTTCCTGGGAGGACCGCTTCGGCGTGCGGGTCGTGGCCCTGTCCTTCGACGTCCTGGTGCTCTCCGTCGCCGCGCCGCCGGTGGATCAGGCCGGGGCCGAGGCGATCGCAGCGGAGCACTTCGCCTTCTGCCCGGACAACATCACCCAGGGCAGTGGTTCCCTCCGCACCTACGCGAAGTCGCTGCTCGGCGAGCGGTGCTGGACCTTCTGGTGGGACTGAGCACAAAGGCGGGGGCGCCCTCCCCCGAGTCGGAAGGGCGCCCCCGCGATGTCATCCGTCAGCGGTTGTGACCCCAGCGGTGGCCCCAGTGGTGACGGCCGTGGTGACGGTGGTGACGGTGGTGGCCCCAGCGGTCGTGGCGGTGGCCCCGGTCGCGACCCCAACGGTCGCCATAGTCATTGCCACGGTCGCCGTAGCCGTGGCCACGGTCGTGCGTCACGTGAGCTGCCGCCTTGGGCGCCACCTCGGTGGCGGCGCTGGCAGCCGTGGCACCACCCATCAGCACGGCGGCCGCGACACCCAGCGCGGCGACAAATCGGGAAGCCCGCATTGCGGTCTCCTTTCTCGGCGGCGCTTGCGCGTCCGCCCCGGTTTGGACACCACGATGCTTCCCGGCGATATGCCCCTTTCATTCGGGATCGCGAGCAAACCCACTTGATGTAACGAAATATCACCTCGATGGGAACCGGAGTACGGCGTGGCGGCGTCACGCGCGTCCGAGCGCACCCCGACATCACAAAACCGCAGGTCGCAGGCGTGGAGCCGGCTCCGTACCGCCAGGTCCGCACACCCGCCCTGCGCACAGGTGTCCCGGCCCGGCGGTCCGGCCCTGTCCGGGGCCGATGCGCCAAGGCCGTCAAAAACCACCGCTCAAGGGCCCGTTGGCCCCGCGCGGTCAGAGCCGGTTCGCGACCTCGGTCGCCCAGTACGTGAGGATCAGCTGCGCGCCGGCGCGGTGGATCGAGGTCAGGGTCTCCATGATCGCGCGGTCGCGGTCGATCCAGCCGCGCTCGGCCGCGGCCTCGACCATCGCGTACTCACCGCTGATCTGGTAAGCCGCGACGGGAACGTCCACGGTCTCGGCGAACTTGGCGAGCACGTCCAGGTAGGGCAGGGCGGGCTTGACCATCACCATGTCGGCGCCCTCGGCGAGGTCGAGGGTCAGCTCGCGCAGCGACTCGCGGAAGTTGGCGGGGTCCTGCTGGTACGTCTTGCGGTCGCCCACCAGGGACGAGCCGACGGCCTCGCGGAAGGGGCCGTAGAACGCGGAGGCGTACTTGGCGGTGTAGGCCAGCACGGAGACGTCCTGGCGGCCCGCGGCGTCCAGCGCCTCACGGACGACGCCGACCTGACCGTCCATCATGCCGCTGGGGCCGACGACATGGACGCCGGCGTCGGCTTGGACGCGGGCCATCTCGGCGTAGCGCTCCAGGGTGGCGTCGTTGTCGACCCGGCCCTCGGCGTCCAGGACGCCGCAGTGGCCGTGGTCGGTGTGCTCGTCCAGGCACAGGTCGGCCATGACCACCAGCGCGTCACCGACCTCGGAGACGACGTCGCGGATGGCGACCTGGAGGATGCCGTCCGGGTCGGTGCCGGGGGTGCCGACCGCGTCCTTCTTCTCGTCGAGCGGGACACCGAAGATCATGATCCCGCCGACGCCCGCCTCGGCGGCCTCGACGGCGGCCTTGCGGAGGGTGTCGCGGGTGTGCTGGACGACGCCGGGCATCGAGGACAGCGGCACGGGCTCGTGAATGCCTTCACGAACGAACACCGGCAGGATCAGTCCGGCCGGGTCGAGGCGGGTCTCCGCGACCATGCGGCGCATCGCCGGCGTGGTGCGCAGTCGGCGCGGACGCGCGCCGGGGAACCGACCGTAACGAGTACCGCTTCCGCTCATGACCGTGTCGCGCCTCTCCGTCGCCGTGGCTTCCGTTCACCACGGTACGCCCGCGACAGGGGTGCTCTTCCCGACCACATGTCGGGCTCCGGGCCGTACGCCCGCGGGGCGGCCGGCCGGTCGGGCCGGCCGCCTCGCGGGCGGCGCGAAGGGTGCGCCGGGTCTCAGACCCGGGCGCGGCGGCGCGAGCCGGGGCGGCGCTCGCTGGGCCTGGTGACCGGGTCGCCTGCCGCGAGGGCCGCCTCGCGGCGCCGTACTCCGAAGTCGGCCAGGGCCTGCGCCAGCGCCTGCACGGACGGCTCGGGGGCCATCACGTCCACCCGCAGCCCGTGCTCCTCCGCCGTCTTGGCGGTGGCGGGGCCGATGCAGGCGATGACGGTGACGTTGTGCGGCTTGCCGGCGATGCCGACGAGGTTGCGCACCGTGCTGGACGAGGTGAACAGCACCGCGTCGAAGCCGCCGCCCTTGATGGCCTCGCGGGTCTCCGCCGGCGGGGGCGAGGCGCGGACGGTCCGGTAGGCCGTGACGTCGTCGACCTCCCAGCCGAGCTCCACCAGGCCCGCCACGAGCGTCTCGGTGGCGATGTCGGCGCGGGGCAGGAAGACCCGGTCGATGGGGTCGAAGACGGGGTCGTAGGGCGGCCAGTCCTCCAGCAGCCCGGCCGCGGACTGCTCGCCGCTGGGCACGAGGTCCGGCTTCACGCCGAAGTCCACGAGGGCACGCGCCGTCTGCTCGCCGACCGCCGCGACCTTTATGCCGGCGAAGGCGCGGGCGTCGAGCCCGTACTCCTCGAACTTCTCGCGGACCGCCTTGACGGCGTTGACCGAGGTGAAGGCGATCCACTCGTAGCGCCCGGTAACCAGGCCCTTGACGGCGCGCTCCATCTGCTGCGGGGTGCGCGGCGGCTCGACGGCGATCGTGGGCACCTCGTGCGGCACCGCCCCGTAGGACCGCAGCTGGTCCGAGAGGGAGACCGCCTGCTCCTTGGTGCGCGGCACGAGGACCTTCCAGCCGAACAGGGCCTTGGTCTCGAACCAGGAGAGCAGGTCGCGTTGCGTGGTCGGTTCGCCGACCACGGCTATCGCCGCGATGGGGCCCTCCGGGGTGGGGAGCGCCTTGGTGGCCTTCAGCTCGGCGGCGATGGTCGCCAGCGTGGCGGTCCAGGTCCGCTGCCGGGTGGTGGTGCCGGCGACGGTGACGGTGAGCGGGGTGTCGGGCTTGCGCCCGGCGGAGACCAGCTCGGCGGCGTTGGCGGCGACGGTCTGCAGGGTCGTGGAGACCACCACCGTCGCGTCGCTCGCGCCCGCCTCGCTCCAGCAGCGGGTGGAGGCGGTGGCCGCGTCGACGAAGCGCACGT
Organism: Streptomyces sp. NPDC088732; assembly: GCF_044751205.1. Lineage (NCBI taxonomy): Bacteria > Bacillati > Actinomycetota > Actinomycetes > Kitasatosporales > Streptomycetaceae > Streptomyces > Streptomyces sp. NPDC088732. The sequence goes on from NZ_JBIVLI010000018.1 coordinate 181,091, forward strand.
CACCGCTGAGCGGGACACCGGCGTACGCGGGCACGCCGACGGCCGCGGCGACGCCCGGAACCACCTCGAAGGGGATGCCTGCGTGGGCGCAGGCGAGCATCTCGGCGGCGGCCTGGGGGTCGAGTCCGGGGTCGCCCGCGACCGCTCGGACCACCCGCTTGCCGGTGCGCGCGGAGGCCGTGCAAAGCTTGGTCGCGGCGGCCGACGTGCTCAACTCGCCCTCGGCGACGGCCGGCTCCGCCGTGTCCACGCCTGCCCGGGCGTGCGTGCGCACGACTTCGAGCACCTGCTGGTCGGCGACCAGCAGATCGGCACGGGCCAGGGCCTCGACGGCCCGCAGGGTCAGCAGACCCGGGTCGCCGGGTCCGGCACCGAGGAAGGTGACGTGCCCGAGGACCGGAAGGGGCGGCCCGTCGGCAGTGCGGCCGGCGGTGCCGGCACTGCCTGCCGTGGCATCGGCGGCGGTCGTGGTGTTGGTCGCTGCGGCGGCGGTGGGGCTCAAAGTACGCGCTCCCCCATAAGACCGGCCGCACCCTTGGCGAGCATCTCGTCGGCGAGCTCGCGGCCCATGGCCGAAGCTTCCTCGCGAGAGACGGGGGTGGGACCAGTGATGGACATCTGCACCAGCGAGGAGCCGTCGGTGGTCCCGACGACACCGCGCAGGCGCAGCTCGGTGATGTGCCCGTCGGCACCTTCGTAGGCGGGCTCCGCCAGCGCGCCCACGGGCGCGGAGCAGCCGGCCTCCAGGGCGGCGAGCAGTGCGCGCTCGGCGGTCACGGCGGCCCGGGTGAACGGGTCGTCGAGCCCGGCGAGCACGGCGGCGAGCTCTGCGTCGGCCGCAGAGCACTCGACGGCCAGCGCCCCCTGTCCGGGGGCGGGCAGCACGACGTCGGGGGAGATCAGCTCGGTGACCTCGGACAGGCGCCCCAGCCGGCTCAGCCCGGCCGCGGCCAGGACGACACCGTCGAGGTCGCCCGAGGCAACGTATCCGATGCGCGTGTCCACGTTGCCGCGGATCGGCACGGTCTCGATGCGCACGCCGAGCGAGCGGGCCCAGGCGTTCAGCTGGGCGGCGCGGCGCGGCGAGCCGGTGCCGATCCGGGCACCGCGCGGGTCCGTGGCGAGCTGCTCGAAGGTCAGGCCGTCGCGGGCCACCAACGCGTCCCGCGAATCCTCGCGGGACGGGATCGCGGCCAGCGTCAGCCCTTCGGCGTCGCCGGTGGGCAGGTCCTTCAGGGAGTGGACGGCGAAGTCGATCTCACCGCTCAGCAGCGCGTCGCGCAGCGCGGAGACGAACACCCCGGTGCCGCCGATCTGCGCCAGGTGCTCGCGGGAGACGTCGCCGTAGGTGGTGACCTCCACCAGTTCCACGTCGCGGCCGGTGAGCCGGCGCACCTGGTCGGCGACCAGTCCCGACTGCGTCATCGCCAGCGCGCTGCGCCGGGTTCCCAGTTTCAGTGCGGTGGGCCTTGTCATGCCCGCCCTCGATTCGGTTCAGTCGTGACGGCCCCGGTCGACGCGGCCGGCGGCGGGACCACCGGTACGGCCGGGGAGTCGGCCCGGCTGACGGCGGCGACCGCCTGCGGGTCCAGGTCGAAGAGTTCGCGCAGCGCGTCAGCGTACCCGGCTCCGCCGGGTTCGCCCGCAAGCTGCTTGACCCGCACGGTGGGCGCGTGGAGGAGTTTGTCCACCACGCGGCGCACGGTCTGGGTCACCTCGGCGCGTTCGCGCTCGTCCAGACCGGGCAGCCGGCCGTCGAGGCGGGCGAGCTCGGTGGCGACCACCTCGGCGGCCATCGCGCGCAGGGCGATCACGGTCGGCGTGATGTGCGCGGCGCGCTGGGCGGCGCCGAACGCCTCGACCTCTGCGGAAACGATCTTTCGGACCTGGTCGACGTCCGCCGCCATGGGGGCGTCGGCCGCGGCCGTGCCGATGGTCTCCAGGTCGGTGAGATGCGCTCCGTCGATGGCGTGCACCAGCGGGTCGATGTCCCGCGGCAGCGCCAGGTCGAGCATGCCGATGGGCGCGGCCGGCCCGCCGGCGGCGCGCAGGGCGCGGGTCAGGGTGGCGCGGGCGACCGTGTCGGCGGTCAGCACCAGGCCGGTCGCGCCGGTGCAGGACACCACGATGTCGGCGTGCGGCAGTTCCGCGGCCAGGTCGTCCATGGGCACCGCGCGGCCGCCGACGGACTCGGCCAGCCGCTCGGCGCGCTCGTGCGTGCGGTTGACGACCACGATCTCGCCGGCCCCGGCCCGGGCCAGGGTCGCTGCGGCGAGCGAGCTCATCGAGCCCGCGCCGACGACCAGTGCGCGCTTGCCCCTGCCCCACTCGGCGAAGCCGGTGCCGCCGATGGCCTGTGCCATCTGGTCCAGGCCGAAGGTGACCAGCGACTGCCCGGCCCGGTCGATCCCGGTCTCGGAGTGGGCCCGCTTGCCGACCCGCAGCGCCTGCTGGAACAGGTCGTTCAGGGTCCGGCCGGCGGTGTGCAGCTCCTGGCCGAGGCCGAGCATGTCCTTGATCTGGGCGAGGATCTGGCCCTCGCCGACAACCATGGAGTCCAGGCCGCAGGCGACCGAGAACAGGTGGTGGACGGCCCGGTCCTCGTAGTGGACGTACAGGTGCGGGGTGAGCTCGTCCAGCCCGACGCCGCTGTGCCGGGCGAGCAGCGTGGACAGCTCGGCGACCCCGGCGTGGAACTTGTCGACGTCCGCGTACAGCTCGATGCGGTTGCAGGTCGACAGCACCGCCGCCTCACTGGCCGGCTCCGCGGCCAGCACGTCGTGCAGCAGATCGGCCTTGGTGTCCTCGGCGAGCGCGGCCCGCTCCAGGACGCCGACCGGGGCGGTGCGGTGGCTCAGCCCGACCACGAGGAGGCTCATGCCGGCATCACGGCGGGGACGTCCCCGTCAGGTCCCGGGCGGTCGCCGTCGCGGACCGCCTTGGCCGCCACCGGGGGAACCGAGAGAGCGCCCTCCAGTTCCTCGCCGGCCTTGCGCTGCTCGTGGAAGGCGAGGATCTGCAGTTCGATGGAGAGGTCGACCTTGCGGACGTCGACCCCGTCGGGGACGGTCAGCACGGTCGGGGCGAAGTTCAGGATCGAGGTGACCCCGGCGGTCACCAGGCGGTCGCAGACCTCCTGGGCGGCACCGGCGGGCGTGGTGATCACGCCGATGGACACGTGGTTGTCCCGCACGATGGACTCCAGCTCGTCCGCGTGCCGCACCGGCAGCCCCGCGATCGGCCGGCCGGTGAGCGCCGCGTCCGCGTCGATGAGCGCGGCGATGCGGAAACCGCGGGAGGCGAAGCCGCCGTAGTTGGCGAGCGCGGCACCGAGATTGCCCATACCGACGATCACGACCGGCCAGTCCTGGGTCAGGCCCAGCTCGCGGGAGATCTGGTACACGAGGTACTCGACGTCGTAGCCGACACCGCGGGTTCCGTAGGAACCGAGGTAGGAGAAGTCCTTGCGGAGCTTGGCGGAGTTCACTCCGGCCGCCGCCGCGAGTTCCTCCGACGACACCGTGGGCACCGATCGCTCGGAGAGCGCGGTCAGGGCCCGCAGGTACAGCGGGAGCCTGGCGACGGTGGCCTCGGGAATCCCTCGGCTCCGGGTCGCCGGTCGGTGAGTTCGGCCAGTTGCCACGATGCTCCTGCGGGTAGAGCTGGGCTGCGGACGGCACCCCTCGATGGGGCCGCCCCGTACACGCCAGGCTATGTCTTTGTGAACGCGTGCACAAAGATGGTGTCCGATTTGCCCTGGGGAAGTGACCGGCATCACGCGCCCCCATTACGGACAGAAGAAGCCACCTTTTGTACAGGAACGTTCCGCATCAGCGGTCGCTCCGTACCCCTGCGCTCCACCCAGGGCGTGTCCGTCCCCGCGAGCCGGGGCCACTCGACCCCGGCGGCGCGCGCCAGCTCCTGCTCCGCGTGCGCGGGCCACTGCGGCAGTTCCCGGACGTACGCGGTGAACAGCCGGGCGGTCGCCCGCGCGTCGCCGAGCGCGGTGTGCGCCGACCAGCCGGTCAGCCCGGCCGCCTCGGCGCACGCCCGCAGGCTCAGGCCCCGCGGCACGGGCTCGCGCTGCGCCGCCATCCGCATGGTGCACAGCTCCGGCACCTCGGGGAACCGGATGCCGATGCGGCCGTACTCCGCCGCCAGGAACGCCCGGTCGCAGCCCACGTTGTGCCCGACCAGCACCCGGCCGCGCAGCAGGGCGAGCAGCCCGGGGGCGATCTGGGAGAACAGCGGCGCACGGGCCGCCTCGACATGGTGGGACTCGATGCCGTGGATGTGGGTGGGGCCGACCGGGCCCTCGGGGTCCACCAGGGTCGAGAACTCGCCCTGTGCGACGAAATCGCGGTCCATCAGAACGACCGCCAGCTCGACCACGCGGTTCCGCCGCGAGCTCGAACCGGTGGCCTCGACGTCCACGACGGCATAGCCGCCGCGCGTCAGAAGCCTGCCCGGGAGCACGCCGTCACCATCCTTACGTACATACCCCCGCAGCACACAAAACGCCTTGATGGTAATCGAGCACACGCGCCCAGAGGAACACGCGCAAATCACCCACCCGTGGCCCCGGAGGCCTCAGAGGCCCAGCCCGCGGCGCAGCCGGGCCTCGTCGACACGCCAGAACGTGTGCTGTTCCCCGTCGATCAGGACGACCGGGATCTGCTCCCAGTACGCGCGGTGCAGCTCCTCGTCCTGGGTGATGTCGCGCTCCTCGAAGCGGCAGCCGGCCTCGGCGACCACCTTGCCGACGACGGCGCGGGCGTCGTCGCACAGGTGGCAGCCGGGCTTCGTGATCAGCGTGACCGTGCGGGAGGCGGGATCGACGGGATCGGCGGAAACAGCAGGACCCGCGGCGTCCTGGCGGGGGCCGCGTCCGAACAGGGGACTCATGCCGGCCATTCTGCCCCTGCCCGGCGTCAACCGACCGTGACGGGAGTAACACTTCTGTCGCTCGGAGTTCATTCACCTGCTCCATCTGAGCACCGGAAGTGCCCAACAGACTGGCTATGCTCGCCCCATGGCCGCTCTGCGATGGCTCACCCCCCGTAAGCGCTCCGCCACTGCACGCAGCGTGCTGGCGGGCGAGGCCGCGGCCGAGGCCGCCCTCGCGGCGCCCGTGGCGAAGAAGGCGGCACGGACCGCCCTTCCCGCGTTCCCGGTCGTCGGCGATCCCCACGCGGCCGCCTTCTTCGACCTGGACAACACGGTCATGCAGGGCGCCGCGATCTTCCACTTCGGGCGCGGGCTGTACAAGAGGAAGTTCTTCCGCAGCCGCGACCTGGCGCGCTTCGCGTGGCAGCAGGCCTACTTCCGCATCGCCGGGTCCGAGGACCCCGAGCACATGCAGGACGTGCGCGAGAGCGCGCTGTCGATCGTCAAGGGGCACCGCGTCGAGGAGCTCATGTCGATCGGCGAGGAGATCTACGACGAGTACATGGCGGGCAAGATCTGGCCCGGCACCCGCGCGCTCGCCCAGGCCCACCTGGACGCCGGGCAGCGGGTGTGGCTGGTCACCGCCGCGCCCGTCGAGACCGCCACGATCATCGCCCGGCGGCTCGGGCTGACCGGTGCCCTGGGCACCGTCGCCGAGCACGTCGACGGGATCTACACCGGCCGGCTGGTCGGCGAGCCGCTGCACGGTCCGGCGAAGGCCGAGGCGGTCCGGGCGCTCGCCGCGGCCGAGGGACTCGAACTGTCGCGCTGCGCCGCGTACAGCGATTCGTCGAACGACATCCCGATGCTGTCGTTGGTCGGACATCCATACGCGATCAATCCCGATACGCGACTGCGCAAACACGCGCGCGAAATGGGCTGGCGGCTGCGCGACTACCGCACCGGCCGCAAGGCCGCGAAAATCGGCATTCCGGCCGCCGCCGGGGTCGGGGCGGTCGCGGGCGGCGCCGCCGCCGCGGTGGCCCTGCAGCGCCGCCGCCGCTGAGCATCGGCCCCGGTCCGGGGCCGATGTGCGACACACCGTTGTACCCCTCTGGCGTCCCGTCAGTCGCCACATGACCACACAGCCACAACACGCTCTCCACGCGAGCATTTCACGACGCTATGTGGTCAAGTACGTTTCGGTGTTCGATAATTGATCGATCACCATTCCGCCAGAGAGTGGGCGGAACCGGCGATTTCAGCAACTCGGTGTAGCGTCGCCTGTACGAAGCGTTATTCTCCTCAAACGCAAGCCGGTTCCCACGCGTCGCTACGACGAGTGAACGGTTCCGTACTGCACGTGATGGAAGTTCTGCCTCTGGGAGTCCCGTGTACCCACACACCGGGGTTGACGCCTCTGGCCTGGCTACGCTGCGCGCACTGGTGGCTGAGCACCTGCTGCGCGTTGTCCCCGCGTACGCCGTGCCCGTGCCAGCACTCGCCGCAGCAGTGCCCGCCGGCCCCGCGCTGGCGACCTATGCGCTCGCCGACGGCCGGGCGGCGGTCGGCAGACGTGCCCGCAGCACCTCGCAGACCGCACGGTCCTCGGGCGCCTCCACGCGCCGGCCCGCGTCCGACACCGACAGCGGGCGGATGATGGACCTGGTCGAACGCGCCCAGGCCGGGGAGACCGAGGCCTTCGGGCGGCTGTACGACCACTACTCCGACACCGTGTACCGCTACATCTACTACCGCGTCGGGGGCAAGGCGACCGCCGAGGACCTCACCAGCGAGACCTTCCTGCGCGCGCTGCGCCGGATCGGCACGTTCACCTGGCAGGGCCGCGACTTCGGCGCCTGGCTGGTGACCATCGCGCGCAACTTGGTCGCCGACCACTTCAAGTCCAGCCGCTTCCGGCTGGAGGTGACCACCGGGGAGATGCTCGACGCCAACGAGGTCGAGCCCAGCCCGGAGGACTGCGTCCTGGAGTCGCTGTCCAACGAGTCGCTGCTCCGCGCGGTGCGCAAGCTCAACCCCCAGCAGCAGGAGTGCGTGACCCTGCGCTTCCTGCAGGGCCTGTCCGTCGCCGAGACGGCACGCATCATGGGGAAGAACGAAGGCGCGATCAAGACCCTGCAGTACCGGGCCGTACGGACCCTCGCCCGGCTGCTTCCCGACGACGCGCGATGAACGCCATGGATGGGACTTCATCTTGCGACTGTCTTCACGGTCCGATCATCATGAGTGCGCAACCCTGGGCGTAACCCTGGGCGTACGGCGCTCGTTGCATCACATGCGGACCCCCCACTGCCGTGCCCTGCCCGCTTCCGATCACTCGATCGGGTGGAAGGGCTCAAGGTGTGGAACCTTGCAGGCACAACGGGGAGTCGAGGTGGATGACGAGAGGAGGTGCCGCCCGTGATCGCGAACCCAACGGCGCACCGGCGGGCGAACGCCTTCGCCGACGCCCTTGAGGACGACGGCCAACAGGCGCACGCCGGCGAGCAGCACGGCGCCCACGCCGCGGACCGGCATGCGGATCCGGGTCAGGGAAGGCTTCTGGCCCTGGCGGACGCCCTGGAGGACGTTCCGCGGCCGACGCTGGACCCCGAGGCCAAGACCGTGCAACGTGCCCAGCTGATCGCGGCGATGGAAGCCGCGCTCGCCGACGGCACGCTGACGGTCCCGGAGCAACGCGACGGCGGCCGCGGCGCACACCGCGCGGGCGGCCGCGGCATGGGCAAACTGAGGCCCCGTTCCGCGTGGTCGCGCCGGCTGGCCGCCGGCGGGCTGTCGGTGGGCGTGGCGGCCGGTGCCTTCGGCGGCGTGGCCGCCGCGAGCACCGACGCGCTCCCCGGTGACACGCTGTACGGGCTCAAGCGGGGCATGGAGGACATGCGCCTCAACCTCGCCGACGACGACGCCGACCGCGGCAAGGTCTATCTCGACCTCGCCTCCACCCGGCTCCAGGAGGCCCGCCGCCTCATGGAGCGCGGGCGCGGCGGCCAACTCGACGACGAGTCGGTGGGCGAGATCCGCCGGGCGCTGTCCGGTATGCAGCAGGAGGCCACCGAGGGCCACCGGCTGCTCACCGCCGCGTATCGCAAGGACGGCTCCCTGCGGCCGATGGAGACGCTCTCCGCGTTCTCCAGCAACCACCGCAAGGGCTGGACCGAGCTGCGCGACCGGCTGCCCAACAAGCTCAGCGACGTCGGCAACAAGGTCACCTCGGTCTTCGACGCCATAGAGCAGGAAGTCGCCCCGCTGCAGAAGCTGCTGCCCCCCGCCGCCACCGCGGTCGACGGGCGGGGCGGCACCCCGGGCAGCGGCGCCCGTTCCGGCAGCGGCACGCGTGGGCCGTCCCCCTCGTCGAGCGACTCCGCGAGCGACCGCTCCGTCGAGCGCGGTACGGAGAAGGCCAGCCCGTCGGCGTCCAAGAGCTCCGACGGCGGTTTCATCGGCGGCACGGACGGACTGCTCAACCCTCCGGCGAGCAGCGGCAGCCCGTCCAGCGGCTCCGGCGAGACGGCACAGCCGTCCGTCACGCTTCCCCCGCTGCTGCCGGGCCTCCTCCCGGGTCTCGGCCTGGGCACGGAGGACGACAACGGCGAGTAGCCGGCCGGTCGGCACACGGCGAGGGCCGGTGCCCGGGAATCGTCCCGGGCACCGGCCCTCGCCATGTGCCGATCGCGGGTTGCCGCGGCAGGAGCTCAGACGAACACCGAACGCCGCTGTACCAGCAGCTTGTAGAGCGTGTGCTGAATCGTTTCCCGTACCTGGTCGGTGAGGTTGAAGACCAGCATCGGGTCCTCCGCCGCCTCCGGCGCGTAGCCGTCCGTGGCGATCGGCTCGCCGAACTGGATGGTCCACTTGGTCGGCAGCGGCACCAGCCCGAGCGGCCCGAGCCACGGGAACGTCGGTGTCATCGGGAAGTACGGGAAGCCCAGCAGCCGCGCCGCGGTCTTCGCGTTGCCGATCATCGGGTAGATCTCCTCCGCGCCCACGATGGAGCACGGCACGATCGGCACCCGGGTCTTCAGCGCGGTCGCCACGAAGCCGCCCCGCCCGAAGCGCTGCAACTTGTAGCGCTCCGAGAACGGTTTGCCGAGCCCCTTGAAGCCCTCCGGCATCACACCGACGACCTCGCCGCGCTCCAGCAGCCGCTGCGCGTCCTCGGCGCAGGCCAGGGTGTGCCCGGCCTTGCGTGCCAGTTCGTTCACCAGCGGCAGCACGAAGACCAGGTCCGCCGCGAGCAGGCGCAGATGCCGCCCCGCCGGGTGGTTGTCGTGGACGGCGACCTGCATCATCAGCCCGTCCAGCGGCAGCGTCCCGGAGTGGTTGGCCACCACCAGGGCGCCGCCCTCGGCCGGGATGTTCTCGATGCCCTTCACCTCGACCCGGAAGTACGACTCGTACAGCGGCCGCAGCAGCGACATGAGCAACTGGTCGGTGAGGTCCTCGTCGTAGCCGAAGTCGTCGACCTCGTAGTCCCCGGTGACGCGGCGGCGCAGGAAAGCCAGGCCGTGTGCCACCCGGCGCTCCCAGGGACCGCCGAGCAGCCGGTCGGCGGCCTGGCCGAGCGCGGCGACCAGCGGTCCGCCACCGGCGGCCGGCCGCGTGCCGTCGTGGGCCCCCTCCGGGGCGGGGCCGGTCGCCCCGGCGTCCGCACCGGCCTCCGGGCCGGAGGCCGCGGCGGGCGGGCCGGACTCCTCCGGTCCGGCGGCGGCCGGGTCCCCGGTGCTGTCCTCGACCGGCAGTGCGGCCAGCGCGTTCGCGCCGGAGGCCTCAACCGGCTTGCGGGCGGCCGCCCGTCCCCGCGGCCGCGACGCCCCCCTCCGCGTTCGCGTGTCCTCGTCGAACGGGATGACCTTGGCATCCGCCATGGCGCGGTTCCTCCTCGCAGGAGTGCTCACAAGCTCAGTTCTCAGGGCCGCCCGCGGGCACCAGCGCGGCGAGCCGGTCCACGGTACGGGCGAGCAGTTCGGGCGGAAGCAGCCCCGGGCCGCGACTGCGGGCGAAGTCGCTGAAGGTCTCGGCGGTGGTGTACTTCGGGGTGAAGCCGAGAGTCTCGCGCATCTGCGTCGTGTCCACCACCCTGCCATGGGTGAGCAGCCGGATCTGCTCGCGCGAGAAGTCCGTGACCCCGGCGGTGCGCAGCATCTGCCCCACCCAGGTGACCGCGGGCAGCAGCACCGGCACGGTGGGCTTGCCGAGCCGCCGGGCCGTCTGCGACAGCAGCAGCACCCCGTCGCCGGCGATGTTGAACGTCCCGCTGTTGATGGTGCCGTTGCCCTCGTCGCGCAGGGCAAGCAGCAGGACGTCCATGACATCGTCCTCGTGGACGAACTGCAGTCGCGGGTCGTACCCGAGCACGGTCGGCAGCACCGGCAGCGCGAAGTACTCCGCCAGGGGCGTGTCGGCGTGCGGGCCCAGGATGTTCGCGAAGCGCAGCACCGAGACCGCCACGTCCGGACGGCGGCGGGCGAAGCCCCGCACATAGCCCTCGACTTCCACGGCGTCCTTGGCGAAGCCGCCGGTGGGCAGCGACTTCGCGGGCATGGACTCGGTGAAGACCGCCGGGTCGCGCGGGGCCGATCCGTACACGCTCGTCGTGGACTTGACCACCAGGCGCCGCACGGTCGGGGCCTTCTGGCAGGCGCCGAGCAGCTGCATGGTGCCGATGACGTTGGTCTCCTTGACCGCCGCGCGGCTGTTGCGGCCCGGCAGCGTCCCGCTGACGTCCATGTGCACCACGGTGTCCACGGAGTGCTCGGCGAGCACCTTCGCGATCATCGGATGCCGGATGTCGGCGCGCACGAACTCGGCACCGTCCAGCTGATGCTCCGGCGGCAGCACATCGACACCGACCACCCGGTCGACATCGGGTTCACGCATGATCCGTCGTACCAGCCGGCCGCCGAGCTGGCGGGCGACCCCCGTCACGAGCACCACTTTGCCCAAGATCAGCGCCTTCCTACTTACCGCATATACGCACCGTATCGGTTCGATGTTGCGCCGTGATGACGCTCGACCGTACGAACACCGTCAGGGCGGTCAAGGAGATCCCAGGATGCCGGGCCCGTCCGGCCGCGGCCGGGCGGTACCGCTCCCCGTCACGGCTGCCCTGCCGCCCGCACCGGAAACGCCACTGCCCTCTCCCCACCGCGGACGGCGGTGGGGAGAGGGCAGTGGGAAGAGCGACGCGCAGCTCGACTACTTCTTGTTACGGCGCTGCACACGCGTCCGCTTCAGCAGCTTGCGGTGCTTCTTCTTGGCCATACGCTTGCGCCGCTTCTTGATGACAGAGCCCACGACTACCCTCGCTTCGTTTTCACTCGGTGCGGGGCGTCCGAGCCCACACGACCTACGTCGGCCAAGCCTACCCGCCCGGGGGCACCGAGCATAAACCGAGGCAGTCGTCAGGCAGTTTCCACCCCCACGTAGGACTCGCGAAGATAGTCATGGACGGCCTGCTCCGGGACGCGGAAGGACCTCCCCACCCGGATCGCCGGCAGATGACCGCTGTGCACCAACCGATACACGGTCATCTTGGACACTCGCATCACCGCGGCGACCTCTGCCACGGTCAGGAACACGACCTCGTTGAGAGGCCTCTCGCTTGAAGCCATGACACACCTGAACCTTCCGCACATGACGGGCACCGGCTTCCCCTCCGGTGACTCCCTCTCGCATGTGCGCTCCTCCCCAGATTAGGTGCGCATGATGCAAGTGGGGAAGAGGAGTAGCGATCGGTTGACTACTGTGACAGACACGCTCGATTGAGTACATAGCGCGTAAGCGGTCGGTAGTAATCGGACCGCACAGCGTCATCAAGCGGAACCACGACCGAAACCCTGCCCTCGGCCTGGGCGACGAAAACGGCGGGGTCGTCGGAGTCGGCCAGTCCCATGGCCTCAATGCCCAGCTGACCTGCCCCGCAGACCCAGCCGTGATCCCCGACGACGAGGCTCGGCAGCGGGCCGCCGCGCGTCGCCGCGCCGGCCAGGGCGACCCGAACCGGGAGCGGGGAGTGCGTGTGCACTCCGGGCGCACCCCGGGCGCCCTCACCCGGCGCATCACGGAGCACCGCGACGCCCCCTACGTAGCGCAGGTTGTGGGGGCGTAGGCCGAATTGCGTCGGCATGTCGACACGTCGACCATGCGATGGGGTGAGGACAGGACATCCCGCCGCCGACAGGGCGGCGGCCAATCCGGCGTAGAAACCCAGGAGCCGCTGCGGATGCCCGGTCCCGAGCAGGACCGGCTCCCTGTGCCGCGCCGCCTGCCGCAGACGAGCGGCGAAGGCGTCGAGACCGGCCAGCGTACGGTCCGGGTCGATCACATCCTGCCCGGAAGTGTGGCGCGGATCAGGCGAAACCCCGCATTGGTCAGCCATCAGGCCCAGCACGTCGGACGACGTCCACGTCCGCCCCGGATCCAGCCCGAGGGTCTGCCGCGGGTCCCCGGCGGCGAAGAGCCGGTAGCTGCGCAGGCTCCGCTCCCGCGTCGTCGCCACCGGCCCGGCGATCCCCACCCCCACCAGATGCGCGCGCAGCGCGCCCACACTCACCACGGGCCGATGGTGACCCGGCCCCGGGCGGGCACGCACCGGAACAAGCCCGACATCACTCCCGTGAGGTGGCCGTTCGGGCCCGCTGCCCGACAGGCTCCTCACCCGGCCGCGGTTCTTCCTACACTTCCCACAAGGGGGCAAACCGCACGCCACCGAGGGGCGGTTCACCGTGACCGACAGCTTTCCGAACGGAACCGAGTTCGACTACGTCGTCGTGGGGGCCGGGTCCGCGGGATGCGCGCTGGCCGCGCGCCTGTCCGAGAACGAGGCCGCGCGTGTGCTCCTGCTGGAGGCCGGCGGAGCCGACCACCCGCCCGGCGTGGCCCAGCCGCCGGCCTGGCCGAGTCTGCTGAACACCCCCCTGGACTGGGCGGACCGCACCACCCCGCAGACCGAGACCGGCATCACCGTGCCGTGGCCCCGCGGCCGCGGCCTCGGGGGCAGCTCGGCGATCAACGCCATGAACTTCCTGCGCGGCCACCGCACGAGCTACGACGCCTGGGCCGCCGAGGGCGCTCCCGGCTGGGGCTTCGACGACCTCCTGCCCGCCTTCAAGCGCAGCGAGAACCTCACCGGTGTCGCGGACCGCGATCCGGCGCTGCGCGGCATGGACGGTCCGCTGCGGGTCGGCCCCGCCGCCGACCCGCACCCGCTCGCCGAGGACTTCCTGCGCGCCGCGGTGCAGACCGGGCACCGCGAGGCCCGGGACCTCGCCGGGGGTCTGGAGGAGGGATTCGGCCGGGGCGACCTCAGCATCTCCGGCGGCATCCGGCAGGACGCCGCCACGGCCTACCTGCGGCCCGTCCTGCACCGGCCCGGCCTGCACGTCGTGACCGGCGCCCTCGTCCACCGGGTCACCCTCGACGGCGACCGCTGCACGGGCGTCGAGTACGCCGCCGGCACCGAACTGCGCACTGCGCGCCGCTCCCGCTCCGGAGCGGTCGTCCTGACCGCGGGAGCCGTCGGCACCCCGCAACTGCTCATGCTCTCCGGCATCGGACCGCGCACCCACCTGCGGACCCTCGCCATCCCCACCGCGGTGCACCTGCCCGGCGTCGGCTCGCACCTCCAGGACCACGTCCTGTCCGGCGTCGTCCACCGCTCGGCCCGTCCCGTACCGCCCGGCACCGGCAACCACGGCGAGGTCCAGGGGCTGATCCGCAGCGGCCCGGGGGTCCCCGGGCCCGATGTGCAGTTGCAGATGGTCGACGTCCCCCTGCGCGAGGACAGCCTGCCGGGACCCGGGCCCGGCCGGGGATGGACGATCACGGTCGCCCTCATGACACCGTTCAGCCACGGCACGATCCGCCTGGCAGGCACCGCTCCCGGCGCGCCCCCGCGCATCGACCCGCGGTACTACGCGGACATCCGCGACCTCGACGCCATGGTCCAGGGCCTGCGCGCCGCCCGGGAGATCGCCGCCGCCCCCGCGCTCGCGGACTGGAGCGACGGGGAGGTCCTGCCCGGCCCGGACGCCCTCGGCGAGAAGTCACTGCGTGCCTGCCTGTGCCGCAATCTGCGCTCCTACAACCACTACGCCGGGACCTGCCGCATGGGCACCGACGCACACGCCGTCGTCGACCCCGCCCTGCGGGTGCGCGGCGTGGACGGCCTGCGCGTGGCCGATGCCTCGGTGATGCCGCGCCTGGTCTCCGCGAACACCAACGCCACGGTCTACGCCATCGCCGAACGGGCCGCGGAGCTGCTGCGCGACACGGTTTGAGCGCCCGTGTCGGCAGAGCCCTACGGCAGCAGTCCGTGCAGCGGGAACACCGCCCGCCGGGTCGCGAGGATCGCCTGGTCCAACCGGTCCGCCGGGTCGTACCCCGCGTCGTGGAACCCCGTGAAGGACCCGTCCCGGCCGTCCGTCATCCGCAGCGGGCCGGTCTGCCGGGTCCTGCGGTACACCTCCGCACGCCACTCCTCGGGCGTCGCCGACTCCGGAGCCACCGGCCGGCCCGCGGCGATGGCCACCAGGTGCGTCCACGACCGTGGTACAACGTCCACCACTGCGTACCCGCCGCCGCCGAGCGCCACCCAGCGGCCCTCGGCATGCTCGTGCGCCAGGCCGTGCAGGGCCTCCGCCACCGCGCGCTGGGCGTCCAGGCTCACCGCCAGATGCGCCAGCGGGTCCTCGAAGTGCGTGTCGGCGCCGTGCTGGGTGACCAGCGCCTGCGGCCGGAACGCGGCGACGAGCTCCGGCACCACCGCGTGGAAGGCCCGCAGCCAGCCCGCGTCCCCGGTGCCGGCCGGCAGCGCCAGGTTCACCGCGCCGCCCTCCGCGCCCGCGCCACCGGTCTCCTCCGGCCAGCCCGTCTGCGGGAACAAGGTGCGAGGGTGCTCGTGCAGCGAGATGGTCAGCACCCGCGGGTCGTCCCAGAACACGGCCTGGACCCCGTCTCCGTGGTGCACGTCCACGTCCACGTAGACCACACGCTCGGCGCCCAGCTCCAGCAGCCGCGCGACGGCGAGCGCGGCGTCGTTGTAGACGCAGAAACCCGAGGCCGTCCCCGGCATCGCGTGGTGCAGACCGCCGGCGAAGTTCACCGCGTGCGCGGCCTCGCCGCGCCAGACCGCCTCGGCCGCGCCCACCGACTGGCCGGCGATCAGCGCCGAGGCCTCGTGCATCCCCGCGAAGGCCGGGTTGTCGTCGGTGCCGATGCCGTACGACAGCTCCGTCAGCGCCTTGGGGTCGGCCGACGCCCGCCGCACCGCGGCGACGTACTCGGCGTCGTGGACCAGCCCCAGCGTCGAGTCCCCGGCGGCCGGCGCGGAAACGACCGCCGCCGCCTTGTCCAGGTCGAATGCCCGGACCAGCCCCATGGTCAGCGCGAGCCGCACCGGATCCATCGGGTGCCCGCGACCGAAGTCATAGCCCGTTACCTGCTCGTCCCACATCAGCTGTGCGCGGCCGCTCATGGTCGCCACCGTATCGGGCGGGCTCGGCTCCGAACGAGCGGGCGTACAGCAGTGTGGCGGCCACCAGCACCATCGGCACCAGCATCGCGCCACGGTAGCTCCACGCGTCACCCAGCGCGCCCACCAGCGGCGAACCCACCAGGAAGCCCACGTAGTTGAAGATGTTGAGCCGCGCGATCGCTGTGTCCGACGCCCCCGGGAACATCCGCCCGGCCGCGGCGAAGGTCTGCGGCACGATCACGCACAGCCCGAAGCCCAGCAGCGTGAAGCCCAGCATGCCCACCCACGGCCCCGGCGCCACCGCCACGACCGCGAACCCGGCCACCGCGACGAGCGCCCCGACCCGCACGACGGCCGCGGCCCCGAAGCGCCGCACTCCGAAGTCCCCGACCGACCGGCCGAGCAGGGTCGTCACCATGTAGACGTTGTACGGGACCGTCGCCAGTTGCTCGGAGCTGCCGAGGACGTCCTGGAGGTACTTCGCGCTCCAGTTGGAGACCGTCGAGTCGCCGATGTACGCGAACGCCATCACCAGGCACAGCGGCAGCAGCATGCGCATCGCGACGGACGCGCCGGACGCGGGGGCATCGGCTCCGCCCGGCGCCGGCTTCCCCGCGGGCGCGTCGGCCGCCTGGTCGACGTACCAGCGGCTGCCCACCAGCGTCAGCGGGATCAGCACCGCCACCACCGGCCCGTACAGCACCGCGAGCGACAGGTGCCAGTGCGCGCCCGCCCAGGCCAGGGACGCACCGAGGATGCCGCCGAAGCTGTAGGCGGCGTGGAAGCCCAGCATGATGCTGCGGCCGTACGTGCGCTGGAGGCTCACGCCGAGCATGTTCATCGAGGCGTCGAGCCCGCCGACACAGATGCCGAACACCGCGAGCGACAGAGCCAGTTCCCACATCGTGTCGCCGGAACCTGCGCCCAGCAGCGCCAGGCACACCACCGGCTGCACCCAGCGCAGCACCGTGCTCGGCCGTACGCGCTTCACCAGGTGCTCGGTCGCCACGCTTCCGACACCGGCCAGGACGGGCACCGCCGCAAGGAACAGCGGCAGCAGCGCGTCACTGATGTCGTATCGATCCTGCAGGGCCGGGATGCGCGTCACCAGGAGCGCGAAGGCCACACCTTGCGAGAAGAAGCTGACGGCCAGGGAGGCCCGCCCATGACGCAATCTGCCGTCGATGCCGTCCATGAGCGAGCAGCGTAGGGCCGAACCCTACGGACGGGTAGGTCGATCACATCATCAGTTTTCCCGGCAGGCCCACCATTTCGGCGAAGAGCGTGAGCGTCCCCGCCGACCCCGCCTCCTCCAGCCGCGCCGGCGGGGTCATCGCCGTGAAGCCGTACACGTCCATCCCCGCCGCGACCGCGGCCTCCACCCCCAGCAGGCTGTCCTCCACCACCGCACACCGCTCGGGCGGTACGCCCATCGCACGTGCCGCGTGCAGGAACAGATCGGGCGCCGGCTTGCCCCGGCCCACATCCTGCGAACTGAAAATGCGCTCCTCACCGAAGTGCCCGTACAGACCGGTCTTCCGCAGCGCCACCCGGATCCGCTCATGGCTGCCCGACGACGCCACGCAGTACGGCACCCCGTCCGCGTCCAGCTTCTCCAGAACGTCCGCGACGCCCGGCACCGGCTGGAGCTCCCGGCGGAAACCCTCAAAGACCCGCGCGTAGTACGTCGCGTCGAAGTCCTCCGGCAACCGCTGCCCCGACCGCTCGGCCACCAGGTCGTGCACGCGGTGCATGGCCGAACCCATGTAGTCCCGCAACGAGTCCTCGTAGCTCGTCGGATGCCCGTGCTCGGTCAGCAGATCGGCGAGCACATGGTTCGCGATCGGCTCGCTGTCGACGAGCACCCCGTCGTTGTCGAAAATGACCAGGTCGTAGCGCACGAAGCCAACTGTAGTGGACGCAAAAAAGCCTCAACCCCCGAGCATGAGCTCGGGGGTTGAGGCTGAAGAATTGTTCGGCGGCGTCCTACTCTCCCACAGGGTCCCCCCTGCA